>JBNKLA010000119.1:0-13636 GCA_050292115.1 Sulfurimonadaceae bacterium | reverse complement strand
GATCGCCTCTTTATACATGTAACTATTTTAGCGTTTATTGGTATAATAGTTGTTAAGAAAAGCTTGTTAAACTCCCTATTTTAAGCCTTGTTAAGGCTTCTTATTGCTGTTCGCATGGCGGGGTTTACTTGGGGCTTACATAAAAGAGATTGTCCAAAAACTATAAACTACGCTAATAAGCAATATTAAACCATAGTTTAAATAAAATAGTTATGAACTATTGATAATTGGAACTCTATAATGAAGAGAATTCGTCAACACTACATGCCAAAGGTTCCACACCCACTGGAAACATACTTTCTCGTGGACAAACGTCTTTTACATGTAGGTGACTATATTGACTTCTCTCTTTATATATACTCCGCTACAGAGCAGATTGAACTCTATATTCAAGGCGACACCATTATTGACGAAGAGCTTTATAAGCTTGTCAAACTCGCCAAAAAGCTTTATGCCGCTAATTTTGAAAAAAGTTTGTATGAAAAGTTTGTTGAACAGCATATTCAGACCATTCTCCAAAACGAAACATTGACGATTGATGAAAAAACAGAGGTAATCTACGCGGCCGCGACAGAGATTGTTCATACCCTTTATGAAAATTCCGAAGGACTCAAAAACGTAGAGCGCACCAAAGCCGTTATTACTCCGGTACTTGAAAGTATTTTGTACAAAGATGACATTATCTCATCTTATATCAAAGTGATTTCATACGACTATTACACCCACACCCATTCACTCAATGTTAGTATTTATGCCCTCTGTCTGGGAGCTGAACTGAGCCTAAACAAAGAACAGCTTCTTGAATTAGGCCAAGCGGCGCTGTTGCATGATCTTGGTAAAAGTAAAATTCGTAGCGATATTGTTAATAAAGAGAGTAAACTCACCCTTGATGAGTTTGAAATCATGAAGATGCATCCCCGACACGGATACATGATTGCGCTGGATATCGGTATTAAGAATGCAAAAATTCTCGATGGCATACTCCATCATCACGAAAAACTCAATGGAGAAGGATACCCCGATAGACTCTTTGGAAAGCGAATCTTGCTTTATGCCCGTATTATAAGCGTCTGCGATATTTTTGACGCATTAACAACCCGACGCTCATACAAAACTGCGCTCTCCTCTTATGATGCACTCTACTTAATGAAAATCGAAATGCGACATGAACTTGACATCGATCTCATTGATGTCTTTATTCAAATGATGCACAGTTAGTGCAAAAAGTGGCGTACTCCCGTAAAGTACAGTGCCATGCCGTATTCATCAGCCGCGGCGATGACCTCATCATCACGAATCGATCCGCCAGGCTCAATAACCGTTTTCACCCCCGCTACCGCTGCCGCGTCGATGGAGTCTCTAAACGGAAAAAACGCTTCGCTCGCCAGCGCGGAACCGGTCACGTCAAGCTCCATCTCTTCGGCTTTTTTAAGCGCGCAACGCGCCGAATCTACGCGCGAGGTCATGCCCATGCCCACGGCAACCATTGCGCTATTTTTAACATACACGACACAGTTAGATTTGGTTAGACTGGCTACTTTCCACGCAATCTCCGCATCTTTGAGCTCCTGCTCACTTGCGGCGCGTTTGGTTTTTAGCTCGGAGTCTGCAATTTCGTTCTCACCTACTTTGTCGCCATCTTGATAGATAAACCCACCGTCAATATGTTTAAAATCTTTGGCATCGTTAGCCAGTACGATGCGATCGCTTCCGTATTCAAACAGTTTAATGCGCTTTTTGGCTTCAAAAACAGCCTGCGCTTCAGGAGTAATGCGTCCGGCAATAATCACCTCTAAAAAGATCTCGTTCATCTTCTCGGCCAACGCTTTATCGACCACGCCGTTCACCGCGACAACACCGCCAAATGCCGAAACCGGATCGCATTTAAGCGCCTCAATGTAAGCATCTAGCAGATTATCACGTATCGCAAAGCCGCACGGATTGCCATGCTTGACAATACAAACCGCACTCTCCTCACCAAACGCCGCGGCAATTTTGACCGCACCGTTAATGTCGCCCATATTGTTAAAACTCGCCTCGCCTTTGAGCGTTTTAAAGTTACATGTAAAGTACTCATCAAACTCATAGAGCGCACCTTTTTGATGCGGGTTCTCGCCATAACGCGTATCCATCACCTTGGTGCCTGTGATAAACTGCTTATCGCCAAATCCATTGTTAAAGCGCGCATTCATATAGTTGGCAATCATTCCATCGTACGCCGCGGTGTGCTCATAGGCTTTAATCATCAGGCTTCTGCGGTATTCAATGCTGTTGCTACCGCTTTGGATTACATGTAAGACATCATCATAATCACTGGGGTCGGTAACAATCATGACATCGTTAAAGTTTTTGGCCGCAGAGCGCACCATGGCGGGGCCTCCAATATCGATGTTTTCGATAATCTCGTCAAAATCGTCCGTACGCGCAATCGTGGCTTTAAACGGATAGAGGTTCACACAGACCAGATCGATTCCCACAATGCCGTGCTCTTCAACCGTGTCACGGTGACTTTGCAGATCACGACGGTACAAAATGCCGCCGTGTACGAAGGGGTTGAGGGTTTTGACACGACCGTCAAGCATTTCGGGAAATTTTGTCACTTCATCAATCTCAATGGCATCAATGCCTGAGTCTTTGATCATTTTGTAGGTGCCGCCCGTTGAGACGATCTCATAACCTTGGGCCACCAATGCTTTGGCAAATTCGACAATGCCGCTTTTGTCGCTGACGCTAAGTAGCGCACGCTTCATAAGCACTCCTTAAAAAAATTACGCCATTTTATCAGGCCGCGACTTGATTACGGTTGAGGCTATAACTCTTGTTCAAGCGCACTCACCATGCCATCAAAATCATGCATCAATATCCCAATAGCGGTAATGTCAAACAGATCTACCGCTTCGTGCAACTTTTTGGCATATTCGGCTATTACTTCAACATCGTAACGTTGTGAGAGTGCTTCAAGCTTTTCTATCAAAACTTTCATTTCCGAAATGTTATTTGTCTGCATCAAACGCTCACGTAGCGGCGCAATCTCTTGGTAGAGCGTCTCTATAATGACATTAAGATTTTTCTTTGCGTTTTCTGAGAGCTCAAACGGCTTTACATGTACTGTTTTAGAGACTATTTCATGAGGTAAAAAACGCGCTAATTCCTCAAAAAGTTCGCGTTGCAGTACCGGTTTTCGTAAAAAGCCGTCGAAATCTTTGCGCTTAATCCGCTCCTCGTCATCTTGCATAATCGATGCCGTGAGTGCCACAATCGGAACATTAGATTGCGCTTTAATACGCGACGCGGCTTCATAACCATCCATTTTAGGCATACGGATATCCATAAGAATCAGATCCGGTTTCTCATTTTCAAAACACGCGACGGCTTCAAGACCGTTAGAAGCACTGAGTACTTCAAAAACGCTTGATCTAAAATGCTGCAATAGTAGCTCACGGTTATCTGCGACATCATCAACAACCAATATTTTAGAGGGCAAAAACCTGATTTCACCCTCTGCTTTGTCATTTTCAGATTTGGGTTTTTCCTGAACCGAAGCAATATCAATGTGATTGAGATGCAGTGTAAACGTACTGCCCTCTCCAAGCACACTCTCAAGCGTGATAAAACCGTCCATCATTTCAATAAGACGCTTGGAAATACCTAGACCCAGTCCCGTACCGCCGAATTTGCGTTGATCCTGTCCCTCTTGTTGCGAAAAGTCTTCAAATATTGTTTCACGCTGCGCTTTGGCAATCCCTATACCCGTATCTTCAACAATGATTTCAAGATCAACTTTGCTCAAATGCTCATCAACTGTTTTAACGACCACACCAAGTTTGATATAGCCGCTATCTGTGAACTTAACGGCGTTACCGAGTAGATTCACAAGTACCTGTCTTAAACGAATATCATCAACCAGTAAACTCGCCGGCAAATCAGGATCGATATCAACCCATAAATCCAAACCTTTAGAGCGTACGTTCATCATAAAAATCGATGCGACTTCTTGCACCAGATCGTACACATTTGTAGGGCGTTTTTGAAGCGTTAGCTTACCTGCTTCAATCTTGGAAAGATCAAGAATATCATTAATCAGCATCAAAAGCGACTGCCCCGCCGAACGGATTGTTTTCACATACGATTTAAGCCTCGGCTCTTCAAGCTGATCTGAGAGCAGTTCGGTAAAGCCTATGATGGCATTCATAGGGGTTCGGATCTCATGGCTCATATTGGCCAAGAATACGGATTTTGCACGATTTGCCTGCTCTGCGCGCTCTTTGGCACGTGCAAGTTCAGTATTGAGATGCGCCAACTTTCGAGTCCAGTAAAGAAAAAATAGAAAAACCAGCCCGACGCCAACAGCATATTTCCATAAAAACGTATAATCTACCGCCTTTTTGACCGATATTTGAATCCACTTCTGCCTAATAGCATGGCGTTCATCTTCGCTAATACTATTAAGCACCTTGTTAATTATGTCCACAAGCAGAGGCTCACTACGCTGTATCAACATCTGATGTTTAAACTCAAAATCGATCGTTCCTGCAATATAGAGAGTATCGGGGTAGTATGTGGCAATATTGTGCATTGCAATCGCCATGTGACCTAAAAAGGCGTATGCTTCACCGCGCGATACCAATTCAAGCGCTTCACGGGCATCTTTGGTTTCAATAATTTTAACATTGGGTTTTTGCGTCACCAAATAGTTATAGCTACTCCAGTATTTAGGAACGGCTATCACGCGTTTTTCACGCTCCATTTCATCAATATTTGCAATGTAAGGCTTATCCTTTTGCGTCACTAACACAAAAGGAAACGTCGCAAATGTTTGCGTTGTCAACCCCAAACCGGATTCGTATTCGTTTTTACCGATACCCGGCACCATGCCAATCGTCTCTTTCTCAAACTTGTTCAATACTTCAGGCCATGAGTTTGAGGGCACATAGCGAAACGCCATCCCCGTGCGCTTTGCTATAATATCGAGATAATCACGCAAGATTCCCTGCATCGTAGAGCCTTGAACGATTGACATCGGTTCCCAGTTGACTTCGCTGTAGCTTATTTCAGGGTGTTTCACCATCCATTCACGCTCTTTTTGATTGAACGACAACGCCATCTTCTCTGTTGCAAAAACATGTTTGATCCAACGATTTTGAATGGTATCGTGCTCGGATTGATTTAATGAATGAAGCGCTTTAGAAAGAATCGAAGCCAGCATTGGCTTATTGCGGTTTACTCCCATGCAAAGCTTTTGGATACCAGCGTTTCGAAATGAGTGAAAGGGTATGATCGTGGTAATGCCCTCTTTTTTCAGAGTGTATGCCAAAGGCGCATACGCATCAAACAGTAATGTGGCACGCTTTTGTAAAACGGCATCGATAGCTTCAATCAACGTATCGACATAGAGTAGTTTGGCTTTGGGGAAATGTTTTTTAAGCAACTCTACCGACGCGTACCCCTTTACAACCGCTACCGTTTGAGCGTTAATATCCTCCAGTGATTGCAGCGTTACGTCTTCTCGGGCAAAAAAGTAGTTAATGAGCTGATAATAATCCGGCGTCAAACGATACGTTTGTGCCCGCTCTTGGGTATAAAACATCGCATGTACCAAATCAACGCGACCCGCCTTTAAATTTTCGAGCGTTTTCTCCCAAGTATCAAGAGTATAGATAAACTTTAGCCCTGTTTTTTGAGAAATCAGATCAATATAGTCATTAGAAATTCCTTTGTAACGTCCATCGGCATCTTCAAAATAAAACGGTGCCCACGCTTTTTCGGCACCAATTCGTACTATCGGATTATTTAAAATCCATGCACGTTCCTCCTCGCTCAAAACTATTGTTGACGCTTCTTCAAAATATTTTGAGGAGACTTTATACCACTTTTTCAGTATCGCACTACGCTCTTTTTCAGTGATACGCTTTAACGATTTTTCTATTATGGAAAACAGTATGGGACTCTTTTTGTCGATAGCTATGGAGACATCCGTTTGCATACCCGAAACACTGCTTACGACTTTAAGATTGGTTAAAAAATTCTCATGCATTACATACGTTGCCACGGCAATATTGCCGATATACGCATCTGCCTGTGAAAACGACACGGCTTCTAACGCAGCATCGTTTGAGTGGGTCAAATAGAGCTTAATATCAGGATATTGCTGTTGCAACCATTCATGCAGATAGGAACCTTTATTGATTGCAACGCGCTTTGTAAGAAGATCCTCCATGGTATGAATATCATCGCGATCGCTTCGGGTCACAATAGCCAAGGGCATTGAAGCGTACGGCTCACTAAACGATAAAAACGCTTCACGCTCTTTAGTTTTGACCGCACATGCAAGACCATCAAGCTCACCGCGTTTCATCTGATCCATCACGTCAGACCATACGCCCGATTTGATAGTGAATTTCAAGCCGCTTTGTTGTGAAATCTGTGCTAAAAACTCCTCTGATATTCCACCGTGCTTACCGTTTTTATCTATAAAGTCATACGGAGGCCAGCTGTGATCGGCTCCCAGTGTTATCACAGGATGCGCTTTGATCCATGCTTTCTCTTCAGAAGTAAAAACCGTCGTATCCGCCGCAAGCGTACAGACCCAAAAAAAAAGTAGAAAAAGTGCTCTAAAGTTTTGAGATGGAAATAAATTCATCAATATGAGCCTCAAAAAGCTCTACAAGATACGGATCAAACTGCTTGGCGCTGTTTGAAACAATATAATCGACTGCGTCCTCAATATGCCACGGCTCTTTATAGACCCGTTTATGGGTCAACGCATCAAAAACATCGGCAATCGCAACGATTCGGGCATATAGATTGATCGCTTCGCCTTTAAGTTTGCGCGGGTAGCCTTCGCCGTCCCACCGTTCATGGTGTTCATACGCGATTGTATCTGCGGCTTTCATGATTTTGCGTTTTGAAGTGCTTAAAAAATCGTGTGCTTTCGTAGTATGTGTTTTCATAATCTCAAACTCTTCAGCCGTTAATTTATCCGGTTTATGCAAAATCGTTTTAGGAACCGCTATTTTTCCAATGTCATGCATCGGCGAAGCGTGATAAATCACTTCAGCGTCATCTTCGCTAAGACTGCGGTGATAGTGTGCCAACAGACGCGAACACTCTGCCACGCGCCGAATATGTTTTCCCGTCTCATCCGACGTAGACTCCATCAGTTCCGTTAGTACAAAAATCATCTCTTTTTGAGTCGCTTCGAGTTCACTGTGCAAACGGGTAGATTCATACTCAAGCTTCATTTTTAGCGATATGTTGTGATGTCTTAGCAACTCTTTGGCATGGTAAAGTTCAAGATGGGTTCGTACGCGGCTTAAGAGTTCATCGGCATGAAACGGTTTGGTAATATAATCCATACCTCCGACATTGAATGCTTTAGTCAGAGAATCAACATCAGACTTTGCGGTGAGGAAAATAACGGGGATCTCTTTAGTGCGTTCATTAGCACGGATACTGCGGCATACTTCATAACCGTCAATTCCGGTCATCATAATATCAAGTAAAATAATATCAAAACTATTTTGCTCAATTAATTTCAGAGCCATTTCACCCGAAGTTGCATAAGAAAATTCGTAATTTTCCTCTTTTAAAATATTCATTGCGACCTGAATATTTTCTGCAACATCATCGACTATGAGTACGTTATAATGAAACTGCATCTTTTTCTCCCACCCGAGATGTAAAGATTATAGCAGAAAATTATTTCAAACCGTACCCGTCAAAAAATCAAATATCCTGTTCGACAACACGCTTAAAGGTGTTGAAATACGCATCTTCAAGCTCATTTTGGCTTAACGAAACATCGTTACATGTAAAGCCAAATCCACCGACCTTTCCGATCTTTTCAGACGCCAAATCACCTAGCATTGCCTCAAACGCTTCGGCATTTTCAGAAGCCACTTCAATCACCGCACGCGCCATCGACTCGGCAAAAATATCGCGTTTATCCTCTACATGTAAAGTAACGTCACACGGCAATCCGCTGGTAGCCGACATTTTAGCCAATGCAATCGCCACGCCGCCGCTACTACAATCTTTTGCCGATGCCAGTAAGCCTTTTTTATTGGCCTCAATCACCAACTCCCAAAGCGCCAACTCCGCCTCGTAGTCAATGCGCGGAAGCGTTCCCGCGACCGTGTTGCAGATCTCTTTCATATAGAGCGATCCGCCAAATTCACTGCGGGTTTCACCGACCAGATAGAGTAGATTCCCCTCTTTTTGAAAGGAGCTGAGTAGCACTCTGTTTTGATCCTCATTCACACCCACCGTTGCAATGGATGGCGTAGGAAATACCGATACGCCGTTGGTTTCGTTATACAGCGACACATTCCCGCCAATCACCGGAGTGCTCAGCGCCGCACACGCCTCTTTAATGCCCAGACACCCCTGTCCAAACTGCCACATTACTTCGGGGTTTTCGGGATTGCCGTAGTTGAGGCAATCGGTCACGGCCAACGGACGCGCCCCGCTCATGGCCACGTTGCGCCCCGCTTCAATGACCGCCGCCGCCGCGCCGCCTTTGGGGTCGATATAGCAAAATCGCACATTACAGTCGCTACTCATCGCAAGTGCGCGGCCATTCTCTTTGACGCGAATCACCGACGCATCGAGCATTCCACCTTTTTTGACCGTATTGGTCTGCACCATGGAGTCATACTGCTCATAGACCCACGCCTTATCCACCACTTCCATAGAGCACATAAGCGTCTCAAACGCCTCTTGATTGCTTGGGGTTTCAAAGTCATCAAGGCTTACATGTACAATATCATCCAGATACGCAGGGCGTGTCATGGGGCGCTCTAACACCGGAGCCTCTTCGCTTACCGGATCCACCGGAACATCGGCCACTTTTTCGCCGTGCCAAAAGAGCTCCATACTGCCCGTGTCGGTCACTTCGCCGATCACCGCCGCATCAAGCTCCCACTTCTCAAAAATATCAATAATGGCCTGCTCACTGCCCTTTTTAGCACAGATTAGCATACGCTCTTGAGACTCTGAGAGCATAAATTCATACGGCATCATCCCCTCTTCGCGCGCCGGAACTTTATCGAGATGCATAATCATCCCGCTACCTGAGCGCCCCGCCATCTCAAAAGAGCTCGACGTCAAACCCGCCGCGCCCATATCTTGAATACCGATGACATGATCGGTTTTAAAAAGCTCTAAACACGCCTCAAGCAAGAGTTTTTCGGTAAACGGATCACCCACCTGCACCGTTGGGCGCAGGCTTTTAGACTCCTCGGTAAAGGCATCGGAACTCATCACCGCACCGCCAAGACCGTCGCGTCCGGTTTTAGAACCCACATAAATGACCGGATTGCCGATACCCTCCGCGCGACCGTAAAAGATCTCATCGCTTTTGGCAATACCGAGGTTAAAGGCGTTAACCAAAATATTGCCGTTGTAGCACTCATCAAAACTGATCTCGCCGCCGATGGTCGGCACGCCCATGCAGTTGCCGTATCCGCCGATGCCCTCGACCACGCCGCGTACCAGATAGCGCTGATGTGAGCTGGTCTCATCGTTGTTCATCACATTGCCAAAACGTAGCGAGTTCAGGCTGGCTACAGGACGCGCGCCCATCGTAAAGACATCGCGCATAATGCCGCCGACACCCGTAGCCGCGCCTTGGTACGGCTCAATAAAACTGGGATGGTTGTGGCTCTCCATCTTAAAGACCGCCGCGTAGCCATCGCCGATATCGATAACTCCGGCATTTTCGCCCGGTCCTTGAATGACCCACGGCGCTTTGGTAGGAAAGCCCGAAAGATGGACTTTGGACGATTTATAACTACAGTGCTCCGACCACATCGCCGAGAAGATGCCGATCTCGACAAGATTGGGTTCACGCCCCAAAATCTCTTTGATATGGGCATAATCGAGTTGCGAGAGTTTGTGCTGTTTTAGCACCTCGTCGATATTTTCTAACGGTTGGCTCACGGCATATCCTTACATGTAAGAAAAATTTGAGGGAAAATTATAGCCTAGGGTTGCTTTAAACGCGAATCACTCGCATAGGGTACTTTGCCAGAGGGCACCACCTGCGAAGCACCTTCAAGATGCACGTCTTGATCGTCAAAAAAGATATGAGGGCGAAACGCTTTAAGCACTTTCTCTTTGCCCACGCCGCCTAAAAAAAATGCTTCATCAATATAAACGCCCCAGTGGCGCAGTGTTTTAATGACCCGCATCTCTGCCGGAGTGTTGCGTGCCGTCACCAAAGCAATGCGCACGGGTGAATACTCAATCCGCACCGGAAGCCGCTCTTGTAGCCTTGAGAGTTTTTTAAGCAATGTAGCGTATGGTCCTTCTTGAAGCGGAACATCTTGTTTAGAGTTTTCATGTTCATGAAACTGCTCTAACCCTTCGGTTTTATACACCAGTTCGCTACTCTCATCAAACAGCACCGCATCGCCGTCAAAGGCAATACGCACCTGCTCCTCGGGAATAGCCGTATGCGATTGTGGCGGCGCTTTGACAATCGCCGCGGCGCAGACCCGACCGTCTATCACCTTTTGCGCATCTTCGACCTTGGTGGTCAAAAACAGATCAACATCAAACGCATCAAGGTAATCCACCACCGACTCACCCGCCGTAAAAGCTGAACGCGAAATCGAGAGTTTTTTGGCGCGAATGCTACTTAAAACCTGCATACCGGTATCGGGACTGTTTTGCGACATGACCACCACTTCAACCAATGGCGCTTCCCCCGTTTTTTGATAACGATTCAATCCAAGTAACGCTTCAACAAGAGGATATCCCGTGCCTGCTTCAAGCACCTCATTTTCATGCTCAAGCATATAGTTTCGATACGCTTCAATGGCATGATCGGGGTCTTTGGCATACGCCTCTTTAAAAAGTTTGTCGGCTTTTTGAAGATCAAAAAGTGCTGTCGCCGAAATGCCAACCACAAGAGTATCGGAAAGATCAAGCGCCATACGTATCCTTTACATGTAACGCTATTGTAGCTTATTTTTCAAACCCCACAATCTGTACTCCGTCGGTGTCGTTAGAGATATAAAGGTATTTATCATCCGATGAGAGTGCGAGATGTCTGCCATAACCTGACAGTTCAAAACTCATGCGTACTTCAAGGTCACCAAATTCATCGAAATGTTGCATATCTGTTACCCAAATCTCAGAATATTTAATACCGTATCCCTTCGTGCCACTACTGTCTAAAACGAGCCATGGAACATTTCCGCAACGCCAATCAATGCTAGCAGGATTTAAAGGGTCGGTTTATCGTAATAGGTAATTTCATCGCATTCAGTCTCATAGACGGTTACCAGTTTTTCATTTTCAAATGCAATGTTATCCGCATTTATCGAATAATCTGCAAGCATTGAAAGATTAGATGCATCAAAAATACCTAAAATCCCATAACCGATAACATACAGGTGCTTGCCATCCGGCGAGACTACAAGATCGGATCCATTTTCAAATGCCACTTCTCCAAGATAGTTATAGGCTGTAGGTTCACTCACATCCAATGCGATGATACGTCCTTGTATGCTATCAATTGCATAAAGCTTCGTTTTATCGGGGCTCAGTGCAAGCGATACAATATCAACAAATCCATCAATATCATCATACTGCGCAACGGTGTAGGTATTGTAGGGATCGCTAACATTTTGAATCACCACGCCAGAGCTTCCTGTCGCGACATAAAGCAGTGATCTGTCGGTGTCGACATCGGTTTTATAGACTTCGCCTCCGAGGTTGAAAGATGAGAGCAGATACATTGGCGGCATTACATGTAAAACAAGTCGAGTAGCCCAAAGGAACCACCCCTCTAGGCTCTCACAGAACCGTACGTGACACTCTCGCGTCATACGGCTCCTATCGTTTAATCGTTTGGTATTTCAGTTGCCAGTGCGGAAAAAGTGAAGGTTCGCGTTTCGCCAGAGCGCTAAGCCATTTATTAGCTTTGCCCTGACGCCGTTTGAGGTTCTTGTACTTGCGTTTTGCCCAGCATTCCAGACGCCGATCGAAATAGCGCATCACATCTTGAAGTTTGTGTTTGCTAAAGTGGGCGTAGTAATTGACCCACCCACGAATCTTCGGTGTCCAGTATTCCGAAATCTCTTTTATAGAGAGATCGCTTCTCAGGTGTACCTTGGATGTACGAAACGCTGCGCGCATCTGTTTGGCTGCCTTGGTGCTGATAGCCGGATAAAATCCGACGAATCGTTGATTTGTCTTCGTGTTCATCAGCACCCTAGGCTGAAAAGTGAATCCTAAAAAGTCAAAACTTACCTTCTCGTAATCTCCTTGACGTTTTTCACTTTTGCAGTAGACAATCTTCGTCTTTTGCGGATGCAGTTGCAGTTTACACGCTTGCATACGCTCTTGCAGTGTGGCTTTAAGCTGTTGTGCTTGTACTTCACTGTCGCAGTGGCACACAATATCGTCGGCGTATCTTTCAAAAGGCACCTTTGGGTAGTGTCTTTGCATCCAATAATCAAAGGCGTAGTGCAAGAAGAGATTGGCCAGCAGTGGAGAGATGACACCACCTTGTGGTGTGCCTTTGTCTCTTGCTTCTAACCCCTCTTTGGTTTGTACCGGTGCAGTGAGCCACCGTTTGATGTAGGTGAGTACCCATTTTGTTTGGGTATGGTGTTCAAGTGCTTTCATCATCAGTTCGTGATCGATATTATCGAAGAAGCCCTTGATATCCATATCCAGTACAAAGGGGTAGTTCCAGCATCGTTTACGGGTGACTTCAAGTGCCTGATGTGCCGACTTATTGGGTCGGTAGCCGTAAGAATCGGGATGGAAATGGTGTTCTAGTTCCGGTTCTAAGTACATTTTGACTACCATCTGGGCGATACGGTCTGCGATTGTCGGGATACCGAGTTTGCGTTTCCCGCCATCACTTTTTGGAATCTCTACCTGTAGTACCGGTGGCGGCATATAGCTGCCTGATGCCATGCGGTTGTAAAGTTTATAGAGATTGTTTTCCAAATTGGATTCAAACGCTTCAAAGTCGATTCCATCGACTCCTGCGCTTCCTTTGTTGGCTTTGACCTTTTTATAGGCCTCCCATACCTGACGTTTACTGATTGCAAACGATTTTGTCTGATTTTTGTCTCCTTCGGCTATGCTTTCGCATAAAGCCTACGGTTCCAAACCTGAAAAAGCAAAGCAGTTTGCTTTCTCTTAACGGTTTTCACCTTTCGGTTGTCGATATTTCAAGACCAAACGATGCCGTCCCTTCGCTCCACCTCCATTACAGAGGTTTCATCACTACTACGAACGGCTCCGCCACTGTGCTTCGCCTTGGTACTCAGACACTCACGGGGCTTCCGTTTGTGTTTCTCCCTTGGCATCGAAGCGACAGCTTCCCAAGTTCCGCATAAAAGCCTGTATCAAAGTCACGCCGTCTTCACCCCGTGTGCCCCTGCACCACCTACAAGTCTGGCGTACAGGTTATCCTAGGTTAGTACGTTATCCCCAGTTTCGACACAATCATAAAGTTTCGAGACATCATCAACGGTTCACTTGCGTTCGTCTCTTTGATACCCACCTGAAGAAGTCTTGCTTCTCCTTTTCCCTGACGCTCAGCACCAAGCCTTTTAGACTCAGCACCTCAGGGTGGTTTGAAACCTCCGCTTGCCCAGCGGTTCCGAGGGGC
>JBNKLA010000118.1:0-25812 GCA_050292115.1 Sulfurimonadaceae bacterium | reverse complement strand
CTAAGCGGGAAGCCAACTCCAAGATGAACAATCCCTGAAGGACGCATGAAGACTACATGCTTGATAGGCTGGGTGTGTACGCATAGTAATATGTTTAGCTGACCAGTACTAATAGTCCGTTCGTCTTTTTTCAAACGATTCACATGTTGTTTACTGCCTTATTCAGTATATTAAATACGATAAATGAGCAAAGCCCATTTATCTACGCTAACGCTAAGTTTGCTTCAGCAGCAGGCTCACGCACAGCAAGCCGTGCTTACGGGTATCACGTATATGAATGATGTATGAAGAAGTTGTCTGTTGATTTTAACAAAAATATCCCCAATACCTTCCAAGCAATTGGGTTAAACGCTCACCGGAGCCTTTAACCCAATTGTCTAGGTGGCTATAGAGAGGGGGAAACGCCTGGCCCCATCCCGAACCCAGAAGCTAAGCCCCTCTTCGCTGATGATACTGCTCTTTGCAAGAGTGGAAATGTAGGTCGCCGCCTAGTTCTTTTGGATTTTTTCTTTCATACTTTCATTAAAATACTAACAAAAAATTGTATCCATATAAATGATGTTAATAGTATTGTCAAATATATTGTGGCTTCAATTTTTGAGTGTTTAAAAATAAGTCTTAGCGGAATGAGTATATCAATAAATATCGCAATAATAAATTTGGCATTATTTATCCCTTCTCCACATAAAGTTGGAAGAAAAAGTAGTTGAATTACAATGCTAAAAATCCAATAGAATAGATATTTTTTTTTGAAATGTAATTTCATTTTTCTCCTATAAACAATTATGGAATATAAATTTTATCAATCATCTCATTATATTCATCATTTACGTCACTATCAAGTGTAATGCCGCCACCGCTTTTATAAATCAATCCCTGATCACTCTGTTCAATAAATCGTATCATTACTGCACTTTGTAGTGTTTTGCCATTAAATACTCCAAAAATACCGCTAAAGTAGCCTCTATCATACTCCTCAATCTGTTCAAGAATCTCTACAGTTTTCTTTTTTGGCGTTCCGCTAATGCTCCCGGCAGGCAGAAGTTTACGAATAATTTCTCCTAAGTTATTTTTCCATTTTGGTGCTAGTGTTCCCACTATATGTGAGCTTACATGTAAGAGTTCTTTATTACCCGCGGCAATCTTTTCAATATAGCGAAAACGTTCCACAGTCACATTGTTTGAAACAATACTAAGATCATTACGAAGTAGATCAACAATCATGACATGCTCTGCCATCTCTTT
Source organism: Sulfurimonadaceae bacterium (assembly GCA_050292115.1). Taxonomy (GTDB): domain Bacteria; phylum Campylobacterota; class Campylobacteria; order Campylobacterales; family Sulfurimonadaceae; genus JAFGUB01. Next base: position 24,567 of record JBNKLA010000118.1, on the reverse strand, counting down.
AGTATTATTAAGTAGTAGCGATGCGGCATTTGGTATTGCGGCGTCAATAGTACCTTTCATAGGAAAAGTATGGATGGTATTGTTTTCGATTTTTATAAAGGGCTCAGGTGAAAAACAGACAAATTTATCTTCAACCAGAAGTTTATACGGCGCATTGGCAATAGTGAAAATCTCTTTTAGTGACAGCTTACATGTTACGGCTGTAGGCTGGGTAAGATTGCCTAAATAGGTATTGCCTTGTTTAATTTCTGCAATATAAGCATCAAATTTTGCTTTGTAAGTTTCAAAAGCTATGGGTGATTTAATTAACTCACTTTGGTGTGGGCGATAAGGTGCGTTAAATGTATAGGAGATATTGTGTTTATGAAGCTCATCAAGAGGATAAACATGTGCTTGACTCCCTTTGTAATCGGTATAAAACAAAAAGGGAGTACCGGCTACGGCAAATTTTGAAAGTGTGTCAAACATCTATGCAAGAAGTTTTTTAAGCACGGCCATACGAATCAATACACCGTTTTTGACCTGCTCTAAAACTTTCGAGCGCGGGTCGTCAAGCAGGGCGTCGTCGATATCAATGTTACGGTGAACGGGGCCTGGGTGCATTATGATAATGTCACGATCACCCACCAGCTTTTTACTAATACAAAAATCGCTCGCATAATCTTTGAGCGAAGCGTAAATGGGATAGCTATGGCGTTCAGTTTGGGTACGCAGACTCATGATGATATCGACATCGTTGACCACGTCAGCTAGAGTATCCGTTGATGCGAGAGAGGTTTTTGGCATAAATTGCGGTGGTGCAACGAGAGTGACATCGAGACCGTAGCGTGTGAGCAGTTCGATATTGCTATTGGCAACACGCGAGTTTTTAATGTCGCCGACAATGGCGATGCGCTTGTCTTTGACGTTACCGAAATGGCGTTTGATGGTAAAAAGATCAAGAAGCGCTTGTGTGGGATGGGCATGAGCTCCATCACCCGCGTTGATAATGGCGGCGCTGGCATGTTTAGACAAAATTTTGGGCACACCTGCATTGGCATGACGAATAATAATCGCATGGGGTCCCATTGCTTCAAGATTTGCGGCAGTATCGGTGAGCGTTTCGCCTTTTTTGGTGGAGCTTCGGGCAACGTCAAGGTGCACGACTTCAGCGCCCAGACGTTTGGCAGCGATTTCAAAAGAGCTTTTGGTGCGTGTGGAGTTTTCAAAAAAGAGAGTGATGATGACTTTATCACTTAAAATACGCTCAAAACGGCCATCGCTAAAACGTTCGGCATCATCAAAAAGGGCGTCAATCTCTTCGATACTAAAGTCGTCGGTACGAATCAGATGCCGCATGGCCACTCCTTATGTTGTGTGTGAGTATTTTACTTTAATAGGGCTTCACTCAAGCTATTGAGATCCTTTTGCAGGGTAAAAAATGTTTTAAAAGTATCACGGAAGTAAGGGCGTGAGACATCGTTAAATGCACTATCAGCGTTACGGCAATTGAGTGCCCATTCAAAAGCGATGTTTCGGCTTTTGAGCAGATGGATATTGAGCAAAATATCGTTAATGCACCCCAATCGGCAATGCCCGATAAGAAGCGCTTTGGCTTGATAACGTGCAATAAGATCAATTATCATAGTATCAGGATCAATTGGTACTAAAACTCCTCCGGCACCTTCTATAATAACAATATCCGCTACCGCTTCAAGTTTTTCCAGCGCCGTATCAATCGCTGAGAGGTCAATCGGCTTTGCATGATTGGCCACATAAGGAGCCGCCGGAAGCGAAAATTGCAAGGGGGTAATATCGTTTATATGTAACGTATGGCTTTGAGGATTAAGCGTGTGCATCAACTCCAAAAGCACGGTAGCGTCGGCAGGTAAGGTATCGACACCGGTTTCAATGGGTTTGAGTGCGGCGACACGATATCCCAGCGAAGCATAGTGGGTCAAGAGTAATTTAGTAGCATAAGTTTTACCTATATCGGTATTAGTAGCGGTTACAAAGATACGTTTAGCCAAAGTTGCTCCATACGTGGATATAATAGCGCTAATTTTATTACAGGTAGAGTTATGAACCGCTTTGAAGAGTTTACGACCCTGTTCGTTCAGGAGTTGGGGAAAAAAGAGGGAGCCGTTTCACCCGTTATTGCCAATTCGGCATCGTTTGGATATGGTGATAGCGAGAGTGCTGAAGCTATTTTTAGCGGAAGCATACAAAAAGCATTTTATGCACGTATGGGCAATCCGACATCAGCACAACTCGAAACAATCTTAGCCAAGATGGACGGCGGTATCGGATCTGTCGTTACCGCTTCGGGTATGGCGGCGACGACACTGGCAGTGATGTCGATTGTTTCAGCGGGAGATACGATTATCAGTGTCGGCGGGCTTTTTGGAGGCACCTATGCGCTTTTTAACGAGACATTGCGCCGTTTCGGTGTTGAGAGCACATTTTTTGACGTCGATGAGCTTGAAGCGATTGAAAATGCCATTAATGATACGACCAAAATTATCTATTTGGAGAGTGTTGGCAATCCCAATATGCGACTGCCCGATATCAAAGCCATCGTGGATATCGCCAATCAACACGGTATTGTTTTGATGGTGGATAATACGGTCACGCCGCTCAGTATCGCTCCGTTGCGTATCGGCGCGGATATTGTGATCTATTCAACAACCAAAATTATTACGGGTAATGCATCGGCTCTTGGCGGGGCGGTCGTATTTCGTGCCATTAATGAGAGCGACGACAAATTTAAAGCAGCGCGCTATCGAGACATACACAAGTTTATCGATAAAATGGGCAAAACGGCACTGATTGCCAATGCCAAAAAACGTGCAATGCGCGATTTTGGCATGAGTGCCAACGCGTTTGGCAGCTATCTGACGATGCTGGGGCTAGAGACTTTGCCGCTACGCATGGAGCGTGTGGTCTCAAGTGTGCAAAAAGTAGCATTGGCGCTTCATGAGAAAGGCTTACATGTAAACCACCCCTCACTACCGAACCATCCGCATTGCGAACGTTACACTACGCAGTTTACAAACGGATGCGGGCCGTTGCTTGGCATTGATTTTGGTACAAAAGCCAAAGCGTATAGTGTTTTAAATAAAATGAAACTGGCGACACTTACAGCCAATGTCGGTGACAGCCGCACATTGGCACTGCACATGGCCTCAACAATTTACCGCGATTTTGACGTACAAACACAACGTTTTTTGGGCATTTCCGAGGGATTGGTTCGAATTTCTATCGGACTTGAAAATCCGGATGATATTATCAGTGACTTTTTAGAGGCGACGCTGTAGAATCCTTATGATGAACCGTAGAGAACTGCTCAAACTTTCCATTGCCGCGACGCTTGCGCTTGTCGGTAGCGGATGCAGTAGAAAAATTCCCGAACCTATTGTGCATGTTGTCGAACTTGAGCCCGAAATCAAGATGCTACTACCCAAATCGGATGCGGAGCGCGTTGTAGTCGTCGGCGGGGGATGGGCCGGACTCTCTATGGCCAAACACATGAAACAAAACGCGCCGCAGATGGATGTGATTTTGCTGGAGCAACGTAGCCAGTTTTTTTCACTACCCACCAGTAACCTCTGGCTGGTCGGTGCAATCGATATGGAGTATCTGATTCACGATTACCTACAGGCTGCGCGCGAAAACAACTACACCTATATCAATACCACGGTAGTCGATGTTAAAAAGTCGGCGCAGCAGGTGATTACGACGCACGGTGCGATTGATTACGACTATCTAGTTTTGGCACCGGGCATTGAGTATGACTACTCATACTGGAGTAGCGACGTGCGTTATGCCCGAGCACTGCAAACACTCTACCCCGCAGGCTTTCTCTCAAGCTCCGAGTTGCTCACAATTCGTAATAAGATATTTGATTTTAAAAGCGGCGTGTTTGTGATTACAATTCCAAAAGGCAACTACCGAGCGCTTTCGGCACCGTATGAACGCGCACTATTGATGGCGGATTTTTTCAAGCGCGAAGGGCGTCAGGTGCTTATTAAAATTTTAGACGAAAACCCAAAAATCCGCATTCATGAGACACTCTTTAAAGAACTGATGCAAACACGCTATAAAGAGCATATTGAATATCATAGTAGTGTCGTAATAAAAGCGATTGATATCGAGAATAAAACCTTACATGTAAACAATTCGCAGGTGATCGCATTTGATGATGCCATACTTTATCCACGGGTTAAAAGCGCCACGCTTATGGAAAAAATAGGGCTTTTAGACGATAGTGGAAAGGTGGATACCAATCCGCTTACGAATGCGGCAAGGCGTTATGATAACATTTACGTTATCGGCGATGCGCGCAGTATGGAGTTTGAGCGGCTGGGTTCTACGGCGCTCTCCGAGGCCAGACAACTTGCCCGCGCTATTTTGTACCGCTCCATGGGTGACACGCTGATATGGTCATCGCCTCAGAGCGTTTCATTTTGCGCAGTAGGACTGGAGCCGCTTCATGTGGTTTCCAATCGGCACAGTTACCGATTTGAGCTGTTAGAGCAACGTTTTAGTATCATAGAGAACCGAAATGCCGACAATCTTGGCAGTACGCAAGACGATACTTCGCTCTTTGAGTGGGCCAATACCGCATTTGACGTATTGTTTAAATCTTAGAGACAAAATTGCATTTTTAACTGACAGTTTTTAAGAAAAACGACACAAAATCCCTGATATAGTATTATCATCTTACATGTAAGGATAGCTTTGAGTACGAAAAAAGCGTATGAACTCGAGTCGGAACTTTCGCTTTCCGAGCCCAAACTTTATAAAGTTATTATGCTTAATGATGATTACACTTCTATGGATTTTGTAATCGATATTTTAATGACTATTTTTCATAAGAGTTACCATGAAGCCGAAGCGATAATGCTAGACATTCATAAAAAAGATCGCGGTGTTTGCGGTGTGTATACCTATGAAATCGCCGAGACAAAAATTTCACAAGTAAGCCGTTTGGCACGGGAACAGGGCTTTCCGCTCAAAGCGGTTATGGAGGAGGCGTAATGATTAGTGCCGAACTTAATGCCGTATTTCAAAAAGCGCTCAGTTTTGCGAAAGACCAGCGCCATGAATATCTAACGATTGAACATGTTTTTTTCGCAATGCTTGGCTCCAAAGAGGGGATCGAGATTGTCAAAGAGTGCGGCGGCGATCCTACCGAATTGCGCCAGTTGATTGGGCACTATATCCAAGAACATATCCAACCTCTTCCCGATGACGTGCATCAAGAGCCTTTTGAAACCGTAGCGCTCTCACGCATGATTGACCGGATGGTGCGCCATATTCAAAGTGCCCAAAAACAGCAGGCCGATGTGGGCGATCTGATGGCGGCGATTTTTGAAGAGGAGCATACCTACGCAGCGATTTTGCTAAACGAGCATGAGATCAAACGCGTTGATGTGCTTGAAGTGATTTCACACCGCGATGTCGAAGCCGACATGACGTCAAGCGATGAAGAGAGTTTTCTCTCCAAATACACCATTGAGCTGGTGGCTACGGCGAGAGCCGGAAAAATCGATCCGGTGATTGGGCGTGAGAGTGAAGTGGAGCGGGTGATTCAGACGCTGTGCCGCCGTAAAAAGAACAATCCGCTACTTGTGGGTGAGCCGGGTGTGGGTAAAACGGCGATTGCCGAAGGTTTGGCACTACGCATTGCCGATGATAGCGTGCCCAAAATTTTACATAACGCGCCTATCTATGCGCTTGATTTGGGTGCCATGCTAGCCGGTACCAAATATCGCGGCGATTTTGAAAAACGGCTCAAAGGGGTGATGGATGAGCTTAAACAAGAGCGTAATGCCATCATGTTTATTGATGAAATTCACACCATTGTGGGGGCAGGGTCGGTAAGCGGGGGGAGCATGGATGCCTCCAATCAGCTTAAACCCGCACTCGCTTCGGGTGAGATTAAGTGTATGGGAGCCACAACCTTTAGCGAATTTCGCAACGTATTTGAAAAAGACCGCGCGCTAAGCCGCCGCTTTGCACGCATTGATGTGGATGAACCGAGTGAGGAGGAGAGCTATCTGATTCTCAAAGGCCTACGCGCGAAATATGAGAAACACCACGGCTTGCGCTATACCGATAAGGCGCTACGCAGTGCGGTGGAGCTCTCTAAAAAGTACATTACCGACCGCTTTTTGCCTGATGTGGCGATTGATCTGATGGATGAAGCGGGGGCGTCGTTTCATCTGAAAAAACAGCGCCGCAGTGTGGTGCATCCGCACGATGTTGAAGTGATTATCTCTAAAATCACGGGCGTGCCGACATCGCGTATGGCCGAAGATGATGTGAGCGCACTGCAAAATCTTGAGCGTGATTTGAAAACCAAGGTTATTGGACAAAACAGCGCGGTTGAGCATGTGGTGACTGCGATTAAGCGTTCGCGTGCGGGGCTGAATGCCGGCAATCGTCCGATTGCTTCTTTTCTCTTTTCCGGCCCTACGGGCGTGGGAAAAACGGAGTTAGCGCGCTCTTTGGCCGAGATTACGGGCGTGCATTTCGAGCGTTTTGATATGAGCGAATATATGGAGAAACACGCGCTTAGCCGTCTGGTGGGAGCGCCTCCGGGGTATGTCGGGTTTGAGCAGGGCGGACTGCTCACCGAAGCGATTCGCAAGCACCCCTATACGGTGTTGCTATTAGATGAGATCGAAAAAGCGCATCCTGAACTGATCAATATTTTGCTTCAGGTAATGGACAGTGCGACGCTTACCGACAACAACGGTTATAAGGCCAATTTTAAAAATGTGATTATTATTATGACCTCCAACATCGGTGCGAACGAAGCCAACGTGATGGGCTTTAACGCCAATCAATCGCTCTCACGCGATGTGGCACTCAAATCGTTTTTTACCCCTGAATTTCGTAACCGTCTCGATGCGGTAGTGGAGTTTGGGGCGCTTAGTATGGAGATTGTGGAGAGTATTGTCGATAAATTTATTGCCGAGCTTAATGTGGAGCTTAAAAAGAAAAAAGTCACCCTCACGCTAAGTGAGAAAGCTAGAGGTTATATCGCCCAGATGGGGTATGACCCCGATATGGGTGCGCGTCCGCTGGGGCGGGTTATTCAAGAGCGCATTAAAGACGTACTAAGCGAAGAGCTACTTTTTGGTAAACTCAAAAATGGCGGTAAAGTTACGGTCGATTACAAAAAAGCGCTTCTTTTTAATTATGAGTCATGATTCCAAGGATTCGTTACGAATTTATCTTTCCCGACCCGCGAAGTGCTAACGAAGACGGCATTGTCGCATGGGGCGGAGACCTCTCACCCAATCGCCTTTTGCTGGCGTATCGCAGCGGTATCTTTCCGTGGTATGCCAAGGGTGACCCTATTTTATGGTGGTCTCCCGATCCGCGCTTGATTTTAGAACTGGATGACTTTAAATTACGAAAATCACTCCAAAAACGGCGTAAACATTTTGACGTGCGAATCGATGCCGATTTTAGCGCTGTCATTCACGCCTGTGCCACCATACCGCGTGAAGGACAGAGGGGAAGCTGGCTGGTGAGCGAAATGATTGAAGCGTATGAAACCTTACATGTAATGGGTTATGCGCATAGCATTGAGGCGTATCAAGAGGGCAGACTTGTCGGCGGATTGTACGGCGTAGCGGTGGGAAAAGTCTTTTGCGGCGAGTCGATGTTTGCCTATGTGAGTGATGCTTCTAAAGTCGCATTTGCGTATCTTGTCGAAAAACTACGTGAGTGGGGTTTTACGTTTGTGGATTGTCAGGTGCCTACGGAGCATCTCAAAAGTTTGGGGGCGCAAGAGGTGAGTCGTGAGATATTCTTAGCAAAACTGGCACACAGTACCGACGCAGAGGTCGATATCGATGCATGGCGCTAATTTATTCGCCGGTAACGATTACTGTAGTGGTAGCGAAAAGACCGAGAATATTGTTTACGTCGTAATCAACGGTAGCCACTTTTTTGATGCCGCCGTTTTTAGCCGCCGTAGCGATAGAACAGTCACCTGAAGCCACAAGTCCAAGAATAGATTGACATGTTGATGTTCCGGTTTTAACGATTTTATTGTCGGTTACTTTACCGGGACCTTTGGAGTTATTGAGGATAAAACCGGTAGCAGGAGAACCGATAGTCATTGCACATCCAGAGAATGTAAGAGCCGCCGCAGCGCTAAGTGCTACAAGAGTCACAGTTTTTTTCATTTTTAATTGCCTTTGTTAGAATTTGCGCCGACACTATATTGATATAATGTTAATACAATTCTTAAATTTTCTGTAAATTATTGAAAAAAAATAAATTGCTAACAATAGGGTAAATTGCTTGTGATTTTAAGGATTGGCATTTTATAATGTGGCGATTTCAATACAAAGGGTCTTTATGAAAAAAATTCTACTAAGCACGATTGCTGCGGCTGCATTTGCAACAATGGCGATGGCGACAGTTAACAATCAAACCGGTTGTGGTTTGGGTTCTCAAGTCATTAAAGATGACAGTTCAGCAGTAATGCTTGCACTTCAAGCTACTACAAACGGTACATCCGGTAACCAAACATTCGGTATCACATCAGGTACTTCAGGTTGTAAAAAAGTAAAATTCGTGATGAACGATGCAGCTCAAGAGTTTGTAGCTTCTAACATGGATCAACTGGCTAAAGAGATCGCAATGGGTGAGGGTGAATCGGTTGATACACTAGCTGAATTGCTACAAGTAGAAGACAAAGCAGCATTTGCAACGGCACTTCAAAGCAACTACAACAGCATCTACAGCAGCCACAATGTTGAGATGTCTGACGTGGTAACACACATCAACACTATCGCAGGCTAAGCACTGCACTTTCGGGCATCTGCCCGACACTTCCACATAGAGGGTTCCTATTTTCCGCTTCCTTCTGCTTTTTTTTATTCTACATGTAAGCGTATATGCCGATGCGATAGAGCACTACATTGCCAAGGCCGAAACACAAGGTTTACATGAGTCACGTTTTTGGAAACTGCTCTTACATGTAAACGGACATGAGAGCGAGATTGACGATCCCGCATTTTTCTTTGCAGATGACGGTAAGCACAATCCTAAAAGCGAACTCGAAGCGACAATACGAGCCCTTTACAACGAGACGACATTTGACGATAACGCCACGGCGTGCCGCTTTCCCGCGCGCACACGCTGGCTTAAGCGTGAATTGCAACTCGAAGGCCTGCCCGAGGTTACATGTAAGGCTTTTGATGAACTGTATGAAAAGGTTGATCCGCAGTCAGTCACGCTGGTTTTTGCCGATGCGCATATTAATTCGCCCGCTTCAATGTTTGGGCATACGTTTTTGCGCATTGACTCATCGTATGATTCCAAACTGCTTTCACATGCCATTAATTACGCCGCGAATGCCGATCAGAGCAAAGAGAATGGGGTGGTTTTCGCGATAAAAGGGCTGTTTGGCGGGTATCCCGGTATCTACTCGCTATTGCCCTATTATGAAAAACTAAAAGAGTACAAAAATACCGAACAGCGCGATATTTGGGAGTATGAGCTTAATCTGACGCCCGATGAGGTCTCGTGGATGCTGATGCACATCTGGGAGGTTCACGCAACCTATTCGTGGTACTACTTTTTTGATGAGAACTGTTCGTATCATATGCTTTGGCTTTTGGAAGTGGCTCGCCCCAGTGTACATCTGCGTGAGCACTTTTACTATCAGGTGATTCCACCTGAGACGGTGATGGCGATCTCTGATGAGAATCTTATACGCACGCGCCGCTACCGCCCTTCTAAGCGCTCATTGTTATTGGCCTATGAGGCGTCGCTAAATTTTCGTGAGCGTGAAATGGCTAAAGATGTGGCTACGGGTGTGGTGAATGCCGCACAAGTGGCACAGGAGCCGACACTGAGCTTGCGCACTAAACAGTTGGTACTTGAGGCGGCGGCGGAGTTGTGCGAATACTATCTTATAGAGAACACGCTTGATAAAAAGAGGTACTTGCCACGTTTTCAAGCCATTCTCTCTGAGCGTTCGCGTCTGGGGCACAAAGAGCCTTTACATGTAAGCACTCCGGCTAACCCCGAGATCGCACATTATTCCAGTCGTGCACGCTATCAGTTTGGTGTGGTTGAGGGGTATGGCATCAACTATCTGGGTATCCGCGCTTCATATCATGATCTTCGTGATAGCGATATCGGTATGCTTGCCGGAACGCAGATTGAGTTTTTTGATCTACTGCTCTTTTATGAATCGGCATCGTTTTATGATTCCAACAACGAGCATCTCGATCTCTCTTATGACAAGGCGTATGGCATTGAGTATCTTACACTCCTATCTCTTGGCTCTTATGCCCCGCAAAGCAGTTTTTTCCAGCCGCTTTCGTGGCGTATGCGTCTGGGTTGGGATCGTGATTACAAGGCGACGCTTCCGCTTTTTAATGCGATGATCGGTGCCGGAATGACGTGGGGCAATGCCGATGCTTTCGTGTATGCGATGGGCGAAGCGTTGGGATATTATGACGACAAAGATTCGGTGGGAGCGCTTGCGCCGCTTGTGGGTGTAAGTCTCAAAGAGGCAAAAGCGTTTAAAACCACGGCGGAGTATCGCTACCGCTTGTATCACAACGGTTGGCGTCAGCATCTTGTTGATGTTAACCAGCTTTATAGCCTGTCGTCTTCTTTGGCTATTAAGCTCTCATATGGATATAAAACGCGTGCAAATGGTGATGAAAACAGTTTTAAAGCTTCATTTGAATACTATTTTTAGCACCTAACATTTTTTTTAAGGTTTATCATGTACATACCCGATATTAAATTTTCACTTTGGGCCGATTTTATCGAACGTAGCTTTTTAGACGGAGCGTTTCAAGAGCTTATTGCTAAAGGTATTATCAACGGTGCGACTTCCAATCCCGCAATTTTTAAAAATGCCATTTTGACATCAGGTGCGTATCAAGAGCAGATTGCATCACTTTCAGGATCACCTAAAGATATCTATGAGGCGGTAGCCATTTACGATATCCAAAAAGCGGCGGATATTTTGCGTCCGCTTTATGACAGAGGCGATGATGGCTATGTGAGCATTGAGATTGACCCCTTTTTGTGTCATGACGATGTGGAGAGTATTCTTGAGGGCAGACGCTTATACAAAGCGATAAACAGAGAGAATGTCATGATTAAAGTGCCCGCCACCGAAGCAGGCTATGAAGCGATGGAGGTGCTGGTTGCGCACGGTATTCCCGTAAATGCAACCCTTGTTTTTTCCAAAGAGCAGGCGATAGAGTGTGCCAAGTCGTTTGAGTATGGTCTTAGCGCCACCGATAAACCTGTGGATACGGTGATTAGCGTTTTTGTAAGCCGCATCGACCGTGCGCTGGATGCCACACTTAAGAGCAAGGGGATACCTACGGGGCTTAGCGGAATCTATAACGCAGCCGCAATTTATAATGCGGTTGAAGCGCTGAATGTACCCCATTGCCGTACGCTTTTTGCTTCAACCGGTGTCAAGGGCAATGATCTTCCGGCACACTATTATGTAGAGGAGTTATTAGCGCAAAACAGTGTGAATACGGCTCCGATTGAGACAATTGAAGCGTATGTAAGTAGCGCAACACAAACGCCAAAACTTCCCATTGCCGATGACGTGATCGCAACGCACTTCAAGCGTGTTGCCGATGCGGGCATCGATTTTGATGCAGTGGTGCAAAAACAGATCGATGATGGGCTTGAAGCATTCAAACTCGCATTTAAAGCAATTCTTGATAGCCTGGAGAAACCCAATGCATGAATATGATGTTAATGTCGAAAACCTCACGTTTGAAACGCTCAAACGCGTTCGTGGATACCTAAAACGCATGGTCGATGCCGGCGGCTCTGATTTGCATCTCAAAGCAGGCGGGGTGGTTCGCGCTCGGATAAATGGCGAGATTGTACCGCTCTCGGGCGATATTTTCTCCAAAGAGGATGGGATCACGTTTGCTAAAGAGTTGTTGCGTACCCGTTTTAGCGAATTTGTCGAGGAGAAAGAGCTTGACTTAACCTACCCGTTTGATGAAAACACTCGTTTTCGTGTCAATATCTTTTTTCAAATGGATGGAGTTTCCGCGGTCTTTCGTGTAATTCCGGTTAAAATTCTCTCTATTGAAGAACTGGGGTTACCGGATGTTTTGCATAGATTTACAATGGCTGAACGGGGATTGGTACTGGTAACGGGGGTTACCGGTTCGGGTAAATCAACCACGCTAGCGGCTTTGATAAACGAGATCAACTGGAAACGCCGCCGCCATGTTATTACCATCGAAGATCCCATCGAATTTGTGCATAAAGACCGCAAGTGTATTGTGAATCAGCGCAGTATCGGCCAGGATTCGCTCAGTTTCTCCAACGCGTTGCGCGCCGCGCTTCGTGAAGACCCTGATATTATCCTTGTCGGGGAGATGCGGGATGTTGAGACGATCGATATCGCTCTGCATGCCGCTGATACCGGTCACTTGGTATTTTCAACGCTTCACACCCTTGATGCTAAAGAGACCATCAATCGTATTATCTCAATGTTTCCCACGCAAGAGCAAAACCGTGTGCGGATGACACTGGCATCGACGCTTACCGGTATTGCATCGCAGCGTCTGATTCCTACGGTGGATAATAAACGTACGGCGGCTTTAGAGATTTTGGTGAAAACAGCGCGTATTGAGCAGTTGATTTTAGAAAACCGCGATATCGAGATTCGTGATGCCATCGAAGAGGGCAAAGAGATTTATGGGTCGCAGAGTTTCGATCAAGCAATTTTGGATCTCTATAACAGCGGTAGAATTTCGCAGGAAAAAGCGTTTGAATATGCAACCTCTCCTTCAGATTTGAAACTGAAAATGGAAGGCTTGAGTATGTCAGTCGATAGCAACCATGCCCCTGCACCAAGTGAGGAAGAGGAAGACGCACCGGCTAAAGAGTACGGCGAGGATGATATCTTTCAATTAAAGAGAGATTAAAAAAAAATTAGCTAAAATTCCGCTCATTTTATTATGTAAAGGACTTCTATGCTAGAAGGAATTGTTAGAGAGAGTACTGGTAAGCGTGCAGTGAAAGCACTCCGCCACGATGGTTATCTAATTGCGAATATCTACGGTAAAGGCATCGAAAACATCAATGCCGCGTTCAAAGAGAATGAATACATCCGTACCGTTCGTAATAAAGAGACATTGGCGTTTGAAGTTAAAGTAGATGGAAAAGAGCTTAATGTCGTGGTTCAAGCATATGAATCTCACCCGATTTCAGGCAAACTGTTACATGTAGACCTTATGGTCGCGCAACCGGGTGTGCTAACGCACTATAACGTACCGGTTAAAACGCACGGATCACCGGTAGGTCTTAAAAACAAAGGGATGCTTTACGTTGCCAAAGAACGTCTTCGCGTGAAAGCGGCTATCGAAAATGTACCTAATGCAATTGATGTTGACGTTGCACCTCTTGATTTGGGTGATTCGGTACTGGTACGCGATATCGCCGCAATTGATAACGTAACATTTACCGATGCGGATCGTGTATCGGTTTTGAGTATTATTAAAGCGAAATAATTTTGCTAATCGTCGGTCTGGGTAATCCTGGAGCGACCTATGCGCAAACCCGTCACAATATCGGGTTTATGGTGATTAATGAGCTACTACGCCGTCATCATCATGAACGCATCTCTAAAGCCGCCTTTGAAGGTGATCTATTTAAAACGCCTACACACTTTTATCTCAAACCCACTACCTATATGAATCTCTCGGGGCGCGCTATTGCAAGCGTTAAAAACTTTTATAAAATTGATGAGGTCGTAGTGATTCATGACGATCTTGACCTACCGTTTGGCGCGTTGCGTTTTAAATACGGCGGTGGGCATGGCGGGCACAACGGGTTGAAATCTGCCGATGTGATGATTGGACGCGAGTATTTGCGGGTGCGAATGGGTATCGGTAAACCGGAACACAAAGGGGAGGTGGCTTCGTATGTGCTTAGCCCTTTTAGTAAGGATGAACGCGCTTTGATGGAGCGATGGATTACCCAAAGTGCCGATGCCATAGAGAAACTGGGCACGACATCGTGGGAAGATGTAGCTTCTCAGTGTTCGATCAAAAAACTTCCGTTACAATAGCCCTTTACATGTAAGGCTCTCAATGCTCACCTTTCGCTACGTTGCTTGGCACTATCTCAAATATTTTGCGATTATCCTCTTTGCATTGGTCTTTTTTATGGTGGGATTTGATCTGATTCAGGCGATGGATAAACTTCCCGATTCCGCGAACCTTATCGTACTTTATATGATGTTTAAAAGCTTTTTCGCCATCGATATGATGTTGCCGCTCTCACTTATTTTTGCGATGATCGCTACGAAAATCCAGCTCATCCGCTCCAATGCACTGGTGGCATTTTATGCATTGGGTTACTCCAAAACCGATATCTTAAAACCCTTTGTGGCCGTTTCCGGCCTTCTCATAGTGATCTACATTGCGCTACATACCACAGCGTTTGCCCGCGCCGATGAGTACTCTAATAATATTCGCTCCTCATCGCAATATCTTAAACCGACCAGTAAACTTTTTTTTACTTTTGAAGATAAATACATCTATTTTGGGCATCTTGATCCTTTGCAAGAAAAGGCCGAGGATATCCGCATATTTTCCATACAAGGGCATGAACTTCGCGATCTAATCGTGGCTCAAGAGGCGTATTATCGTCATGGATTTTGGCATATCGATTCGGCTCACCATCTGAGTAAACCCAAAGAACTTTTGCTTAAAGGTGAAGGCATTACGATTAGCAAAGAGCAACACCTTCAATTGCTAAAAGGCTTTAGGCCTAAAATACTGGATCAAGTGTATGAAGGCAAAGTCAATTTCACCATTGTAGATGCCATCGATGCACTGATGCTACTGAGTCATCAAAACATCAATACCGATAAGATCAAAAGTGCGCTGTATCGCATGTTTATTCACCCCTTTTTCGTTCCGGCACTGATTGTAATTATCTTCTTTTTTGTCCCCATAAGTCCGCGTTTTTTAAATGTGTCACTCTTTAGTTTTGGTGCGATTTTGGCCACGCTGATGATCTGGGCGGTTCTGTTTATGATGATTGAACTCTCCAATACTAAAACCATCTCTAGCGAAGTCGGCATTGTGCTTCCCGTAGCGCTTTTGTTTGCAATTGCACTCTTTATCTGGCAGAAAAATAGGCGTCATACAAGACGCATATAGCTTTACATGTAAAGCCTAAGTCGCTTTTGGATAAAATAAGCCCATTACGTAAAATATGGGGAATTTATTGATCAATTTTCGAGAACTTTCACAGCAGTACGGCACGCCGTTGTATGTGTATGACTTTGATGCGATGGCCGAGCAGTTTGAGGCACTAAAAGAGGCATTTCGCGGACGTAAATCGATACTTGCGTATGCGGTTAAAGCCAACTCAAACTTGAGCGTTGTTAAACATTTCGCTTCTATGGGGTCGGGTGCGGACTGCGTTTCTATCGGTGAAGTACGCCGTGCGCTGATGTGCGGCATTCCCAAATACAAAATTATCTTTAGCGGCGTGGGCAAACGCGATGATGAGATTGAAGAGGCGCTTAAAAGCGATATTCTCTACATCAATGTTGAGAGCGAAGGCGAACTGGGGCGCGTGGAAGCGATTGCACGGCGTCTGGGAATTACGGCGCGTATTAGCATTCGTGTGAATCCCAATATCGATCCCAAAACACATCCCTATATCTCCACGGGACTGCATGACAATAAATTCGGGGTTGATCTTGACAGTGCCAAACGGATGTATATTCATGCCAACAACGCCGATGCACTGGAGCCCGTAGGGATTCATTTTCATATCGGATCTCAACTCACCGAGCTTGATCCCATCCGCGAAGCTTCAGAGATTGTGGCGGATTTGGTACGTTCACTTATGGCCATAAAGATTGAACTCAAATTTTTTGACATTGGCGGCGGTTTGGGCATACGCTATGATGATGAGACAACGATTGCACCGTATGAGTATGGGCAGGCGATTCTCTCAACCCTTAAGGGGATTGATCTTACGGTCATTTGCGAGCCGGGCCGTTTTTTGACGGCCAATGCGGGCTATTTTATCACCCGCGTGCTGTACGAGAAATATAACGGCACCAAGCGTTTCGTGGTGGTTGACGGTGCTATGAACGATCTAATCCGTCCAAGTCTGTATAAAGCCTATCACCGCATCAATACATTGGATAAAACGGGCGAAGCGTCGGCTGCCGATTTGGTCGGTCCCGTATGTGAGAGCGGGGATTTTTTGGCTAAAGATGCGATGTTACCACCGATGGAGCACAACGATCTGCTGGTACTTGAGAGTGCCGGAGCGTACGGTTTTGGCATGGGCAGTAACTACAACACGCGTGGTCGCAGTGCGGAAGTGGCGTTGCAATCGGGTGCGCACCGGTTGATTCGGCGGCGTGAAGTGTTTGACGACCTTATCGCGCTGGAGCGTGAATATCTGGAGGAGTCGTGATGCAGACGCTTGAGCAGTGTCGCGAAGCTATTGATGCCATTGATGACGAGATACTGGAGCTACTGAATCGCCGCATGAAAGTGGTGGAACGCGTTGGCGAGATTAAAAACGATACCGGTGGTGCCATTTACCGCCCCGAGCGTGAAAAGGCGATCATCAACCGTTTGATACAAAACTCCGGCGGGCCGCTTAACCGTAGTGCCATAGAGGCGATATACTTGGAGATATTTGCGGTAGCCCGTAATCTGGAGCTTCCTGAACGTATCGCGTACCTTGGGCCTGAAGGAAGTTTTACGCATCAGGCAGCAGAATCGCGTTTTGGGGCGATGAGTGACTATTTGTCGATCAACTCTATCGGTTCGGTTTTTAAAACAATCGAAGCCAAACGTGCGAAATTTGGAGTGGTTCCTATTGAAAACAGTCGTGATGGCGTGGTGGGGGAGACGCTAGATCTGCTGGCTAAAAGCCCGATGAAAATCGTATCGGAACTCTATATGCCGATTCATATGTCGTTTGCGACTAAAGCCCAAAGCATGACACAGATTAAACGCATCTACTCCAAAGACAAGGGTTTTGGACAGTGTCGAGAGTTTTTAAGTGAACATGATCTTGATACAGTCGAGCATATTCCGGTCGAATCAACGGCCAAAGCAGCGATTTTGGCGGCCGAAGATGTGGAGTCTGCGGCGATCTGTTCGCATATTGCTGCAAAGCTTTACGGCGTGCCGAGCATGTTTGAAAATGTCGAAGACGTGCATAACAACACCACGCGTTTTGTCATTTTGAGCGATTTTGAAAATGCGCCAAGCGGTGATGACAAGACATCGATTCTTGTACGCCTTAAGGATGCTCAAAAATCGGGTGCACTGGCGCATTTTTTAAATGATTTTGATGCCGAAAACGTTAACTTAAGCAAAATCGAGAGCCGTCCTTCACGTGATGAAGAGAGCTTTGGATACTGGTTTTTTATCGATTTTTACGGTCATATCGAAGATCAGAACGTACAAAAAGTACTCAATCGTCACAGTGACGAGATTACATGGCTAGGAAGCTATGCAAAGGGAGAATATGAGGTTTAATGCCGCTTTAGAGCATATTAAGACGTATGAAGCCGGTAAGCCGGTTGAGTTGGTGGTAAGAGAATACGGTATTGCCACGGACGATATTGTCAAATTGGCAAGCAATGAAAATCCCTACGGATGTTCGTTACATGTACAAGAGGCCATAAGCACAATTGTCTCTAAAATGGCGCGCTATCCCGATGATTCGATGTATCGGCTTAAAGCGGCTTTGGCAGAGCATTATGGCGTGCAGAGCGAAAACGTGATTATCGGTTCGGGAAGCGATCAGGTAATCGAGTTTGCGGTTCATGCCAAAGCCAATGCATCGCGGCCGGTGTTGATGAACAATATTACGTTTGCGATGTATGAGATTTATGCCCGTCATGTCGGGGCACCTATTATCAAAACCGATTCGCTCTCACATGATCTGGATCAGTTTTTGAGTCTGTATAAAGCGCATAACCCCTCCATTATTTTTATCTGTACGCCCAATAACCCTACAGGCGATGCACTTGAGCGCGATGCACTTTACGCGTTTTTAGATCAGATCGATAGTGACACGATGGTGATTGTGGATGGCGCTTATATGGAGTATACCCGCTATAAAGCGCCTTCAAAAGGGATTGAGCCTCAAGCGCTACTGGAGCGCTATGACAATGTGCTCTATCTGGGGACGTTTTCTAAAGCGTATGGACTGGGCGGTATGCGAGTGGGGTACGGTATCGGCACAAAAACGATGATCGAAGCCTTTTATAAATTGCGACCGCCGTTTAATATCACGACGCTCTCACTCGAAGCGGCAACTGTGGCGCTGGCGGATCAAGAGTTTGTGAATCAAAGCGTGCAAAGCAACTTTGAGCAGATGAAACGTTTTGAAGCGTTTGCGGATGTGCACGGTATCGAATATATCGAAAGCTATACGAACTTCATTACGCTTTGCTTTGACGATACGCGAAAAAGTGCCGACGTAGCATTGGCGTTGCTGAAACAGGGAATGATTGTACGTGATTTGAGTGGTTATGCATTAAACGCCATTCGGGTAACGATAGGCACGCCACATGAAAACGATATCTTTTTCAAGCGTTTTGAAGCTTTGGATCAATAGGCGGTAACGGATTATGGACTTTAAGGCACTGGTGTTACAGCTTTCAGTCCTTTTTGACAAACTGACGCGTACGCAAAAAATTGTGGTGGGTGCCGCAATAACGGGCATTGTTGCATTTTTAATATTTTTAGTAGTCTATACGGGTTCGAGCAGTATGAGAAACGACTACCGTGTACTCTTTGAAAATCTTGCGCCCTCGGATGCCGCCAAAGTGATCGAACAGCTTGAAAAAGATCAAATTCCTTACAAGATCCCCCGCGATAACGTCATTGAAGTACCTAAGAATGTGCTTTATAAAGAGCGTATGGTGATCGCTTCGCTGGGCATTGCACAAGAGAACGGGGTGGGATTTGAGCTCTTTAATGAGCAGGAGTTTGGTGCAACCAAGTTTGATCAAAACGTCAAGTTTTTGCGTGCACTCGAAGGCGAGCTTGCGCGCACCATTGACGCGTTGGCACCGGTTGAACGCTCTGTGGTCAACCTTGCCCTTCCCAAAGAGTCGCTTTTTGTCTCCAAAGAGGTGCCCCCTTCGGCCTCGGTGATGATTAAACTGAGTGCCGATCGCAGATTGTCGGGCAAACAGATTCGGGGCATTAAAAATCTTGTAGCGGCTTCGGTACCCAAACTGCGTGCCGAAAATGTCTCTTTGGTAAATGATGAGGGCGAAACACTTGGCGGAGACGACGATTTTGCCCAAATGAATGAGCTCTCGGCGATGCAACAGCAATACAAGCATCGCGAAGAGCGCAAAAAAGAGCAGAAAATTGTAGAGGTTTTGGCACCTTTTATCGGTGGGAATGATCGTGTGGTTGCCAAGGTAACGATTGAATACGATTTTTCGCAAGAGAGCTATACGGCCGAAACTTATGATCCTGAAAATGTGGTGCGTAGTGAACAGAGTGCCGAAGAGAAGCGCGAAGGTGCAGGGAGTAAAGAGGTCGGAGGAGTACCCGGTGCGGTGAGCAATATCGGTCCCGTAGAGGGACTCAAATCGCAAGAAAGCGGCGAAAAATATCAAAAAGCGACGACCACGACAAACTATGAAATCTCTAAAAAAGTCTCCAGCTCCAAAGGGGAGTTTGCCAAAGTAAGACGCATTACCGCTGCGGTAGTGGTGGATGGCAAATACAAAGACAAACTGGATGCAGACGGCAATCCCACAGAAGAGAAAGAGTATGTGGCATTAGATGAGAGTCAACTCGATGCCATCACCTCGCTGGTGCAAAAGTCGATTGGTGTTAACGAGGGGCGCGGCGATCAGGTTTCGGTGCGCAACTTTCAGTTTGAAGCGACACGCAGTATGGCTCAAGCTGAAGCCCCTGTGGCCAAAGTTCAAAAAATTGCCGATACCTATTTGACGCCGTTTACGCCGCTACTTAAATATCTATTGGTTGCAATAATTTTGTTTGTGGCGTACAAAAAAGTGATTGCGCCGTTTGCCGAGCGTATGTTAGAGATTAGTAAAGAAGAGGATGAACTTGAAAAGCCCGTGCTTAATATCGAAGATGATGATGAAGAGGATTTGGTAGAAAAAGTACAGCAGATGCGTAAAAAAGTGGAAGATCAGCTGGGTATCGGCGAAGGCTTTAGCGAAGATGAGATGAAATATGACGTCTTGTTGGAGAAGGTACGCAATATGGCCGAAGAGCATCCCGAAGAGGTGGCATCACTGATTCAAGCCTTGATTGATGAAGAGACCAATATTGGTCCATTGCAAAGGGAGTAGCCATGCAGATGAGTGATTTGCAAAAAGCGCAGTTTGAAGAGATGAGTATGGCTGAAAAAGTGGCAGTGCTACTCTTGCAGCTTGGAGAAGACATTACGGCAACACTCTTTGCAAGTATTAATGTCGAAGCAATTACGGAGATCTCAAAACATATTGCTAATAACCGCTCTATTGACCGTGCAATCGCATCGGCAGTACTGGAAGAGTTTTATGCCATTATTCAATCAAATCAATATCTGAGCTCCGGCGGTTTGGATTATGCGCGCGAGATTCTCTATAAAGCTTTGGGTGCAGATGAAGCCAAAAAAGTGCTTGAACGGCTCTCAAAAACAATGGCCAATACACAAAATTTTGCCTATCTTTCCAAAATTAAGCCCCAACAACTTGCCGACTTTATCGTGACCGAACATCCTCAGACGATTGCACTGATTTTGGCGCATATGGATCCCTCTGCCGCGGCAGAGACGATCAGTTTCTTCTCCGATGAGCTTCGATCCGAAGTCGCGATGCGTATGGCAAAACTTGGGGATATTTCACCCTCAATTATCAAGAGGGTCTCTGCCGTACTCGAATCCAAGCTGGAATCTTTGGCGAGCTACAAGGTCGAAGTGGGCGGACCGCGCGCGGTTGCGGATATCTTCAACCGTTTGGGTGCCAAAGCTTCCAAAAGTACGCTTAGCCAGATCGAGCAGGTCGATGAAGGGCTTGCGACTTCGATTAAAGAGATGATGTTTACCTTTGAAGATATTACCGACATGGATAACAACGGCGTACGCGAAATTCTCAAAGTGGCCGACAAGCAAGATCTGATGCTGGCACTCAAAAGCGCTCCCGAAGAGCTACGCGAGAAGTTCTTTGCCAATATGTCCGAGCGTGCCAAAGACGCCTTTATGGAAGAGATGCAATTTATGGGTGCGGTCAAGGTCAAAGAGGTCGAAGGTGCGCAGCGTAAAATTGTCGATGCCGTGCAACAGTTGGCAGAGCAGGGTGTATTGCAGATCGGTGAAACCGACGAAATGGTTGAATAGTCATGGATGTGGTGATCAACAGAGCCAATACGCAGGGTCATATCATCAACAAGTACAATTTCAAAGTGCTTTCATTGGGCGCCAAAGCACATGATGGTGATGAAGAGCAGACGCATATTCTTGAATCTTCCGTACCTGATGAAGCGCAAAACAGTGATGAGGGCGATACACTCGATAAGCACGCTATCTCATCTTCATCTCGTGATGAACTCGTCGAATCACTGCTACAAAAGACCGATGAGATGTCATCGAATTTTATCAAGCTTCAGATGAAACTCGAAGAGCAGGAGAGTGAGTTTAAAGCCGCACTTGAAACAGCAAAAAAAGAGGCGTATGAGCAAGGAATGGTGGATGCGCAGAGCAAAGCCGAAGAGGGTCTTGATGCGGCACAAAAGCAGAGTGTGGATCAGTTTTCAAAATCGGTGCAAGCGTTAGAACAGAGTGCCGCATCATTTAGCGATGCTGTGGGGCGTATTGAAGCCGAATTGGTTCATGCGGCGGTTGATATTGCCAAAGAGGTGATTAAAATTGAGCTTGAGGAGCGATCAGAGCAGATCGCGCTAAAACTTGCTGAAGATTTGATTCGTGAGTTGCAAGGAAGCTCCAAAATTACGCTCAAAGTTAATCCCGCAGATCATGGGCTTGTCTCTGAAAAAGTGGGCAAACTGGAGCATGTTGATATTGTTTCTGATAGTGCTATAAGCCGTGGGGGAGTCATCGCCGTGAGCGATACGGGCAATATCGATTCTGAAGTGATGAAACGCTACGAGCGGGTCAAAAAAACGGCGCTTGGCGGCTCATAGAAAGGAAGATATGGATATTAAAGCGTATGATGTCAAAGCTTTGGAGTCGCTGTGTGAAGAGATTCGACAGAGGATTCTTGAAGTGGTCAGTCAAAACGGAGGGCATCTAAGTTCCACACTCGGTGCCACCGAACTTATTGTGGCCATGCATAAAGTGTTTGATTCTAAAAGCGATCCTTTTATTTTCGATGTATCGCATCAGGCGTATGCGCATAAACTGCTTACGGGACGCTGGGAGGAGTTTGAGAGTTTGCGTCAATTTGATGGGATAAGCGGTTATACCAAACCCTCAGAATCCGAGCATGACTTTTTTGTGGCGGGGCACTCTTCGACCTCCATATCGCTTGGTGTCGGTGCAGCCAAAGCGATAGCGCTCAAAGGCGAGCAGGGGCAGAGGATTCCCGTGGCGATGATAGGCGATGGAGCCATGAGTGCGGGTATGGCCTATGAAGCGCTTAATGAGCTGGGGCATCATAAATATCCCATGGTGATTATTCTTAATGACAATGAAATGAGTATCGCCAAACCCATCGGTGCGATGAGTCGTATGCTTAGCTCTGCGATGGCGAGTCCGTTTTATCAGCGTTTTAAACGCAATATGGAGCAGATTGTTGACCATTTTGGCGAGGGTGCGCACTATATGGCCAAACGCTTTGAGGAGTCGTTTAAACTTATAACGCCGGGCATTATGTTTGAAGAGATGGGGATCGAGTATATCGGTCCTGTTGACGGGCATAATCTGGCGCAACTAATCGAGACGTTTGAGCGCGCCAAAGAGATGAAAAAACCCGTGATTATTCATGCCCAAACCATCAAAGGCAAAGGCTACAAAATTGCCGAAGGCCCGCAAGAACACTGGCATGGCGTGGGTCCGTTTGATCTTGAGAGCGGTGTGGCAAATAAGAAGTCTTCGGCCAAAAGTGCCACGCAGATTTACGCCGAAGCGCTCTTACATGTAGCGGATCGTGATGAAAAAGTGGTGGGCGTTACTGCCGCCATGCCCAGCGGTACCGGACTCTCTGAATTGATAGAGAAATATCCCAAACGCTTTTGGGACGTGGCCATTGCCGAACAGCACGCCGTCACCTCCATGG
Source organism: Sulfurimonadaceae bacterium (assembly GCA_050292115.1). Taxonomy (GTDB): domain Bacteria; phylum Campylobacterota; class Campylobacteria; order Campylobacterales; family Sulfurimonadaceae; genus JAFGUB01. The sequence goes on along the minus strand of JBNKLA010000118.1, from coordinate 1,283 downwards.
GCGCGTTGGCAACAGAGGGCTTTAAACCGTTTTGTACGATCTACTCCACCTTTTTACAGCGCGGATACGATCAGGTAATTCATGATGTGTGTCTTATGGATTTGCCCGTCGTATTTGCGATTGACCGCGCAGGCATCGTGGGCGAAGACGGCGAGACGCATCAAGGCGCGTTTGATATCAGCTTTTTGCGCGCCATTCCCAATATGACGCTCTGTGCGCCCTGTAGCGAAAAGAGTATGCATCAGGCCATAGGATTTGCACACCAATATGAGCACCCTTGTGCCGTCCGCTATCCACGGGGTGCATTTTTTGATGTGACGCTTCCCGATCCGCAACCGTTTGAACTGGCCACATCACAGCTGCTCTTTTCATCACAAAACGATCTACTCTTTATCGGCTACGGCAACGGCGTAGGCCGCGCCGCCGCCACACGCGAGCTAATGGAAGAAAAACCTGCACTGCTGGATCTGCGCTTTGTCAAACCGCTGGATGTGGCGATGTTACGCCAACTGGCTCAAACTCACAAACGCTGGTTTGTCTTTAGCGATAGTGTCAAAATGGGCGGCGTGGGTTCGGCGATCATGGAGTTTTTGGCCGAAGAGGCGATTAGCGATGTACATGTAAGCAGTTTTGAGTATGACGATCTGTTTATTACGCATGGCAATACGAACAGAGTCGAGGAGTCGTTGGGGCTGTTGCCCGAACAACTTGTCAAAAGAGTATCTTAACTAAATCGAATCTGAAGAAGAGGCTGCTGTCGATACTGCGTAGCAGTGACCTTGACACTCAAGCTCCGACGGCGTGACATAGCTACAATCAGAAACAATAGAATTTTCTTCATTATACTGTTCGGCGTAAGCGTTGTATTGATTGACAAGCGGTTGTAGCTGGGCAACATCAACATTTTGCGTTGAGTAGACGAGATATGTCTGTGGATCGCCGCAGGCTTTGGCACCGTAAGCGATGCTTTCGCATTCGCTGTTTTGAGTACAGCTTGTATCTTGAATCATCTCCTGAATTTTTGAATCTGCCGCTATCATATGTTCTTGGGTTGAGATGTTGTTCTCATCAATCGGTTCAAACGAAAGCACGACAAAATCCCAGTACGCATCAAACCCACAGGGATCGTAATTGTAAAAACTGTGTAACCATTCAGCACCCCAAACAAAGAGGCACAGAAATTGCTAAACATATTGCATGATGACCCGAGAAGAAGCGATCGATTTTTGCAAGAATAATCCCGAAGCAGCAGCAGACATTATTCTTATGGTAGATAAGCTCGA
>JBNKLA010000117.1:0-3051 GCA_050292115.1 Sulfurimonadaceae bacterium | reverse complement strand
GCAGAGGACGACCAAACTTGACATGGGAGGAGTCCGTGAAGAGAGATTTGAAGGATTGGTGTATCACCAAGGAGTTAGCATTAGATAGGAGAGAGTGGAAGCTAGCAATTCATGTGCCGGAACCTTGATCTTCGGCTCCTTTTTTATTGTCTTCTGTCAAAGTTTTTTCTTTTTTTCCGTCTCTTTTCGTTTTTTTTTTGCTTAACGTTTTATTGTCTTTTCTCTTTTTGTCGAATTGGTTTTTGTTTTTATCGTCCTTCGTTTTCCCTCTTCTTTTTCGACATAGTTTTATTCCTATTTCTTTGTCTCATGTGGTTTCATCTCTAGCCTACCCCAACTTGCTTGGGACTAAAAGGCTTGGTTGTGGTTGTGGTTGTGGTAACCTAATTAACATGCTGCTTCCTAGTGGCTAAAAATTGAAGTTACTCTGGAGCGCGTCACTCGTCCTATGAGCTTGGCAGCCTCCTCCACCAGCCGTGTTCATGTCCACCGTCATGATGGCTTGGCCAGTGATGCCGTAGAAGCGGTCGGCGAACAACACGTCCGGCACAAGCAAAAATCCAACGTTTCCCCTTGGCTGGCGCGTGAGCGGGTTGAGCAGGATCGGAACACAAATTTCGGCCCAATGACAATTGATTGAAGCCCCCGGCCTTCTCATTTCTCGCACGCACCCCCGACCCGTGCGAGTGCCCGTACACACACCCCACGTGTGTGGTGCGGCTCTAACCTACGGTACTTCCGCGCCAAGACATGCAGTCCAATTCAGCCGTCGCGCTGGGCAAGATGGACTTGGTCACCATGTCATCATCAATTCATCTTTCATGTGTTTCTGTCGACCATTTGGCCTCCGATCCTCTCGCTTTCCAATTCCTTTCACATCGATCGTCTATCATTTTGGCAAACTTTTTCACTCTCTACTTTATTGAATTGTTCCACAAAAGATATGGTCAAATGCTATCATTTAGAAGGAAATGGTCCATCTGGTTCTGTCCCTGCCTACTTCCAGTCCACTCATTGTTGTTTTCTTCTTCATCAGCATCGTCCGCTCTTTAATCTTGCTCTTACCATGCTACTCTACATATCCCGGTTTTGAATTGTTGACATACAAAGTTACACTAACGACATCAACAATTTGAAACAGGAGGAAAGTTGTAGTAATTAAGAAACAAGTTCCATTAACAATATTTATCTTCTTGTTTCTAGGAAAAATGGTTTAGCTATTTGTAGCATATGAATATTTTTTTTTACAACAGAAGCTTATCGGGCTCATGCTAAGCACCACATATTTTTTTGAACACGTACGGGATATCAGCCAACTATCAGTTGCAGTCTAGAATACAATAGAAAGCGTACTGTGATAAATTAATTCAGAGCGAAAAAGGGGTTTGACTCCTCTGGTCTCAGACAATTGGTTATATATGTATTGTATGCATTATTTGCATTTGCATCAGAGCGACCACTGCACACTTACCACAAATATCGTAGAATGGCCACCGTTGACACGTTCTACACTGATAAATTATTAGAGGTAAGCTGAACAGGAGTAAATTATACATTGAAACCGGTCCAGTCATGAACGGCTAAATATTAGGTAGCGGCGATGAGTTAAAGCAAACCAAGCCATTCCATCAGCTACTACACCCCTGACGAAAGCAGCAGTCCAAACACAGTCAGCTGTGGACAGTGATGAGCACTCAACAAAGAAATCTGAGGTTAAACACAGAGAACCTGAAGCATATATGGCGATGCGGTTCTCATCGCTAAAACATCTCTCAAAACACGTAAAATTTTACTACATATATTTGTAGTTTAAGCGGAACAAAGATATGATGATATGAACCAACGACCATACTATCGGCAAGTAGCAACTCTAGAGTTTCACCGTGCACATGCTATCTAACTTAACCGTCAAAAGGCACGTTTATGTATATAAAGGGGAATTCCTTTGATCACATTTTGGCCAAATTAATATATTGATGGATGGGACCATCTATCTGATGAAAACGACGTATATGCGCAACATATATGATGCTCTCATTTTCCAAAAGCGAACATGAAAGAACCATTAAGTTCGAAATAGAGTGAAGTACATGGTCATTCCTTAAACATGTCCGGTGATGTCATCTTAGGTCATGTTTGTATCTATTGAGTTTTTGGATTCACTCATAGCTCAGGTCATGTTTGGATCTATTGAGTTTTTATAAAAAAAACTAGTTTCTAACAATAAATTCTAAAAACTGGTTTCTAAAAAACTGGGGGTGAGGGTGTTTGGATACTAGTTTTTAAAAGTTGATAATCGGTTTTTAGAAACTTGAATGACATGTCTGCCCCTCATTTAATTTGTTTATACTGAAAGGAATATGTGATGACATGAGCTGTAAATAATATCAAATTAACGAAGGGCAAGAGTTAATTAGCAAAAAAAGCTGATTTTCGCTAGGGTGGATCAACTAATGAGTTTTTAAGAAACTTGATTTCTAGTTTCTAAAAATCAGAGTAAAAATTATCCTGTTTGTAGGCCCATTAGTTTTTAAAAGATGATTTCTTAAAAATTCAATAGATCCAAACGGGGACTTTCTAATGTGATTGTTGATACGCGTACTTACTATCGCTATTGCTGTTATAGCTCTCAAATATATGAACTCATATTTTGTATTACTGTCAAGCTCATGTCAAAGTAAAAAAGGCAGATCAAAGTAGAATTTTTTTACTCCTTGAGTAAGCATATAAAGAGTGTTTAATTGGCCCTTTTTATTTTTTTACATTGGCCAAAAGGAGGTGAAAATTTCGGATTAGTAAATTGAAACTAATTAGTAAGATTTGGACTATGAGTGAACCGTTTAGCAAGTTTAGGGATCTAGATGTGCAAATTAAAAGTCCATGGACCTATGTAGTTGACGCCCCCAACAAGTTTGTGGACGGGTCGTGCACTTCACTCTTTGAAATAAGTGTGCATATGATCCTTTCGAAGTGTGTTCTAGATGAAATCAAAACCATACAAATCATTATAGATTTTTCCAGGCTCTTGAATGAATAATCAATAAAGATGAC
>JBNKLA010000116.1:0-16456 GCA_050292115.1 Sulfurimonadaceae bacterium | reverse complement strand
GGGAAGAGTTGATCTCGTCGAAGGTAAAGAAGTATTTCGGAAAATCCAGGAACGACTAGCAAAATGAATTTCAGATTTCATCCTGAAGCTGAAGTTGAATTTAATGATGCGATTGATTATTACGAAGAGAGTCAGGAACATTTAGGACTGCAATTCGCCCAAGAGGTTTATGCAGCGATTCAACGAATCATTGACTTTCCACTGGCATGGCACCCCATGACAAAAACAACAAGACGTTGTCTTACCAAACGTTTTCCATTTGGAGTCATTTACATTGCGACTGATGATGAAATAGTTATTGTAGCGATCATGCATCTACACAAAAAACCAGATTACTGGCAACAAAGAAAAGCATAACAACACATCGCACCGAACAGGCAAACCTGTTGGTGACTTCAACCGTTATCACATCTTGAAAAAGCGTACGATATTAAGTACAATATCATAAAATTAACTAAAGGGTTAGCTATGACAAGAGTGATGTCAGTAAGCCAAGTTAGAGCTGATATTTACAATGTAATGGATGAAACAGCACAAACTCATGAACCTGTACTTATTACAGGAAAAAGAAACAATGTAGTGATGCTTTCACAAGAAGACTGGAATGCAATAGAAGAAACATTATATTTAAATTCTATACCTAATATGGCTTCTTCGATTCAAGAATCAATGAATGCACCTGATGAAGAATTTAGTGAAGACATTGAATGGTAGAGTATAAAATACTTTACAGCAAATTAGCATTAAAAGACGCCAAAAAATTATCAAGTGTAAACTTAGATAAAAAAGCCAAAGAGCTTATCGAAATCATCAAAAAAGACCCATTTCAAAATCCACCACCATATGAGAAACTAGTAGGAAATTTAAACGGTTCGTATTCAAGAAGGATAAATATACAACATAGGCTAGTTTATGAAATTAAAGAAGCCCAAAAGAAAGTAAGAATTTCTAGAATGTGGTCGCATTATGGAGAATAAGATAACAAATCAGAGGAGCCAATCAGTAACCCGCGCGCGGGTTACTGATTGCTCATCTTAAACGTAGCAGTCAATGACGGGTGTTCACAAGTAGAACAAAGAGCTTAGGAGAAAATATGTTTGTAAAAGTATGCGGTCTAAAAACAAAAGAGCAAATTGATAAAGCTATAGAGTATGGATATGATGCAATAGGAATAAATACATATCCAAAGAGTAAGCGTTATTGTGAAAACAGCATTGCAATTGAACTAGCTAATTATGCAAAAGGTAAAATTAAAACATTTGTGGTTGGTCTTACTTATGAAGATGTTGAGAGTGTAGCTCATGCTTTTGATTATACGCAAATATATGAACTCAAACAGATTCCAAACTTGGCTATTGCCTCAAAAGAATTTCCACCGCCAACGTTTGACTATGAATACTATTTTTATGATGCAAGCATAGGTAGTGGAGTATTTGAAGAATTCCCCGCTTGGGTAAAAGAGAAAGGAGATAAAATAATTGTAGCAGGTGGGTTAAATGCAGAAAATGTATGCTCGGTAATCAAACAAATAGAACCATTTGGAGTTGATGTCGCAAGTGGTGTTGAAACTAACGGTGTCAAGGACTTAAAATTGATGAAAGAATTTATAGAGACAGTAAAAAACTGCTAACAAATCAGTAGGGCCAATAAATTACCCTGCGGGAAATTTATTAGCTCATTTCAAACGTTAGGTAATTAATATGAATTCTATAACTGCATACGAAAAATTTGCTAATGATTTCTTACAAGGAAGAGACCGCTCACTTGTCGGTTCAAAAGTTGTTCTTAAATGGGCTAATACACTTCCAAAAAACACTGAAGTGATGGAAATTGCATGTGGAGGTGGGTATCCCATTACAAAAAGCCTTCAAGAAGCTCAATTGAAAGTATGGGCGATAGATAGCTCAAAGACATTACTTGAAAAATTCAAATCACGATTTCCAGATGTCCCCGCCAAATGTGAAAGCATTCAAGATAGCGATTTTTTTGGAAAAAAATTTGATGCTGTCATTGCCGTTGGCTTTTTGTTTTTGTTTTCTGAAGATGAACAAATAATGACGATAAAAAAAGTATCTGACATTCTGCATCCAAAAGGAAAATTTTTGTTCACTGCACCTATAGAGGTCGGAAGTTGGCAAGATATGAATACAGGTATTGATTGTATCTCTTTGGGTTACGAAAAATATATTGAAATACTGCAAAATTCAGGTTTCAATCTAAAATCTACATTTGAAGATGTGGGGAAAAACAATTATTATGAAGCTGAAAAATTCAATTAATCATGTTATACCTGACAAATCATTGGAGAGAAATATTAAGGTATTTATGGAACTTGAAACATATATCATTGAATTAGAAAAATCATTACTGACTTTTGAAGTCCGTCATTCAGAAGTAGAATTGCGAAAAAGGATTGCTCCTGAATTTAAAGAAATCGGTGCATCAGGTGCTTATTTTGGTTTAGATAGTGTTTTTGAGCAGTTGCCTGCTGAGAAAACTTGGAGTGTATTCGTTCAAGACTTCGAGTTCAAGTTGCACAGCCCAGAAATGTGTCAATTAATATTTCATGCTTTCATAAAGAACAATGATAGTGATGAAGGTATGTATTCATTACGCAGTAGCTTTTGGAAAAAATTTGATGACGGGTGGAAGATCATTTTTCATCAAGGGACGGAGGTGGAGCCTTTTGAGCTTTTACCTTAACAAAATGGAGTTTTTTTATGCCGGTACCAGCTGAATATGGACGAGCTACAGATGAGTTTTACAAATTCTTAGTCGATGCCCGTGATCTTGCAGAACTATGGAGCACTCATGTTACTTATACCATGACTCAGGGGGTTTTCCAAGTGTTTCGCCGCCGTATTAGCATCAAAGAAGCCCTAGCGTTTGCAAACATTTTACCGGTAGGACTACGGGCACTTTTTGTAGCTGACTGGGATATAGAAGAGCCTATAAAATCATTTGAAGATCGAGAAAGTTTGACCGAAGAAGTCAAATTATTGCGTAAAGAACACAATTTTTCTACCGATAATGCAATAGATGTTATTGCTAAAACATTACGAAAACACGTTGATGAAGCCACTTTAGATAAACTCTTGCAAGGTTTTTCAGCAGGGGCGCGTGAGTTTTGGAAAGTATGATAGATGAAAGAGGTTGGTAACTTCAAACGATATTTTCAAAGTCGTTTCTAAGTGTAAAGGAATTATAATTTTTACCAAACGACCGTTTGGATGAACTATGGCAATCAAGAAAACATCAAAAGAGGATATCGTCAATCACGCTATCCGTCTCTTCAAAATCAATGGATACTACAGCACTTCAATGGCTAATATTGCGGATGCGTGCGGTTTGATCAAGGGGAGCGTCTATCACTATTTCAAGAGCAAAGAGGAAATAGGTCTTGAGGCTTTGAAATATATCCACGAATATTTTGATAAACAGATCTACAGTATTGCTGACCAAAATGATTTGACGGACAAGGAAAAGATAAAGCTATTTGTTAAAAACATTGATGATTACTTTTTGCATAGCGAAGGCGGTTGTTTGCTTGGAAATTTTGCATTGGAAATATCTTCTGACAATGCACTGTTCAGAGATGAGATAAAAAGCTATTTTACCAACTGGGAGAGGGCGCTAAGTACAATACTACAAGAGCGCTACGGCACACAAAAATCGCAAGAACTCGCCGCTGAGTATGTCGCACTCACCCAAGGTGAAATCATGATGATGAATCTATACCGTTCGCCGCAAAATTATCTCAAGGTCGGCAAAAAAATTATTGCGCTTTTAGCGTAAATTTTTTTTGCTTCTTTATTCAAACAATCGTTTGGTTGATAAAACAAGGATACATTATGCAAGAGTTAACAAGAAAACCGTTGCCACCATTTGATTTGGCTGGGGCAGAGCAGAAAGTACGAGCAGCAGAAAATGCATGGAACCAAAAAGACCCACAAAAGATAGCAATGGCCTATACACCGCAGAGCCAGTGGCGTAACCGCGATCTTTTTATTAACGGTAGAGGGGAGATTGTTGCTTTTTTAACCAATAAATTTGCCAAAGAGCTTGAGTATCGGCTCTGCAAAGAGCTCTGGATCTATCGAGACAATAGAATCGCCGTTCGCTTCGCTTATGAATGGCATGATGAAGCTAATCAATGGTACCGAAGCTACGGCAATGAGAACTGGGAGTTTGATGCAAACGGCTACATGCAAAGACGAATTGCAAGCATTAATGACCTTAAGATCGATAGCGCGGAGCGTAAGCTACTTTGGGTGGGCGATGTTCGGCCGGATGATTACCCGTCGCTTAGTGAAATGGGGTTGTGATATCGATGCTCTTCAATACATTTTTATATTGGATAATATGGGTATGTCAGATTATTTTGTATAGAATGTAGGCTATTAAATTAGGTACATTGTTATATTAACTGCAAGTAACTATGACAGGAGCACGTGAATGAAAACCTACATCATCTTGTTTCGTAGTATTAACGTAGGCGGCAAAAATATTCTGCCTATGAAAGAGCTTAGAACACTGTTAGAAGCAGATGGCTTTGAAAGTGTACAAACCTATATTCAAAGCGGAAATGTGGTTCTTTGGGCGCATTCGGTTGATACTGACGACATTGCCGTAAAAATCGAATCGCGCTACGGGTTCAAACCCGATGTGATTGCATTAGAAAAAGAGGCGTTTGAACAAGCGGTTGAGCTCAATCCGTTTACCGACAAAGAAGGCAAGAGCGTTCACTTTTATTTTTGTGCCCAAAAGCCAAATTTTGACAGTGACAAAGCAGCCTCTTTCGCATCGAAGGATGAAACCTACATACTTAAAGAGAGCGTCTTTTACCTGCACGCACCTTCGGGTATAGGATGTTCCAAATTGGTTGCCAATATTGAGGCATGTTTGGGCGTTGTCGCTACAGGGAGAAACCTAAATACGGTGCGTAAGTTAAGAGCGATGCTATAAAATATTAGAAGTTTATGGTAGTAGTCGTATAAGCAAACGCTTTACATGTAAAGGAAACTAACAGTAAGATCTGATTGACTTATTAGTATGATCGTACTATAATAGTACAAATGTACTAATAAGGATTTTCCATGTCAAAAAATATTGTCGTAACAGGTGCTACGGGTTTTGTGGGCAGTCATATTGTTGAGTATTTTATGGAACATGAGGAAAAAGATATTACGCTTATTCCCTCGTGCAGGGAGAGAAAAAAACTTCCAAAGCAGGTTCAAGATAGGGCAATTGAGGGAGATATCAAAGATAAAAACACGGTTGAAAACATCGTAAAAAGTGCGGATGTTATATGTCATGCGGCATCTTGGGCAGAGATGAACGGCAGTGTTGAAAACTCTCAAAAAAACTACCTAAACCCGACCATATACCTTATAAACGAAGCGATAAAAAACGGTGTTAAAAGGTTTGTGTTTCTCTCTGCGATAAACTCTAATCCCATAGAACAAAACCGATTGCATACCAGTATGCCGCTATCAAAAATATGGGCACATTACGACACGATTATGAAGATAGAAAATTATCTCAAAGAGAGCGCTTCAAAATCTATGCAAGTCGTTATTTTAAGGATTGGACTTTTTACCGGAAAACACTACTCTTTGGGGATTTTGCCCATTCTTTTGCCAAGACTAAAAACCCATCTGGTTCCATGGATCGAAAACGGTATGACAACGCTACCCTTAATCAATGGAAACGATATCGCCCAGGCTTTTCAACGGGCATCCGTGAAACCCTTGCAAGAGCCGTTTTATGTGATAAATATTGTAGGAAAAGAGATCCCGACGGTAAAAGAGGTGTTTCACTACCTCCACATAAAATACCGCTATCCATTGCCTTGGTATTCCGTCTCTTTTTCGATGGCCTATGTTGTTGCCAGATTGATGCGGTGTGTCTATAAATTGATGCCGTTTGATCCGCTTATCGTTCCTGCTATTGTGCTACTTCTTGAAGAGACTCACGCCGATAATGAAAAAGCAAAAGAGATTTTGGGGTATGATCCTATGATAGATTGGAGAGAGAGCATTGATATTCAGATACGCGAAATGAGCGTACGACAGACGAAAAATATGAGAATGAACAGATGAGACTTCAAAAAAACGACGAAATTTTTGAGATGGGTTCTAAAAATGAAACAGGGTGAAAAAACAAAGAAAAATATTTTAAATGTAAGTAGCGAGCTGTTTTATCAAAAAGGATACAGCTCCACCTCTTTTGGTGATATTGTTGATAAAACCGGTTTAAGCAAAGGCAATATTACCTACCATTTTAAAAACAAACAGGAGATTCTTAAAGGGATCGTTGAAAATCGATTGGAGGGGATAAACAGATCGATACAAGAGTGGGAACAAAGAGTTCGAAACCCCAAAGAGAGACTGAAGCTGTTTTGCCAGATGATCATTGAAGAGCAAGAAAATCTTGAAAAATACGGCTGCCCTCTCGGTACCCTTACCAGTGAGTTTTCAAAACATGAGCCGGAGCTGTATGCCATAACACTGCCAATGTTTCAAACGTTTAGAGAATGGATTGCCAAAGAGTATAAAATCTTGGGATTCAAGGCCAAAGAAGCCAATGAAAAAGCGATGTCACTGCTCTCAAAAGTACAGGGAGTAGCTTTAATTACCCATGTATTTAAAGATAGAGATTTTTTAGTAAAAGAGATCGAGAAGATTCAACAAGAGTTTTAAAATAGGGGATCATTCCAACGTTTGCATGTAAGGGATAATATATTACTTCGCGTTACAGCAAAAGATTTTTGAACAAAAGGATTCAATATGAAGGCAACGTCAATAACTGCATTATTACTTACGCTTTTAAGTATGGTATTGTCTTTTGAAACACCGCTCCGAGCTGCCACTACTGGTACTGTTTCCCCAGCAATTTTAATGTATCTATTGGCATCAGAATCATCAAGCAGTAGCGTTCAAAACTACCCCGGCATTCCACTGCCGCATCAGCTCTCAACACAAGATCCCGATGATAAAGGGGTTGATTGGCAAGCCAATCCCGACCCATGGAGTGTTGATCCACGAACTGCGCAGACACCACAATGGCCGCAAGAATGGCCTGCAACGGTGGTGGAAAATCACTGGTACATCGACAACACCAATCCCAATGCCACCGACAGCGATAGGGGCGACAATGCAATTGATGGTGTGGTTTACGGCACGCCAGATCGTCCAAGAGCAACGCTAATGGAAATGCGTTATGACTTTCCGGCAGGCTCTTACGTGGAAATACACGGAGGACCCTATAATGAAGGCACGTCCATTTGGCGCTTTACATGTACAAAAACAGAACCATGCTGGGTAACTGGGGACGCTGATAATAAAGCCATTATGGCCGGTTCAATGCGCTTTCTTTTAGAAGGTTCAAGTTGGCTTACAGTAGAGAATTTAATGTGGGATCCTGAAGCTGAAGGCGCTTCAAAAAACACCCTTAATAATGCCATCTCTACCAACTACAACGGTAGCCGAGGTAGCACACACCACATCACGTTACGACATATCGATTTTCGTCGCTGGAGTTACATTGGTGGCGGTGGTGGAATGATCGGTATTGGCTCTAGCAATCTTAATGGAGGTACAATGACGCATCACATTATGGTATATGACATAAGTGCTATTGAAGGAGCCAATAGTGAAGAGAGAGGATGCGATTGGAGTACAACCGATTGTGACAATCATCTTGTAGGTATTTCAACTCGAATACAAGATGGAGTGACTACAAATCGTACCCACCATATATGGATCCTCGATACCCATTCAGATCAAATTTCCGGCAATCAGGTTCAAGTAACATCGTTGGGAGGTGAGGTGAGCGTCGATTGGCGTGAATTGGTTCATCATGTCTATATGGGCGGCAATACGCACTCCAACAGCCGTCAAAGCGGTTGGTGGGCGAAACGCTCTAGCAATATTATTGTTTCATCATGCCGCTCTTGGGGAAATCGCAGTTGGAAAGGCGGAAACGGACAGTCCTCTGGGATGCAATACGGCCCTGATTGGGTCTGGTTTATCAATAATGAATTTAGCGATTCCGATTTTGGCGTGCAGCAGACCGATACCGGAGCCGAAACGTCACCTGAAGATAACGGTAGATTGTTTGTACTGGGAAATCTTTTTTACAATCTTCACCGTTTTAGCTATCCCGATAAAACCGATCCATGGCGTGGAGGCTTTGCAGTATCGGGGTGGAGTGGCAATGCCAAACACTATATTGCGTTTAATACCTGCGTAGATTGCGAAAGCGGTTTAGCTGTTAAGGTGCATGAAGTTCAAAACGAGTATGAGGGTGTTTATGTCTGGAACAATATTGTCCACTCTATTGATGAGAACGTCGGGACGTTTGTCTCTTATGCACCTAATGATTATGTGTGGGTACACAATAATCTCTTTTGGAGTACTAATGGATTTCGAACTAACTGGCAGAACATTAAAACATCACTAGAAAATTGGGAAGATAGTGATCCGACACACGTATATGGCAACATTGAAGCTGATCCGCTTTTAGCCAATACGCTTATAAGCTATCCTTCACGTAATTACAGCCTTCAAAGCGGTAGTCCAGCTTTAAAAGCAGGAGCATCGAGTGCGGCGGACGGTACCGATCCGTTTGCGCTTTTTTTGTCGCGCTATGGTATGGATATTTCACATGATGTGATGGGAACACTGCGAAAAACACCGTACTCTTTGGGTGGCTATCAATAACTTTACACCAAAGGTAAAATGGTTTTAAATTGAGGGAGCAGTTAGAATGTTTCGATATATGTTTTTGGTTTTAGCTCTTTTTTCTCAAATTCTCTTTGCAGAATCAACTGAACCCACTATTGTTGAATACCAAAATGGCACTTTGAGATTGCAAGGCGAACTCTTTATGCCTAAAGGCAAAGGCCCTTTCCCTGCTCTTTTATACAATCATGGTAGTGCCCCCGGTATGTTAAACAGTCAGGTCAGTTCACTTATTGGTCCCATGTTTGCTAAAAGAGGCTGGGTGTTTTTTATGCCGTATCGTCGTGGACAGGGACTGAGTGAAAAACAAGGTGCATATATAATGGATGAAATAAACTCAGCCAAATGGTCTTTGTTTGGGAGTGCTTCTAAAACAATGGTGCGATTGTTGAATACGGATCATCTCAGCGATCAGCTAGCAGCGTTCGCATGGCTTAAAAAACAGCCATTCATTCAAAAAGAGCGTATTGCTACTATGGGTAATTCATTTGGCGGTATTGAAGTGATTTTAGGTATGAGCCACGCGGATTATTGCGCTGGCGTGGATGCATCAGGCGGTGCCGATAGCTGGAAACATAGTGATGCGTTACAAGCACTCATGAAAGCAGAAGCAAAAAAAATAGTGCAACCTCTTTTTTTATTTCAAGCTAAAAATGATTATGATTTGGCACCAAGTAAAACGCTATATTCCCTTTTAAAGAAAAACAAACAAACGGTTCAAATGAAAATTTATCCTCAGTATGGGGTCACTGAAAAAGAAGGACATAGCTTGCCTTATAAAGGTGCCGAGATTTGGTTTGAAGACGTTTTTTCTTTTTTAAATGCGTATTGCCCCTCCGAGTTGGTACGCCGAGATCAACGTGAGAAAAAATAGATGATAAAACGTAAAATTATATACACTATCACACTGTTTTTTGGCACATTTATTGCGTATGAATCCTATGCCGTAGCGGTTGCCTATAATAATCTTTTTAAAAAATTTCTCCCTTATGTTGCAACAACGCCAAAGAAGTACGGTTTAAATCAAGAGCGCTTGGAGATACTTGTAAAAATTCAAGATCCTACATTTTATGCTCATTCCGGTATCGAATGGCCCAGCCCTTTGACCACGACAACCATAACCCAAAGTTTGGTCAAGAAGCTTTTTTTTAAAACGTTCACCAAAGGATTTAAAAAAATTGAGCAAACATTAATTGCACGCTTTGTTGTCACTCCGAATATATCAAAAGAGACCCAGCTTGTGGCTTTTATGTCTACTGCATATTTTGGTGAATACGAGGGCAAGTCACTGTTTGGTTTTGATCAAGGTGCGCATTTCTGGTTCAATAAATCGTTATCAGAATTAAGTGATAACGAATACTTAGCATTGATTGCTATGCTACCCGCACCAAATATATTCAAGCCGAATACAGCGGCGTCAAGAGAACGATTACGCCGTATCAAACTGGTATTAGACGGTAAGTGTATACATGAGCAAGTATCTCAAATATATTTAGAACAGTGTATTGAGAACTCATCATGATGAGAATCCAAAATGCTCAAAATTTGTTTACCTCCCATCAATTCCGCAAAATCGATCTACCATCCATTGCGGGTACTCCTTTTTAAGTGCGCTCGCTTCATCAAGTGCTTGCAATTCATTTTGGGTAAGCGTAATAGTGGTAGAGTCAATGTTTTCAGCGAGTTGCCCCTCTCTTTTGGCTCCGATGATCGTGCTGGTGATCCCTGTTTGCATTCGTATCCATGCCAATGCCGCCTGTGCGATGGAGCAGTGTCTATCTTTTGCAATACCTTCGAGAACGTCGATGATATCAAAAGAGCGTTCTTTGTCAATCGGAGGGAAGTCAAAATTTACTCTTCTGGACTCCTCCGTGCTACCGCTCTCGCGTTTGTATTTACCGCTTAAAAATCCTCCGGCAAGTGGACTCCACGGCATTATGGCAAGATTTTCATCCAGTGCCAACGGGATAATCTCACGCTCGATGTCACGTCCTGCAAGGCTGTAGTAGTACTGCATCGCAACAAATTGATGCCAGCCGTACCGCTGGGCGATAGCATTGGCTTTCATGACCATCCATGCGGGCCAGTTGCATACGCCAAGGTAGCGCACTTTGCCGCTTTGAACAATGTCATTGAGCGAGCGCATGACTTCTGTGAGATCGGTTTTGTAGTCGGTGCCGTGGACATAGAGAATGTCAATGTGCTCAAGCTGTAAACGCCTGAGACTGTTATCTACCGCATGAAATATATGGTAACGCGAAAGCCCGCTGTCGTTTACGCGCTCGCTCATTTGGCTGCGTACTTTTGTAGCGATGACGAGTTCGTCTCTGGCAAGGCCCAGCTCCTTGATCGATTGTCCGAGAAGCTGCTCTGATTCACCAAAAGAGTAAACATCCGCCGTGTCAAAGAAGTTGATACCGCCATAGAGCGCGCTTTTTATCAAGCTGTTGACTTCATTTTGTCCCGTCTTGCCGATATGTTCCCAAAATCCGCCGCGATTTCCGCCAAACGTCATAGTTCCAAAGCAGAGTTCGGAGACCAAAAGTCCTGTTTTTCCAAAGTAGTTGTATTGCATGATCGCTCCTTTATTTTGGAACAATGATAACAAGAGAGACGCTTTTTTCTGATACGTTATTCAATGAAAAAACTGCAAAATTCAAACATTGAATGTATCACGAAATTTTTTTGGCGTTTGAGCAAATCTTTTTTTAAAGAAGTTTATAAAGTGTGGCGGTTCGTCGTATCCAAGGGCAAAGGAGATTTCTGAAATACTCCACTTGGTGTGTTTAAGCAGTACCTGGGCTTCTTGGGAGATTCTTTGGGCGATGAGTTCAGAGGTAGTCTTGCCGGTGATGCTTTTAAGCGTGCGATTAAGGTGGTTGACATGGATATTGAGGTAGCGGGCGAAGTCATCGGGGGTGCGTACTTCGAGGCGCTGGAATGGTGATTCTATCGGAAATTGCCGCTCTAAAAGTTCTATAAAAAGCGATGCGATTTTTGTTGCCCTGTCGCTTGTATCTCCTTTTGGCAGTAAAACGGGCGCTATCTTCATAGCATAGTGGATCAGTTCAAAAACGAGGTTGCGCAGTACGTCGTATTTATAAGGATACACCGAATCGATCTCGCTGAACATCTTGGCATAGATCGTCTCAACCGCCGCTAGCTGTGTGTCATCGAGCAAAAAAAGCTTGTTCTGATCGGGTTGAAATACCGGGTACTTCCGCAGTGAACCGAAGCGGGAGAAAAATGCTTCCGTAAAGATGCAAAAAGAGCCTCCCTGATTTTCATCCAGAGGCTCCCAGCTATAAGGAACAAGCGGGTCGGAAAACAAAAGCGCATATTTTTCGCTTTGGATGCTTTGATGCGCGTAGTGAATCCTGATTTTTCCTTTTAAAAGAGTGATTTTGAAATAGTCTCTTCTGCTATACTCAATGGGTCTGCTCTGTGCCCCGCAACAAGCTCCGCGCATGAAAACATTAAAATGCCCAATTTCATTGTTGAGGTTTTCTGGCACCGAGGCAAATTTAGCGGTATAAAAATCTTGAATATTTTGCGATTTTTTCATAAAAGAAATTGTACATAAATCAAATATTCGAAGTCAACAATGGTTTAATCTGTTGAGGCTTACATGTAAAGTATTCAATCTTTTTTTAGCAACAAGCTTTTATAATAACATTTATTATGAAAAGCTATAAAAAAACTTTTACTGTTGAAAAAGAGGATATTGACCTTAATGGCCATGTCGGTAATATCCGCTATTTAGAGTGGTTTTTAACTGCGGCAACCGAACATTCCGAGCAACTGGGTTTTAGCTTTGAAGCACTCAAAACTATCAATCGAACTTGGGTGGCGAGAGAGCACCGAATTACCTATAAAAGCAGTGCGCTTGAGGGAAATCGTCTTACGCTTGAAACCTGGCTTGAGGATATTAAATCGGCTCAGGGCGTGCGAAAGTATGAGTTACGAAACGCTCAAACCCAAAAGCTAATATGTGAAGGTTCCACCGTATGGGTTTTTGTAGAGCTTGAAACGTACCGTCCCAAAAGGATTCCCGATGATATGGTACGTTCATATGCACAGAAACTAAAGGAGTAGAGTGAACAAATGGAAGTTTTGGAGCCAACTTATTCTGGATGTAAAGTACCTTAGCGAATAAAGATACAAATCAGACCGACAAGCGATTTCCAAGCGCCAATAACGCGTTGATATCACTGCCGGTGATAAGGTCGATATTGGCTTCGATCGTCTCAACAGGCCAATCCCACCAACCTAACTGCTGTAATTGTACTATGGTTGCATCATCAAAGCGTTTTTTTAGGCACTGTGCCGGATTTCCGGCGACAACGCTGTAAGGTTCAACATCGTTGCTTACTACCGATTTGGCACCGATAATCGCACCGTCACCAATGCGTACACCCGGCATGATTGTCGCGTCCATGCCGATCCAAACATCATTGCCCACAGTGATATCGCCTCTGTTTTTTGAAGATTCAAACATCTGTTCAATGTCATCACTTGTCGTTTCAGGTGTCATCATAAAGTTCATAAACGGGTAGGTTGAAAAGCCTCTCATATCATGATTCGCCGAAGCGGTAATAAACCTGACACCATGCGCGATTTGGACAAATTTTCCAATAATAAGCCGATCAGGGCTTAAGGGGAAAAGGTACGGAGCCAAAGCAACAACATAGTCGTCAAGTTTTTCAAAATTGTGGTAATAACTAAATTCACCTACACTGATTCGCGGATGATCGAGCACTTGGTTTAAATGCACAACCTGCTCTATAACCGTGCCATCGGGCATAATCATGGGGTGTTTTGCATTACTGTTTAATAGTGGCATAGGAATTATCCTTTAATAGTGGAGATGATGTTTAAAAAGTTTTTGATCTGATCGGTTTGCAGTGATTCAAACAAAAGATCGGTGGTTTCTTTGACACTTTGCAATACGTCGATATAGAGATTTTCACCCGTATCTGTGAGCTTGACAAAACTCACACGTGCATCGCGCGCACTGGCTTCTTTTTTGACAATATTGAGTTTTTCCATAGGGTTTAGCAGTCGCGTCACGCCCGAAGCGCTAAGTCCTATCGCTTCGGCCAAGTCAATGCGGCGCATGATTTTTAAATGGGTTTGTGCCAGTTGATGCATTACCAAAAACTCAGAAAAGCTTACGCCGTGAATGCTGAGTTTTTTCTCAACGGCCTTGGAGACTCGGGTATACAGAGCCGAAATTGATATAAGAAGTTTCAAATTTTGATCCATTTTTATCCTTTTAATATATTTGAGTCCACAAGTATATCGCAACTATTTATGAGAGAGCTTAGTTAGACTTCAAGCACATTGGTGTTATTCTTTTGTCACTTTGATCAAAAAATAGCATTAGGAATCACAAGTGAAATCACTGAAATTCAAAAAAATTGATGCGTTTGCATCGTTACATTCAAGCGGTAATCCTGCTGGGGTTATCTATCTCGAAAACTATCATGACATAACTCCTGATATGATGCAACAGATTGCCAGAGAACTCAAAGGATTTGTGAGTGAAGTGGGCTATATTTGGGAAAACGAAGACAAAAGTTTTGGATTGCGCTACTACTCAAGCGAGCGCGAAGTCGAATTTTGCGGTCATGCGACGATTGCGATTATGTATGATCTTATCAAAAACAGAGCCGATCTTTTGGCAAAAACAGAAATCACTATTTACACAAAAAATGATACCTTGGTGGTCGAAAATCATATTGCGCAAAACGATTGTGTTTTTATTACTGCGCCTGATCCAAAATTTGTGAAACACGCAGTCGAAAAAGATGCGATTGCCACTGCTTTAAACATAGATATGGAGATGATTGATGCGCGCTTTGACATTGCCGTAGTCAATGTGGGACTTCAAACGCTGATTGTTCCTATAAAAAATCTTGAATCCATTGTAAGCGTCAAGCCCGATTTGGATGTGCTAAACGCATTTTGTAAAGCTATTGACGTTGACATTATTATCGTGTTTACGGATGCGTGCTTTAATGACACCAACAGTTACCGAACACGGGTTTTTGCCGCGACGTTCGGCTACCTTGAAGACCCCGCAACCGGTTCGGGAAACAGCGCTTTTGGAAACTATCTGCTTCAACGAAAGCTCTGGGACGGCACTTTGATGAACATTGAGCAAAACGGCTTGAAAGCGCATTTTAATACCGTTAAACTCACGACAAAACACAATCACGTACTTTTTGGCGGAGCTGCAAAAGTAAAAATTAATGGGGACTATTTGTACAATTAGGTTAATATTTATTATATATTGATAACAAATTGTTGATAAGTGATTCACCAACACTTTTTAGACTTTGTGCGTCAATTGATTAGGATCGGTTGATGATTTTAATATCAGGAGCACAAGATGAAAGTAGGAATATCATTGATAATAAGTACATTTTTAATAACCGGTTGCTACTCCAAACAGCTTCATACGCAACACAACGAAGAACTCGTCCAACCCAAAACGCCTTCGGCTAAAAAAGTCTTTGTAAAAAACAGCGAAATTGCTACTCAGATCGCACAGATTGAGGCAAAGATTAGTCGTATTGACAATGAAATTTCACATACCGCTTTTGGAAAAGCACGCGTAAAACTGATAGAAACGAAAAAAGAGCTTGATGAAGAGGTACGCACGCTCAGAGATCAGCAGATCAGTAATGTAAAGAGGTTTAAAATATCAAAACAGCAAGAGCAAAAAGCACGAAGCTAGCGAGAGATACTTTTTTTCATGATTTCATTTTCTTGACCGATCGGTAAAGAAAAATCTGCTATACTCATAAAATGAAAAACGACACACGCCAGAAATTGATCGACATTACCTTTGATGAAATTTTTACCCACGGTTATCATGGCGCGTCGCTCTCGACCATTTTGGGAAAAGCGGGCATTAACAAAGGGTCAATGTATCACTTTTTTAACGGAAAAAAAGCGATGGCACTTGCGGCGGTAGAGGAAAAACTTGCCAAATTTGCCCCTAAAGCAGAGCCTCCCTATTTGGAGAACTTTTTTCAAAACCTCAAAGCAATGGGCGAGATGGATCTAAGCCGAGGCTGCCCGCTTGCTAACCTGATTCAAGAGATGAGTAATATCGACGAGGATTTTCATGCGTTGCTACACCGCATCTACGAGCATTTCAAAGTGAATGCCCAAGCCATCTACGACGCTGCCATTGAAGCAGGCGAAATGAAACCGACCGACACGGTGCATCTTGCTTCTTTGACCTTTATGATCTTTGAGGGGGGAATCCTCGGTGCGAAAATTGCCCGTGATTCAAGCGAGTATCTTCACGCCGTTGATGCGCTTGAGCGGCTTGTGCGCGTAGCGTGATGCAACCTTCTTCAATACAATATTGCCAATGTCAAGTCCTGACGCCTATTCACCTTGTGAAATTTTGCTTTTTATTTGATTTTCATCTATTGCCGATATAGCACTTAACGTGCCGTGCTCAAAAAAAGTTCTATAGCTTGAATAAACTTTATATCCAACATAAAAAATGTGTTGATATTTTTAAATATATTGCATTATGTCATAAATTTTTGCATTTATATATAGATCCGATAACTTTACATGTAAT
Source organism: Sulfurimonadaceae bacterium (assembly GCA_050292115.1). Classification (GTDB taxonomy): domain Bacteria; phylum Campylobacterota; class Campylobacteria; order Campylobacterales; family Sulfurimonadaceae; genus JAFGUB01. The sequence goes on along the minus strand of JBNKLA010000116.1, from coordinate 106 downwards.
CTAACCTTACGCACTTTTGAGCAAAAAGGTCTAAAAGACCAGTTATTCTGCTGCATCCGAAAGATGCGGTTAGCATTAGGGGGTTGTAGGGACATCTGTCCCTGCC
>JBNKLA010000115.1:0-4494 GCA_050292115.1 Sulfurimonadaceae bacterium | reverse complement strand
CATCAACAGTGTACGTCGCGGCGGTTCAAACTACGACATGTTTTATATCGAAACAAAATTTTAAAAGGATCAGTGATGTATCAATGGGTTGTATGGTTTCATGTCATCTCGATGGTATCATGGTTTGCGGTGCTTTTTTATCTGCCGCGCCTCTTTGTTTACCATGCCGAACACAATAGTAGCGACGACTTTGTTAAAGTGGTTAAAGTTATGGAATATAAAATTTTTCACTACATCGGCGTACCGGCGTTTTGGGCAACACTGCTCTCAGGAATTGCACTAATCTACTTGAATCCCGCCAATTTGTTTGAAACAGGCGGTTGGTTACATGCCAAACTCTCTTTTGTAGCAATTTTGATTGTCTATTTCTTTTCGCTTGGCGTAATGCGCAAAAAACTCGAAACCGATAAAACCTATAAAAGCGGTAAATTTTTTCGCATCTATAATGAAGTTCCCACAATTTTGATGATGTTGATTGTAGCGATGGTGGTCGTCAAACCTTTTTAAATTAGAAACCGTTTTGTAGCTAAAACGCAATCATTAAACATTATGCTACCAATATGAATCCATTATCATCATATTGGCAGCACATATTAGCATCGCTACGCATTGCGTTTCAACCGATTGTCAATATTCATACCGGACGCTGTTTTGGTGTAGAAGCACTGCTTCGGGGCGTTGAAGCGCTACAGTTTGATTCTATCGAAGCCCTTTTTGATGCCGCTTATAACGATGGGATACTCTATACGTTTGACATCGCCTTACGCGAAAAGGTGATGCAGCACTTTGTGAAAATTGCAGCGTATGAACACCTCAAACTCTTTATTAATCTTGACAATCGCATCATCGAATCCGCCGATTATTCAAGCGGCAATACCGCCAGACTCTGCAAACAGTACCGTATTAACCCCCATGCAATCTGTATTGAACTCTCCGAACGCCATGAGATTGTCAATATCAAGCAGCTCAAAACCTTGATAAGCCACTACTCCAATGCGCAGTTTCAAATTGCCATAGATGATTTTGGTACCGGTTTTTCAGGCTATAAACTGCTCTATCAGTCCACTCCCGATATTATCAAGGTAGACCGCTACTTTATCTCAAAAATCTGTTCTGACAGGAAAAAAAAGCTGATTGTTCAAAACATGGTGCAGCAGGCCATTTTACTTGGTGTTCGCGTGGTTGCCGAGGGGGTTGAACATGAGAGCGAACTACTTATGTGCCGCGATATCGGTTTTAACTGGGTGCAAGGCTTTTTTGTGCAGCACCCCACTACCGATACCGCGGCAATTTTACACACCTATGAGAACATATCGCGCATCCAAAAAAAAGACAAACGGTTCAAAAGTCTTAGACCGCTACTCAAAAAGCATCTGCAAAAACTTGAGCCGGTGAACCACAAAAGCGATATGCACCAGATTTTAGAACGTTTTAGCAATGAAAACACGCTCTCACTGCCCGTGGTTGATGATGAGCTAACACCGCTTGGCATTGTTTTGGAGCGTGATCTAAAAAAGTTGGTCTATTCACCCTACGGACACTCGTTGTTAAACAACAAATCCTCCACCAAAGGGAATTTAAAAAAGTACATCCAACACTGCGCCATCGCCGATGTGCATAGCAATATCGATACGATCATTGAACTCTTTTCGATTCATAGCGATTTTGACGGGATCTTGTTTACCAAAAATTTTAAGTATCACGGCTATCTTAGCGCCCGTGCACTCATTGAGATGATACACGAGCGCAATCTTGCCAGTGCGCGCGATCAAAACCCTTTAACCCGCCTGCCGGGAAACCACCGTATCGAAGAGTATGTCGGTAGTATTGTAGAGAATACTCACAACGCCGTTTTGTGCTACTTTGATTTTAACTCTTTTAAACCCTACAACGATCACTACGGCTTTCGCAATGGCGATCGGGTAATCCAGCTCTTTGCCGATATTTTAAATAAAACCCTCACATCAGGATATTTTCGCGGGCATATCGGAGGAGATGACTTTTTTATCGGGATATCGCAACCGGAATCTTACGAAATCGTCCACACCGATATTTTCAATGTCATCACGCAATTTGCCGATGAAGTCAAAGGATTTTACACTCAAGAGGATCGTCTTTCCCAAAAGATGCGGGCAAAAGATCGTGATGGAGTTGAGCGCTATTTTAATCTGCTCAGCGTTAGTGCCGTGGTGGTTTGTGTGCCGACTACAAGCACCCAGCGTCAAGCAGACATATTGGAGCGCACCTTTTCACAACACAAAAAAAAGGCTAAAGCACTACAACCCTCTTGCGTGGAACTAAGTCTCTTATAGCCTACTTTTCGCCGCGCTTTTTCGCTTTGAAAAGCAACGGCACCCCTTCAAAATCAAACGCCTCGCGCAACTGGTTGGTAAGATAGCGCCGATAGGTAAAATGCAACCCTTTTGGCTTGTTCATAATCAGCGCAAAACGCGGCGGTCTGGTCTCGTACTGCGTGGCGTAATAGATACGGATCATCTGCCCGTTCATTGATGGCAGATGGTGCTTGCGCTGTGCCCACTCCAGCACTTCGTTGAGGCGCGATGTGGTAATGCGCTGTGAGTAGTTGGCATTAATTTGCAGCAATTTGTCAAAAATCTTGTGAATGCGCTGTTTGGAAAGTGCCGAAACTGTAATAATGGGTGCATAATGCAAAAACTTGAATCGGTCGCGAATATCATCGATGATCTTGTCGTACTCCGTGCCATCGACCAAATCCCATTTGTTAAGCACAATCATGCACGCCAGACGGTTTTGATCAATCAAGCCCGCAATTTTTTCGTCTAAATCCAAAAAAGGTTGCGACGCATCAAGCACCAATAGCGCGATATCGGCCGATTCCAACATCTTTTCGGTACGCAAAAGCGCAAACTTTTCAATACCCAAAATCTTGCCGCGTTTGCGGATGCCTGCCGTATCGATAAACGTAATCTGCTTATCGTCATACGTGATCGTCTCGTCAATCGGATCAATCGTCGTACCCGCCACCGAACTCACAACAGAGCGGTCCTCTTTAATCAGCGCATTAAGCAACGAACTTTTACCCACATTCACCCGCCCGATGATCGCTACACGAAAGGCGTTAGCCTGCTCTTGTTCAAAATTACGGATGGTGTCGTTGGAGCCAAAAACGCTGTTATCGATCAGAAGGCCATTCTCGTCATACTCCAGTGCTTCGTCTTCTTCATCCCACTCATCGAAATCTTCATCGTCATACGCCTCTTCTAAGCTTTCTTCTTCAGCTTCTTCTTCAGATGCAATCCGATCCGATTCGGGAAGCTGCTCGGCAATCCAGATCAAAAGTGCATTTAGATGGCGGTTATGCGCTACCGAAATTCCAAATATCGTATCGGTACCAAACTCATAATACTCCCAAAGTTTCTCTTGCATCTTATCGTTGTCGATCTTATTGACCACCAGCGCCACCGCTTTGCCCATCGACTCAAGCTCATAAAAAAACTTCTTATCCTCTTCATCGGGAAGGCTCTTGCCATCGACCATATACAAAATAATATCGGCTTCATACGCCGCTTTGAGCGATTTTTCTTTGATCTTATCAAAAAGCTCGTTGCCCTCGTCAAGCCCCCCCGTATCCAAAAGCTCAACCGATTTACCCAAAATGTCGGCCTCACGCCGCTTGATATCGCGCGTGGTACCGGCTTGCTCGGACGTAATCGCGTCGCGCTCTTTGAGGATACGGTTAAAAAAGGAGCTTTTGCCCACATTGGGCTTACCGATGATGGCGAGTTTTTTCATAGTGGCCTTACGAAGAGAGTTACATGTAAAGGCAAATTATAGCTAAAAGCGAGTCATGTGTCTAAATGTTTTGTTATACATTTTCTTCTTTATTTTGAATTAATCCTAATATACTTCTAATCAAAAGCATACCAGGGCAAAGCCCTGTTAAAAAAGCAAATAATGCAAAAAATGCTGGTACATAGATTAGCCAATGTACCATATCAAATCCTGTAAAATATATTCCAATCCATAACATAAGAATTGGACCAATAAACCATACTCTCATTTCTGTACTAATTTTTAGTTTTTCTATCATATTTTTAACCTTAAATCTTTTTGTATAACGTTTATTTGTTAGAAGCGATTGCTTCATCCATTTCTTTAGGATCAAGTAGAAATAATTTAATCAATTTATTATTATTTAGACCGGAATTACTTAAGCCAATATCTTCACGCATTGCTTTATAGATGTCGTTTACAGCAACTAATAAAAGATTTGAATTTTCTTGTGTAAGCCTTTCCATCTCCAATTGAGCTTTAATAACTTTTGGTGATCCCCAAAGTAGTATCTCTTTCTTAAAATTAAACATTATTTTGGTGTAACCATTCAGCACCCCAAACAAAGAGGCACAGAAATTGCTAAACATATTGCATGATGACCCGAGAAGAAGCGATCGATTTTTGCAAGAATAATCCCGAAGCAGCAGCAGACATTATTCTTATGGTAGATAAGCTCGA
>JBNKLA010000114.1:0-13675 GCA_050292115.1 Sulfurimonadaceae bacterium | reverse complement strand
AAAGCGTATTCAAGCATGGATTGGAGTGGCTCAAGAACGTATTGGTCAATTCAAGGCTCAAAAGCAAGGAGTTTTCCGTGTTGCTTAGCTTGCTTGAACGCTCATTTGCCAAAGTTCGAAAGTATGGTGTCGTGGAGTGAGTATTTGCCGTAATGAATTAGAAGAGCTTAAAGAAGCTATTATCAAAGCAAAAAATACTGATGTGCAATATTTTCATTAGCAAAGGTAAGTGTCCTCAGTGTCATCGCCCGATACAAAATACACTTCATGATAAATGTATGTATTGTGATGCACCTTTATCCAAAGAGCAGCGTTTTAGTGCGAAAGAAAAAGAGGAAATCTCAAAAAATATATCGGCACAAGAGGCGCGCCACGAAAAGCAGAAAAAAGAGGCTCAAAAATACGGCGAGTTGGAATATCAGCGCGGGAATGCACACTGGAGTGGCGATTTTTCGGATATTTTTGAGATATAAGCGGGGAGCCTATTTTTACAATGTTTAGATTGATAGTAATCATTGCCATCTACGTCGTTACAGTAAATGCGCAAGACTTTTTACACGAAGTGAATGCTACCTATACGTCGGCATCTTATAAAAAATTGTTGTACACCAATAAAAATTTGACATTAAACCGTTTTGAGAGCAATAGCACGCAACAAAAGATTAAAACTGATTTTGAAGTACTGCTCCCACAATATTTAGACTCCAAAAGTCTTTTCTCAAAAGAGCGCTTTGCGATGCTAGAAGAGCCGGATTTTAGTATAAGCCAGTTGCGTTTTTTAGATTTCATGACGGTGTCACGAGCTTATTTGGCCTTGTTGGAAGAGCAAAAAGAGTGGGAAAAACGAGATGCACTTTTAGAAAAAAATCTGGCTGATCTTGAGGCATTGATGCGCAATTCAAAAGGGATGGTCAATTATATACTTTCGCTTGCAAATTATAAAAAAATTTATGTTGCTTTTTCAAAGAGCAAACAAAGTTGTGCTTTAATTCAAAAATATTCTTTACCGGAAGAAGATATTTTTTTTCAAAGATTTAACCATGAAAGAGCATGGCTTTTACGTCAAATTGATACCTTGGATCATATAGATGAGATTGATGAAGATGACTTTGATGAAAAAGCATATCAGCAGTTTATGACACAGGCGAAGCAATCTAGCAAAAAGTATGTTAATCACTATTTTGATGCGATAATCGCAGGCATTAAAACACAATCACGCGATGAATTAAAAGAAGTTTATAAAACTATGGATATAGAACAAAAAAGTCTTATGAGTCAATGGAACATGGCAAGGTTTATATTGAGTGGAGTAAAAGCGCGAATAATTTATCATATATTTGGTTCTATTGATGATTATGGCTTTATGACTGATTTTATAGGAAAAACAATTGCTCTTGTCGCTATTCCAAAAGTTGGCGATACCTATATTGAACATATTGAACTGATGAACCAATATGAAGCGCTCGTAAAGGAGTGTTCTTTAGAAACAGGATATGCTAGTGAGCACATATAATTTAATAGGTTCTGTACTGTTTATCACTCTGCTTTTAACAGGAAATACACTGGCTAATAGCGTTGAACACACTTTTTTAAAGGCCGGTCTTGTTGATGTGAACAATATTGATGCATCAATCAAGGTGGAACTTGTCAATTCAAACTCCCAAACAAACTTTTTTGAAGAGAATTTTTATAAGGGTTTGCAAAAAGCCTATTTGAGAAAAGAGATTGCCCTTTTATTGTCTAAGGCACAACAGATACTCAAAAAAGATCATCCGACGTACTCCTTGCAGATTCTTGATGCGGCACGACCGAGGTCGGTATCGCGTGCCATGTATGAAAAAATGAAGGGGACACGTTTTGAAAAATATGTTGCACATCCCGACAAAGGGTCAATGCACAACTACGGTATTGCAGTGGATATCACGATTGTTGATGGAAATAACAAAAGATTGAATATGGGTTCCAGCCCTTTTTTTGTGAGCCATGCTAAAATTTATTGGAACTATTTTTTAAAAAAGATAGGTATTGGATTGTCTGCCGAGGCACAACAAAACAGAGATCTTTTAAAGCAAGTTATGACAAAAGCAGGTTTTTATCCGCTGTCTCATGAATGGTGGCACTTTAACGGTATGAAAAAGAGTGTTGCGCGACGTACGTACGCAATTATTGAGTAGTATGATACGCACACTAAAAAATATTACGATTTTACTTCTACTGGGTCTGTTGATTGGATGCGGCGTGCTCTATTTTCTGCAAGGTAGACTCATTTATCCCGCTCCAAATCTACCGGTTGTAAAGAGATTGCCGGATCATGCCCAACGCATCGATTTGGGGGTGTCATACGCCTATCTGCTAACACCGCACCACTCAAGCCCACACAAAAGCCCCCTTATGATTTTTGCGCACGGCAATGGGGAACTAGCCGATATGTGGTTGGGACGCTTTGATGATCTGCTTCAACACAACATCGCCGTGTTGCTTGTGGAGTACCCGGGGTATGGCGATGCCAAAGGTACGCCAACATTGGTAAGCATAGAACAGACCATGCTTAATGCGTATGACAAAGCGTTGGCAATACCGCACATTGAGCGCAATCATGTGGTTGCTTACGGTCGCTCATTAGGGGGTGGTGCCGTCACGCTATTGGCACAAAAACGCCATCTCTCGGCACTGGGGTTGGAGTCTGCATTTTCATCGTTGCCCAAACTGGTATGGGAGCGGGGATTGCCGGGCATACTGGTTCGGGATCGTTATGATAATGAAGCGATACTACGCAATTTAAAGATTCCCATTTTTCTTTATCACGGCACCAAAGATCAGGTCATACCGTTTGAACATGCTGTGCGATTAAAAAATGCCGCAGAAGATGTTACCTTTTACAGCGAAGCGTGCGGTCACAATAATTGCCCCCGCAAGTGGGAGGAGTTTATTGACTTTTTAAGGCTCAAGACAGACTTGAGTGTTTCCACTCTGTAACCAAGATCACAGACGTTTTCAGTCACATTTATTTACAATCATCGTAAAAAGGAGATGATGATGAATGTACAAAAAGCGATTCGTATAGTGCAAATCATGATAGGGGTGAATTTTTTCTGGTTTGGAATGCTCAAATTTTTTTCCGGTGTCAGCCCAGCCGAATCACTCGCGCTTATGACTATTGAGAAATTAACTTTTGGCATGATTGCGCCGGAAGTATCTATTAAACTTTTGGCGATATGGGAAGTGCTTGTCGGCATAGGGTTTTTGGTTGGGCGCTACGCCCGATTTTTTGTACCGATTTTTATGGTGCATATGGTGTTAACATTTTCGCCGCTCTTTCTTTTTCCTGAACTCTGTTTTAGCACACCGCCGTTTGCACTCACATTAGTAGGGCAGTATATTTTTAAAAACCTTGTTTTTATTGCGGCGGGGCTGGTAATTTGCCTGAGTGCGAGAGAAAAGCCTGATCTCGAACGAAATTTGCAGTTACACTCTAAAACAGCATAAGAGGAACTGATAATGCGCGTATATTTGGATAACAACGCCACCACCAAAATCGACCCAATGGTCAAAATGAAAATGCAACCGTTTTTTGAGGATCTGTACGGCAACCCCAACTCACTGCACCAATATGGTATGGAAGTACGACCGTATCTTAATGAGGCGATGGGTTACATGTACGATGCACTCAACGTACCGGATGAAGACGATATTTTAATTACATCAGGTGCGACAGAGAGCAACAATACGGTACTCAAAGGGCTCTTTTTTAAAGAGATTATGAAAAATCCCGAGAAGAATCATATTGTGACTACGGCGGTGGAGCATCCCGCGATTCTCGATACGCTTCATTTTCTAAGTGATTACGGTGTGGATGTGACGTATGTGGACGTTGATCACAATGGCTATATCAGTGCCGAGGCGATGGAAGCGGCAGTAACCGATAAAACACTGCTTATTACGATGATGTGGGCGAACAACGAAACGGGCATTATCTTCCCAGTAGAAGAAGTGGCGGCAATGGCGCAGTCTAAAGGGATTTTGTTTCATACGGATGCAGTTCAGGCGATTGGAAAAGTGCCTGTTGATCTTACGAAGGTTCCTGTCGATTACCTGACATTTTCGGCGCACAAATTTCACGGTCCCAAAGGCATTGGCGGTTTGTATGTGAAAAAGGGGCGTGATCTTCCAAATCTCCTTCATGGCGGTGAGCAGATGGGCGGCAAACGTGCCGGTACGCTTAATACGGCATACATTATGGGTATGGGATTGGCGATGAAGCAATCGGTGGATCATCTTGATAAGATGAACACCTATGTACGTGCTTTGCGTGACAAACTTGAAGATGCCATTGCACAACTTCCCGACACAATTGTCGTAGGTCCGCGCGACATGCGTACGCCTAATACTATTTTGATCTCTTTACGCGGTATTGAGGGCGAATCGATGCTGTGGGATCTTAACAAAGCGGGTATTGCCGCATCTACCGGTTCGGCGTGTGCGTCCGAGTCACTTGAGGCCAATCCGGTTATGAGCGCTATCGGTGAAGACCCCGAACTTGCCCACACGGCGATTCGTTTGAGCCTGTCACGTTTTAGCACCGAAAAAGCGATCGATTACACCATCGAAGCGTTTACTAAAGCCACAGAGCGTCTGCGCTCTATCTCTTCAACCTACAGTTATACTAACGAAGTGGGATGAGATATCTCTTACATGTAAGGGTCTCTGGGGATAAGAAGCGCACCTATCGTATCGATGCTAGAAGCGAAGAAGAGGCTAAAGAGCGGCTAACACCGCGTTTGGCACCGCATGAACGCGAGGATGTGATTATCGATTCGATTGAGATCGACCCCGCATCAATTGTAGATGATGAGGCCTTTGGTATCTTTTTAAACGACAATCACAGCTAGGCGTTAGTCTCAAGGTTATAAAAGTAGTTTGTTGCCTCAACAAAACCGTCTACGCTACCACAATCAAAACGTTTGCCTTTGAATTTATAGGCAATCACCATCCCTTTTTTGGCCTGTTCGCACAGTGCATCAGTAATCTGCAACTCGCCGTTTTTGCCCGGTTTGGTGTTTTGAATGACATCAAAAATATCGGGGGTAAGAATATAACGCCCGATAACAGCGAGGTTTGTGGGTGCTTCGTCATTTTTGGGTTTTTCGACCATGTTGCTAACCATATAGACACCGTCTTCGATGGGGTTACCTTCGATCACACCGTATTTATGCACCTCTTCCATAGGCACTTCCATTGTGGCGACGATACAGCACTTGTATTTGTTATACAGATCCACCATCTGTTTAAGCACACCGTCGCCATCAGGGTTATAGCACAAGTCATCCGCCAAAATCACGGCAAAAGGGTTTTGAAAACCAACCAGTACATTACCTTTGTAAATAGCATCACCCAGACCTTTCATCTCGTTTTGGCGGGTGTAGGTAAAGGTGCACTTGTCAATAATCTGGCGGATTTCACTAAGCAGTTCCTCTTTAGACGATCCTTGAATCTGATGCTCAAGTTCATACGAGATATCAAAATGATCGGTAATCGCGCGTTTACCGCGTCCGGTAATGATGGCCATAACGTCACATCCGGCCTCCATAGCCTCTTCGACACCGTATTGAATAAGCGGTTTGGTCAGAATGGGCAGCATCTCTTTGGGCATTGCTTTGGTGGCAGGCAGAAAGCGGGTGCCGTATCCTGCGGCGGGAAATAAACATTTTTTAATCATAGAGTTCCTTTTTAATTTATGCGTTTGAGCCACATCATCTGATAGGGCTCAAGGGTTAGGGTTTCGCCTGCTTGAACCTCTTTGTTGGTGATCAGATCAATACAGTTGTGCTCTTGATGAAAAGCTACGGTACATGCAACGGTATCATTAGCAAAATTATGAATGGCTAAAATCTCCTCTTCATTGCTCTCACATACCTGATAAACCGCAAAAACTCTAGGGTCAATGTCGTAAATTTCAAAAGCACCAAAGGGGTTAAAGGCACGTTCGTGTGTGCGAATAGAGATGAGCCGTTTGTAACTGTCAAAAAGGCTTTTGGGCAGACTGCCTTGCGTGGCAAGCTCTTGTTCTAGCCAGTCTACATGATACTTCTCACGGTTGATGGTGCGGTTGATACCGGTGTGTTTTACGCCGTCATGGTAATTGCGTGACCCCACCAGTGAATGAAAATAGATACCCGGAACCCCCGGCATAATCAGCACGGTAGCTTGAGAGAGTAGCATCCGTTTTAGACGAATAGCATCGTTCTCATCGGGGTGAGTTAGCGCATCGATATAGCTACAGTTGAGCTCATACGGGCTTTGCGAACCGTCCGATTCTGTGCGGTACGACACCAGCCCGCCGTGTGCTTTGATTTTTTCCACGATGTACTCAATCTCTTCATCGCTCAAAATCCCTTTAACCGGACGCAATCCAATACCGTCGTGACTGGCGGTAAAGTTAAAGAAGCAGACCTTATTGCTTGGCAGTTCAAGCGTTTGCGCCCATTTTGTAAGCGTCTGCGTGTTTTCGTGCAAAATAGAGTGCACCAAAAGCGGGGGCAGGGCAAAGTTATAGACCATCTGCGCTTCGTCGTCACCGCTTCCAAAGTAGGAGACGTTTTCATGATGCGGCACGTTAGTTTCGGTAATGATAATAACTTCGGGAGAGACTTCATGCAACACCTCGCGCATCAGCTGAATCAGCTCATGAGTCTGTTGGAGATGCACGCATTCGGTGCCGATCTCCTTCCACACAAAAGCGATGGCATCAAGGCGAATTAGCGTAGCACCCTTTTCGATATAGTAAAAAAGCGCATCAAGCACGTTACGCAAAACGCGGTGGTTTTGATAGTTGAGATCGACCTGATCTTTGCTAAAAGTCGTCCAAATATGATGAATTTTGCCCTCATTATCCACAAATTCGCTTAGTAGCGGGCTGGCGCGGGGGCGTACCACTTCGGAGAGATCGGTTGCAGGGTCTACTTCGATAAAAAAGTCTTTAAAATAGCTATCACCCGAAAGGTAGGCTTTGAACCAGTCTGAAAATTGCGAGACGTGATTAATGACCCCATCAACCATCAGGCGGTATTTTGAGGCAATCGCATCAATTTCGCGCCATGAGCCCATATGCGGCTCAACGCGGCTGTAGTTAACCACCGAAAATCCGCTATCAGACGACGAGGGGTAAAACGGCAAAATATGCACCGAGTTAATCACACCTTGCAGATGACTGTCTAAAAAGGCATTAAGCGTATAGAGTGATGCCTCATGATCGCGGTGCACCTGATCGCCGTAGGTAATAAGAATCACATCACTTTCATTCAAATGATAGGGCTGTGAATCGATACGATTTTTATATTTAAAGATCAGATCAATAATAGAGTGTAGCGCGCGCTCCGCAATTTCCGGTGGATAGAGCCGGTGGAGGCGTTTGTTGATCGTATGGTTGGGATCGGAGATGTGCATTATTCGTTATCCTTGGCAACATAGTCTGCAAATTTGTCGGAGAAGTCGGGATTCACCGAGCGTACGGTAATCCACGGTGAAAGCGAGGAGACGCCCATAGGGTCGTTATAAAATGCCTCAGAAGCTTCTTTGATAGCCTCTTCAAAAGCGTTGACGGCCGTAATCTCTTTTTCGCGGGTATATTCGAGATCGTTAAGTTTGCTGAGTGCATTAAATTTGGAAATCTCAAAGCGCGACTCTTGAAAATAGGTGGCTTGCAGGGTTTTAAAGGTCGATTCGGAAAAGACCACACCCTCTTGCGCCATCACGCGAAAGATCGCTTTGGCGATATCGCAGGCCATTTTGTAAACACCGTCACCACTCTCTTGAGAGCCGAGTTCTTGGTGTTTGTGCTCATAACTCTCCATAATCTCCGTTTGACAGATACGGCGGTTTGAGGTGTTTTTATAAACTTCGCTAAGCGTTGAGACTTCCAGTCCCCAAGTGGGTGAGATAGCGATACCGCGCGCAAGCGAACGGATAAAGGCGAACTCGCCCGAAAGCGAATAGCGAAAACTCTCCATATAATCCAAATAGCGGCTACTGCCCATCACTTTAATAAGCGACTGAATCAGCGGCGTATAAAACAGACGCGTCACGCGGCCGTGAAGTTTGTGCGTCACACGCGAATAGAAGCCTTTGTTAAACTCAAAATCAAGCGCGGGATGCACAATGGGAAAAAAGAGCCGCGCGGGAATTTCGCGGCTATAGTTGACGATATCGCAATCATGAAGCGCAAACGCATACGCGTCTTGATCGGTTAGGCCATAGCCCAGCATCGTCCAGACATTACGCCCCTTGCCCGGCGTGTCGAGTCCGGGAAATCCATCGGCGGTAAGCTCTTTGTAAAGCTCTTGAATACGTGGCCCGTCGTTCCAGAGCACATCAACCTTACACGGCAGTACGCTCATCAGTTGTTTAACCTCTTCAAACTGTGCTTGGGTGGCGCGATCGAGACCGAGAATGATTTTATAGAGGTATTTGATGCTTTTGAGCTCTTCGATAATATGCTTCATGGCAGGGGTTTCAAATTCGGAGTAAAGTGCGGGAAGCAACAGCACCATACGGCGGCGGTTGGCATAATGTTCGAGTTCTTGCTCCATATCTTCGAGTGAGCGTTTGCCCAGTTTTTGCAGGGTCGTGATAACGCCGTTTTGGAAAAAGTCAGCCATTGTGTGCTCCTATTAGGGGTGATTATCTACAAGCATCAAAACGAGATCGAGCAGATTATTATGGGTGGCTCCGGGCGCTAGCAACTCGCCCGTCGCGGCAAAAAAAGTGTTGGAGTCAAACGTTTGTAGATAGTGTTTGGGGTCGAGCTGGTGGCTCATAGCATTGATGCGGCTATGCTGGTCAATCAGCGCACCCGCGGCTTTGGAGTTGCCGTCAATCCCGTCGGTAGCCGCGCTCAAAAAGATTACATTTTTGCTACCGTCAAGTCTCTCAAGCATCGAGAGGCAGAGGTGTTGGTTGCGTCCGCCTTTGCCTTCGCCACTCACGGTTACGGTGGACTCACCACCCAAAATATAGCAGCAGCGTTCACCCGAGTGGGCATTGACAATCTCTAAAAGTCTTCGCACCACGCTAGCCGTATCACCGTCGATAGGAGTTTTTATACGTTTGGTGCAGACCCCTTTGGCTTCGAGTAGCGTTTGCGCAATCTCCTGAACACGAACGTTTGAGCCTAAAACATGGTGCGTAATGTTAGGGTTTTCACGTTTGGGAGTTTCGTGGCGTTTACCTTTGGCACCTTCAAGCAGATGCTCTTGAATGCTTTGGGGCATCTTCTCAAAAAGTTTATAGGTTTTAAGCTGGGCAATGGCATCGTCAAACGTAGTGGTGTCAAAGTAAAAAGGGGCTGAACCGATGGCATGGAGGTCATCGCCAATGACATCCGAGAGCACCAGCACAACGCCTTTGGCTTTTGTGAGTTGTGCGAGTGTGCCGCCTTTAACCTGCGATAGATGCTTGCGCACGCAGTTGATCGCCTCAATGGGCATACCGCCTTTGAGCATTAGTGCCGTAGCCGTTTCAAAATCCTCGAGGCTAATGCCATTATCGGGCAGTTCAACAAGAGCCGAGTTGCCGCCTGAGAGCAGATAGATAAACAGATCGTCCGACTCTAATGTTTGTAGGGTTTGGATAAGCTGGGCGGCGGCATCAAGACTGGCTTGCGAGGGTAACGGGTGGCTACTTTGAAGATAGCGAATATGTGGCGCGATGGGTCTGTATTCATAAGGGCCTATTAGCAGTGTGGAATCAATGCGCTCTTTTAGCATTACATGTAAGGCCTCAGCCATGGGCGCTACTGCTTTACCCGAACCCAATAGCACCACACGCTTGTAGAGGGAAAGATCGTAAGCGGTATTGTTTACATGTAAGAGATTTTTTTCAAAACGGCACTGCTGTGTGATCAGAGCATCGGGTGTTATGGTAGCAAGTGTTTGGGTAAACACATCATGTAGTAGAGCTTTATTGGGCATGGAAGTACTCCTTTAACACGCTATTCCACCCTTGTGGCCCTGGGAAGGGGGCTTTGATTACACCGGAGATATCGCAATCAAGATAACTGCCATCGGGCTTGGGAATCAAAAATGCCACATCGGCGGCTTGTAGCATGGTAATGTCATTGGCACCATCGCCAAGAGCAACGGTAGTATGTATTTTACCATGTTTAATATTGTAGCGTTGTGTTAACTTAGTAATCGCGGCGGCTTTGTCACATCCTTTGGAAATCAGATGATAAAAACGCCCGCCTTTGACAATTTCAAGACCGTCCGCATCCGCAAGTGTGCGCAATTGCGGCAGGTTGGTCTCATCTTCCATAATAAAAGGTTCGGTAAAGGTGCGTTTTTTAGAATCAACCGCGCGGTATTCGGGCAAGGCAGTGTATTTGGCCACTTCGGCAACGCTCATGTCGTAAAAACCACGGATATTAAAATCTTTGGCATAGCGCTCAAAAGCGGTGCGTATGGTCTGGTAGTCATACCCAAACGCCTCAATCTTCCCATCACTAACGACTCCGGCACCATTCTCTACGATAGCAGGAGTGTGCAAATTAAGAGTCTGCTGTATTTTTTGTACTTCTACGGCGGTTTTGCTGGTCACGATGATCAGGGGAATCTCATGGCTCTGTATAAAACCAAGCATTTCAGATGCGGCGCGGCAACTATAGGTATCGTGATCAAGTAGCGTACCGTCAAGATCGGTAAAAATAATAGTGTTGTTTGGAGTCTTTGTAGACATGGCGATATTATAGGGTAGTTTTAGGGCTATGATAACGTATCGCTGTATAAATATTAGTCATAAGCACAAAGCTTGCATATTGGCAACAAAAGGAGCTATTACATGAGCGTTCAGGAAAAGATTAAAGAGAATCTATTAAAAGAGATATACACCGAGATTGATAAAATGTATGACTTTATGGCGCAACACTATGTGCTGAGTCAAGAGCATGAAGATCTGATTATCAAGCAGTTAAACAGGGTAAAAGATCAGTTTTATCTAATTAGTGAGCAGAGTAAACTCTCATAACTTACATATAACGCCAAAAAGGCGGAAGTGCTACTTCCACCCTTTTTTGACAACATCCGATGATTTGTCATACGGATATTTTTCAGTGAGATCTTTGACCGAGAGTTTTTGATCGCCGGAGCGCATAAAGTGTGCCAATGTAACAGATGCCCAGTAGTCGTCTGCATACTTGGTTCCTTCAAGTTGTACCGGAACACCTTTTTTGTTAACGGTGTGACATGCCGCACAGGTTACAGGACCGGCGTATTCGCCATCGGGGCTGTATTGAAGCGCTTGCTCATGCGTGGTAATATCTACCGTACGATCCGGACCGTCATAGCGTGTGCTGTATAGACCGTGCGGAGACTCGTGACACGTTTGACATGCGAGATCGCCGTGACCTTTTGAGTAGCGATAGAGCGAGTGTTTATCCGGTTGATCGATTGGGAAGTATTGACCCCCTTCACTCTCTACAAACGGTGCAAGGTGACAATCCGCACAGTGTGGCTCAGCCGCCGCTAGCCACCAGTCGTTACCGCCCGATGCCGCTGCATACGGTACCGCGCCGCCTTCTGGGTGGTTCCATGCTTTAAGATCTAGCTTACCGTCTTTGCCTACGTTTTTAACCAGTACCGCAGATTCATGCTCGGTGTAGTATTTGAGCACTTCATTTTCGCCTGAAGTTTTAGGATCGGCAATCGCGGCAAATTTTTTCATGTCGCCATCGGCAACGGCAGCAACGATCTCTTTAAGCGTTTTGTTACGAATGGTCTCGCCTTCGTGCGTATGCACGGTTTTGAGGTTATCCATAGCTTGCATTTTTTGCGCCACTTTGGTGTGACAGTTGGTACAGTACAAACCGCGCAGTTTGGTGACTGTTTCACCATCTTCGGTTTTATGCGCCACTTCGTTGAGTTGCCATTTACCGTAGTCATTCAAGAAGAACGGTGGTTTGGCATCGGGGTTGGTGTGGGCATCACGGCGTACATAACAGCCACCGCCGCTGGTACGGACATCGCTTTCGTTAAATCGGCCTTCGCCATAACGGTCAGAGACACGATACGGATTGGAGTCGTCGTTCATACTTGGATTTTGAAAGTGTGTCGGGTGACACGCCTGACAGCTTTGTGAACGTCCCGCAGCATCAGGCATTGGAACCATACTGAGGTGGAATCCATGAATCGCTTCGGTAAGCGTTTTGGCTTTAACGGTTTTATATCCTGTGGCACCCGGACGCGGCTCTTGGAGGTTACCTGAAACGTTGTCACCGTGACAGTCCGCACAGTTGACTTCGCCGGTTTGTCCTAGGCGGTTGGATGACGCTTTATCATTGTAGTGTTTCAAAAACGTCGTTTTATGGTGCTTGTCATGAAGTGAAAGAATATTGATCGAAGCTTCGCTTAGACGAGCCATATATTCGCTTTCATCGGGATAGCTTTTCCAATATGCGTACTCTCTATCAGAGTAATCAAGACCTTCATCACGCGCCATTTGTGCCGCTTTACCCTGACGGGAGTGACAGGCGTAACAGTTCGGGATATCTACAGGATTGGTACCGAAATATTCAATAATCTTACCCTCTTTGTCAAGCATAGGGCGTCCACTTTGATCGTGGATTTGAACGGTTGAATATTGAAAGGGTTGAAAATCTTTTTCTGTGATAGAACGGATCGTACCTTTACGGGTTGAGTCATTAAACGCCGTAAGCGGCAGACCAAGCGCATCCCAAAGGTGTGAAGCCGTAAGCACCAGCGGAATATCCGTTACTGCCGGAACCAGTGTGTCGGTAAAGACAACGTTGCTACCGTCTTTGCCCGAATATTCAAGATAGCCGCCAGCCATGTGTTTACCGGTGGGACCGGAGTCGATAGGCACTTTAATATCTTTACCCACAAGCAAGCGATCTTTTTTTGTCGCACCGGCAGGTTTGGTACCTTCAAGGTCGGCATAGATAAAGAGGTGTTTCCATACATAGTTGGCCACGTTGTCGCCCGGATCGTCCATACGGCCGTTGCCGTCAACGTCTTTGGCGACAGACCAGTATTTCATCTTGTTACCCTCACTGTACGAGTTGTCACGCGTATAGTAGTAGAGTTTAACGTTGTCTTCTGGAGTCAGAAGTTTAGGCAAGGCACCGTCTTTACCGGATCTGATGGATTGAGCCTGAATGGAGTTATAAGGTGGGATCACACAGCAGTAACTCATTTCAAAACCGACACAGTGCATACCGAGTTCGTAGTTAATAAAGGTATTGTAGTCGTTTTTGGGGTTATAAGCTTTGATCTCTTTGCCGTCGATCGTTTTCTTGCTCATCTCCAGCAAGTTTAGGTTAAACGGCGGATTTTTGTCATAATCTTTGACATTAGCCGAAACCGCAACGGGGGCGGATAGATAAAGTGTTGCTGTTGCAAGAGCAGCCGCACCTAACAGTTTGTGATTCATTACGCACTCCTAGCATTATTAGAAATCGTAATATTGTTACAGGGTAAATATGATAAGAACATTAAATGAAGAAAAAATGAAGTATTTTCTTTTCTTATGTGATAAAAATGTGATAATATAATATATTTTTATATGTTGATAGAATTTTACACATAAAAAACGCTTATGTCGATTGAAAGTTGCATAGTCGGTTGTATGGAAACAATAAAAATGATTTACGGCACGGCATGGAAAAAAG
>JBNKLA010000113.1:0-7197 GCA_050292115.1 Sulfurimonadaceae bacterium | reverse complement strand
GCTCCGTATCTTTCCATAACAGTGTCATAAGCGCCCTACCCATGTGGCGTCAATTAAAAAGTCTGTGCCCACTCTGCCGATGTTTTCAAGCATGATATGCCCTTTTTCATCCACGTTTTTATCGTCCACATACATGTTTTTGATCTCCAATATAACCGGCTCGTACCGTGAACCCAGATCAATTGTTTTTACAAATTCGCAAAAAAGCGCGCATTTGGCGTTCTTGACCATTGGCGGGAATCCTTCAATCATGCTTGTTGTGGCAATATCGAAGTATTCGACTTCGCTCACCGCTTTGGGCAACGCTTCAGCAGTATCGATCAGATCGTTTAGCAGCTCCTTGTGCGCAAAGCTGATGGTACAGACTTTGTGTTTAAGAATATTGGCGAAGGTGTCTTTGGGTTCGCCGTTTTCCTTGTGAGCGATGGAGACAATCACTAAAGGCGGCTCGGAGCTAAGCGGCACAAAATAGCTAAAAGGCGCGAGATTGACAACTCCCTCGTCTTGCGTGCTAATCCATGCCACGGGGCGCGGAGCGATGGTGCTGCTCATCATTTTATATTTTTGGGTTTCGTTCAGAGTTGAAAAATCAAATAGCATAAAAAGTCCTTAAAAAAAAGAGTTCGTATTGCGTATTTTGCTTTACATGTAACGCAATATCATTATCAATCCTCAAGCCTTTAGGGGCCAAAAGCGCATTGCGTACAATCGCTTTATTATAAGGCAGTACGTCTTCGCGTTTCAGATACTCATGCACGTCCATCCAGCACGCTTCGATAATCTCTTTTGTATCGCGGATTTCAATATCACGGCTCAGAGGTCTGGCCAAAACAACGACATACAAATTTGATTCTCCAAACTGCGCGGGGGTAAAATGCCCCAGACTCACCACCGATTCAAAAGCGACTTTAACGCCTGTCTCTTCAAGTACTTCGCGGATCACCGCTTGCGATATCTGCTCATCATCGTCGATAAAACCGCCTGGCAGTTTATAGGTTTGATAGATACGATCTTTAATCACCAAAAGGTCTCCATCATTAAGCACCACTGCGCCGACACCCAGCGTATGATTGGCCGACGTGGGGATAAACGCATCCTCAATGAGCCGTTTTACCATTGTTAAAACTTTGGCGCCACAGTGATGAAACTCAAAACCGTTTTGCGCAAGCAGTGCAATTAGATCGGCGCGTTCAATGCCAAGGGTAATCCACATTAGCTTTTTATCGCTCAGAGAATTTAGCGTTACATGTAAGGCTGATTCAAAGGCGTTACTATCAAGCTCTAAAGCGCTGTTTTCTATAATAACACCCTCATAGCGATCCTCAGTTAAAGCAAATAACTCTTGCACCGGACACTCCCGTAAATGTTTTTACAACCTTACCATATATTCTTGTAAAAACGGTGGTACCTTAAAGGAAAGAGCAGCGTGAGGGACATTAAAAGCATAAAGATTACGCGCATCGGTTTTTCCTTACATGTAACGAATCATTTTTCAAAGCGTAACCCAAAAAAATCGTTTCACCTCATAATTAAATAGAGCATGGCCGGCAATATCTCTGTTGGCGAAGAAAGTGAACTATTACTCTCCTCGCTACGCACACACCGAACGTTATACTGATCATCTTTGAGAATCATCGCGGTTCTACCGACACCGATGCCGACGATCCACGCCCAAGCCGGATTGCCGTTTTGAAGATAGGTCGTAGAGGTCCAATACCCTTTTTGAGATGCGTAAGATTGAAACGTGCTATCTATCGCCGGACTGACTCGGCTTATGTCGGTAATACTTAGCAATTCATTGGCATTGGGCAAGCGCCAATCATCCGCCCCCGCATAGACCATCGCTTCACAATAGTCCACGGCGCTCTCCCATGTCATTGTTTTCGTCACTTTGCTATAAGAGTCGATCCATGTGAGCTGGGTCTCGTCATCATAGACCGTCGCGTCGGTTGCATTTCGGGTATACGCTCCAAAAAGCAACGTGAGTGCACTCAAAAATACAACAACCGCTCTCACAGCACACCGCCGCGTACGCACCGAATGCCCAGTACATTATCTGTTTTGTCATACGCCTGATCTTGACCTGTTATAAAGTCGATCGCCCACATCGGCTCAGCCGAAGTGATCGGTGCCAAATACGAATCAGACGACCAATAGATGCCGCGCGTAGTCTGAAAAACCGGATCAATCTTGGGATAGCTACTACGGGTGCGATCAACAATGGTAAGTAGCTCTTTATGGCTTGGTAATCTCCAGCCGCTTCCCTCAAGTGTGAGGTTTGCGCAGTAATCGACCGCCGTAGGCCAAGTCGTCGCCCTGACATTTCCATCATAATCCGAGTAGTCGTCTTGCCACTGCAAATTGGTGGCGCTGTCGGTAACAACTCCCGAGGTACTACGCGTATACGAACGTGCAATTCCCCTTTGATACGTACCATCGTCACCACTTCGATACACCGTGCTCTGGCCGGTTTTAAGCACCGGACCGTCTGCCTGCAAAGCTGCCACACAAAACGGTACCAATATGATATATTTTAACATGCAATACTCCTTTACTTAATCAATAAGATACATGATGATCGAAGGTGCCATCAGAGGCAACTCTTCGACCCTCACCTCAAACTGTTTTACCGTGCTTCCGGTATCGCCTGAAATACTTACCGTGATCGTAGCCGTTCCGGTCATCCCACCTGCCGTTATAAGGCTAAAGTGTAATGCCTCGTCATAGTGGGCATACGTTAGCTCATCGGTAGCGGGAGAGACGCTTAGTAGATCGGGATTATCCGATACAACGGAGATGCCTAGGGTATCGCCCTCGATATCTGAAACATAAAACGAAAGCAGATAGGTATCCTCAACATCCATAAGCGGATGAAAGTTATCAAAATCAATGCCCGTAATGCGCGGTAGGGCGTAGAGGTTGATGTTTAAATTCTCATCATAAGTCGCACCTGTGGCATCCGTAGCGCGGACACAGACGCTACATGTCGCCCCTTGTGCATAATCGAGTACGGCGGCAGTATAAAGCGTCGTGGCATTAATCTCAAAAAGTGCATCATCACTTCCACCGCAAAAACTGTAGCTACTTACACTCTCATCGGCACTCAAGGCACCCACCGGCGTACCTACTTCACGCTGCTCAACCACCGTATTGGGTGCTAAATTGATATTTGAGGGTGCAACGTTACCAATGAAAATAGTGAAGTTGTTTTCATATACAACACTAGAACCGTCGCTTACGCTAATACAGACCGTCTGGCTCTGCGTGGTCTCATAATCAAAAGAGACATCGCTAACCAGACTATTGCCTGAAATGGAGAAGTTTTCGTCGTTACATGTAAGATTGGCGTCATACAGATCGCCGATATCGGCTATGACCGTTCCAATCACCGTACCGGCAGGCGCGTTTTCTGCCAGAGTGGCGTTAAGGATACTCACAATCGGCTCATCACGCACGCAACGCAGATAGGTTGAATAGCTTTTGGAGGTCCAGTAGGTGTATCCGCCTGAGCCAAAGTAGACCATCCATGCTTCACTGGAGTTATATTCGTACGGATAAGAGCTCCAGTAGTAAGAGGTTCCCGCATATTCAAACGTTGTATTGATCGCCGGTACTTCATCTTTGTTGACGATACTCTTTAACTGGGTCAGATTGGGCAAATACCAGTCATCGACCCCGCCTAAAACAAGATCGTTGCAGTACGCAACGGCGCTTTCCCAGTTTCGCTTTTGCGTCCCCGCAATTGCGTTATCCTGCCATGTGAGATTGGTAGCAGTGTCATAGACCGTTTCGCTGACACTATCACGGGTAAACGCTCCAAAGAGCAGGCTGATAGCACTCAAAAATATAAATATTACGCGCATCGGATTTTCCTTACATGTAGCAAATCATTTGCCAAAGTGTAGATTAAAAAAATCGTTTACAAATCGTTTGGTAGGAGGGATAGACTATCTTTAAAAAAAGGTAGAGTTAAACTATAATGACACTAAAAAAAGTAGTTTCATTGTTGCGCATCA
The DNA here is from genome assembly GCA_050292115.1 of Sulfurimonadaceae bacterium. GTDB lineage: Bacteria > Campylobacterota > Campylobacteria > Campylobacterales > Sulfurimonadaceae > JAFGUB01. The sequence goes on along the minus strand of JBNKLA010000113.1, from coordinate 3,181 downwards.
TTCTTCTATTTTTATTAAGCTCACTCCCGATGCTTGCGCATGATGCTCTCACAACGGATGTCATGGTGTTTGAAGACTCAAGTGCAGTCATGCAGGTAAATGATGTCATGAAACAGGGTGTTTTTATCCCTTATGATCGCAAAATACACGATTACAGCGGAGTTACTCAATCTGTATTTTGGGTGAAAGTGACGCTCATAAATCGCGGTACGACTGATAAAAAGATGGTCTACTCTTTTACAAACAACCTCTTTTTGGCCAATGTGGAGGTTTACAGCGGCGATGGCACGCTTTTAAAACAGTTTGGAAGAGACTTTTCGTTTGATAGCTACTACTACCCTTTCTGTTTTGTCGGTATTCCGATGCAGGTCTCGCCAAATAGTACGGCTACGTATTACCTCAAAGTCTATTCGCAACACGCTAAAAAATTAGGCTATCACATACGAGAAGAGAGAGAGTATATTGCATTTTCCAGCCAGATGCAGAGCTTTTTTGCGTTTTATTACGGCGGGATACTGGTGCTTATTGTCTATAACTTTATCTTTTTTACCTATAGCCGAAGAATAGAGTTTTTTTACTACGCGTTGTTTGCACTCTCCATGCTTAGAATCATGATCGTAAAAAATGGTATCGGTACACAGTATCTTTGGCCAAACCATCCCGAATTTAACGCACTGTTTGTATTTGAGGCCTGTTTGACATTGGGAATTTTTGGACTGCTTTTTACACGAGAATTTTTTAAAACCTTGCAGTATACTCCCCGATTAGACACGTTTTTGCGCTTTTTTATCTATATAGACATAGCCCTTATTGTTTTCATACAATTTGATAGTGTACGACACACGGATCTGCTTGCCGGTGCCGTTATAGGTATGGTACTCTCGCTTTTAATAATGATTGCAAGTGCAAGTTATCTTTATCTTATTGTTAGAAACCGAGCCGCACTCATCCTTTTATCGGGGTGGGGAATCTTAATTATAGGCTCATCGACTTCGCTTATTGCCTCTTATAATCTCATTGAATACAATTTCATAACCAGCAATATCTCGCAGTTAGCCTCTTTTTTGGAACTTTTGATCTTCTCGTTGGCATTGGCGTATAGTTATAAAGAGAGTCATGAAAACTTGCAAAAAAAAGAGCTGGAAATTACTTCTATCAATCAAAACCTTCAAAAAATCGTGCACGAGCAGACCCAAGAACTTCAGAGTGAAGTACAATATAAAGAGAACCTGCTCAAAGAGCTGTCGCATCGTGTCAAAAACTCGTTGCAGGTGGTGGCGAGTTTTATCTCATTGCAAACGAAACACTGTGATAATGCGTGGGTAAAAAGTTTGCTTGCAGACAGTACACTGCGTATATTGGCAATGTCATCGATTCATGAACGGCTGGTGCATCAAGATAGTGCCGATTACGTTGATATGCAACGCTATTTCGAGACGTTGATCGATGAAAACCGACGTATTTATGCGCCGCTTGGTTTTGAATCTGACGTTAATACCCATGGTGAAAGATTGCTGATCGATCAGGCAACGACGGTGGGCTTAATTGTTAATGAGATGATTAGCAATGCCCTTAAACATGCGTTTAAAGAGACAAAAGATCCCAAAATACAGATTGTGCTTAAACAGCTTGATACATCCCGACTTGAACTCAAGGTTTACGATAACGGATGCGGTATAAACAGTGAGCATCAAGATAAACGTACTTCACTTGGGCGCAAAATCATAGCCTCACTTGCCGATCAGCTACAAGCTGAAATAGAAATCATCTCCGATAAGGGATGCGGCTATATTTTACGTTTTAAAAGAAGTCGTTCATGAATGTACTTATTGTCGAAGATGACGGGATTATTTCACTCTATCTCAAGGAGTGTATTGAAGAGTTGGGGCATAACGTAGTAGCGGTATTGCATCATAGCTATGATGTAGAGACATTTGATAAATTTCATGGCATTGACTTAGTACTGATGGATATCAATATTTATGGCCCTAAAGATGGCATTATGTTAGCACGGCGTATATTTGAACAGTATCGTGTCCGTTCCGTATTTATCACATCGTATCAAGACAGTGAAACACTCCAAAGTGCTATGCAAGCCAATCCTCTTTGGTATATCACTAAACCCATCAAAGAGAGTGATGTGGAAACCTTTTTATTAATGGCACAAAATCAGTTGCACGAGATACCAACAACGCCTACTGAATCGACCTATATCGGGAAGTATCGTTACGATGCAAAAAAAGCGCTTTTTTTTGATGGGACAACACCGTTAAAACTAGGAAGTATTGAAGTGGGGATATTATTACTCCTATTCAAAAATGTAAACAATGTAGTACCCATTGAAACCCTGATAGAAGCATTTTGGCCTGATAATGCAGACGGAATTAAAAAACTGCGTGATAGTATCTACCGTATCCGCAAAAAACTTCCTGATATTACAATTGAATCATTTCCAAAAATGGGCTACCTTTTAAAAAGCGTTAACGATGTGCAAGAGCACACTCACTAAGCACTCCTTTTTCAGCCCCTACTCTCTGCCCCCAGTCATGCAAATTTTTAAAAATGGGAATCAGTGCTTCGCCCTCGGGGGTAAGATCGTACTCAACTTTGGGCGGTACCACGGGATAGACGGTGCGCGTCACCAGACCGTTGGCTTCGAGTTCACGAAGCGATTGCGTGAGCATTTTTTGGGTAATCGGCTCAAGCCGTCGGCGCAGTTGGCCATAGCGTAGCGTTCCACTTCCAAGATACCACAAAATCCGGCTTTTCCAGCGCCCGCTAATCATGTCGATAGTGTATTCAAAACTACATGTATAGATACGTTGTTGCGCCATTAGTATCCTTTTAGTATGTATAGTACTTTATAGTAAGTTCTTGACATAATAGCATACATACTATAAAATCCGCACATCACTTAAAAATGGAGAAAACAATGCACGATATTAAAGAGCTACTTTTAAAAAGTCACACGGAGCGCTTTGCATGTAAAGTGTTTGATGCCGACAAAAAGATACCCCAAGAAGAGCTTGATCTACTACTTGAGATTGCCCGCCTTTCACCTTCATCTATTGGGATGGAGCCGTGGAAATTTGTGGTGGTTGCCGATCCTGCTCTTCGCGCCAAACTCAGACCCGAATGCTGGAACCAAAGCCAGATCACCGATGCCAGTGCGATTGTAGTG
>JBNKLA010000112.1:0-1767 GCA_050292115.1 Sulfurimonadaceae bacterium | reverse complement strand
GCTCACTCATTTGAATAATAATCGTTACCGCTGCTATTGCATCCCAATCACTTTCGTAATAGGATCACTAAAGTAATCGTCTTGTAATAATAATCCCACCCACCGTGACACACCTCGATCTAAAAACGACCGCTCAAGCTTGCGTTTTTTGGAGCCTTCAGCCTGCTCCTCATTGTGGCCTTAACGGCCGGCAGCTACCTCCGCCTAAGCAGCTTCCATGCCTTCATCATTAGATGATGTCGGCACCACCACCGCCAATGGCGCTTCCCCCAACGAGTGGAATTCATCATCGTCTGCATCATCGGGTCCTCCCAAGCGACGCTCAACTTCACCTACCGCGTCCATGACTTCGCGAAGGGACTTAAAGGCATCCTATACCTCCTTTCAATAATCTTTCATGATGTTGGTGGCCGGTGCCGCTGCATCCAGTTGGACCAATTGCTCAAGGCTTTCTACTAACGAAATAGATTCACTCTCTGTTTTCCCTTCAAAAATAATGGCAAATTAATTTGCCACCGATGTCAGTACACCAGAATCCGCAAAAAGCGGTTTGACATGATCAAGGGAGAGCGAAGCAATTTTATTTGCAGCTCGAAAAAGAATCCCTACACGATTGTCCAGACCAAACCACAAAAACAGGGTTCTGAAGTTTTTTCTCTCCTAGGCTGTCAATTTTAATTTCCCTAAAGCTTCATAGCGAAGTGATTTTAGCACACCCGACTGTGCACAAGCTGAAAAGAACTTGTGAACATCACCTACAAGTCCATCAAAGTCGGAATAGTGCTTGGATAGTAGTTATTAGAGGTTGTATGATGTGCGCTACTTGTTTTTTCTCAAGCTTGTCAAAGCTGTAGCCTTTGCTTACTCTACTTTCCTCTTTAAAGAAGTGGTTGTTGATACAGTTGCCATTCTCCCAACACAGTATTTTCAATCTATACCTACGTATATTTCTGTTTTTGTACTCGCGTTGTACCTCTATTTAATATTACTTTATGCGATTGCTGTACAAATCTACTCGCAGCCGTAAATATAGTAACTCTACTGCCCTTATAAAAACAAATAAGAATCAGTGGCATAAAATTCTCCACAATGAACTAAATATACGTAAAAGATTAATAAACTCTATTTCTTCTTGTAAATTTATTTCGTAGTATGTCCTAAATCATATATTATTATCAATTCGATCAAACGTAACAATGCATGTAAATTCCATGCGCGAAAATGAATCCATTGAGAAAACTTATTCAAAATTAAAAAAGTTGATCTTATTCAACTTTATTTTTAATTTTGTATAACCTGTTTTTTCTCACTCTTCTGATTTTTCTCAAGATCCATTGATGCTTCGTACCTGTGCACACGTTAGTGCACGAGAGTAGCACGCACACGTACACTCACCAATAATATTGGTAAATTGCCGTACCAGCTTGTAAGTTGATACGTAGCGTGTAGATTCAAACTTTTCTAAGTGTAGCGCGTACATCCTCACTTTTTCAAGTGTTCAATTCCTTTTGCCAGTGTTTATGTTTCTACTTTTTCAACTATCGTTGTTTTGCTTCTCAAAAACTTACTATCGTTGTTTTTGCCCACCAAAACAAGCGCAGAATACAACTCACTTGGCAAAAGGTTCCCACAGAATGAAACACAGTATAGCGTTGCTGGGATAAACCCTGCGTGCTGTGTGTGAGAGACTCTGTGTAAAACCGTAGCGCAAGCCTTTTACCACCTAGCAAAAGCAAGCCGGTAGATCACAAAAACGTGGAACCACGT
>JBNKLA010000111.1:0-32045 GCA_050292115.1 Sulfurimonadaceae bacterium | reverse complement strand
AAGCGTATTCAAGCATGGATTGGAGTGGCTCAAGAACGTATTGGTCAATTCAAGGCTCAAAAGCAAGGAGTTTTCCGTGTTGCTTAGCTTGCTTGAACGCTCATTTGCCAAAGTTCGAAAGTATGGTGTCGTGGAGTGAGGAAATGCTATAACACACGGCTATTTCGGTATTGATCTTTTTGAGGTATGGAACGTTATTACAGAAAAGCTCGATATTCTCGATGCAGATTTGAAAACGGTTTCAAAAACAATAGACATTTCCCAAGCAATTAATGCTGAAATAGATGAATATACACGTCTTGAAGATATCGACATCGTGACATATCTCAAAACGCTGAAAAAATAACTATCTGTTAGAAAAACCCAACCTTTTCGCTAAAATTCGCTAAAAAGAACTACTATGGCTCTCATTGACCTTCTCGACATCTACAAACATTACGAAGCGCAAAAAATCCTTGAAGGTGTCAATTTTCATGTTGATGAGGGCGAGCGCATTGTCATCGTAGGTAAAAATGGCAGCGGTAAATCGACGCTTATGAAAATTCTAAACAATACGCTGGAATTTGATGAGGGCGAGCGCATTATCCGCCAGAACCTTCAGGTTAAAATGCTCTCTCAAGTACCCAAATTTCAAGAAGGCCACAATGTTAGAGAAGCGGTAGAAGCGGGGCTAGATGAGCTTAAAACGTATAAAGAGCGCTATGATCAGCTCTCGCTTATGATCGCCGATGATTTTGACAATGCACAGCTTCAACATGAGCTCTCCGAAATCACCCATATTTTAGATCATCACAACGCTTGGAACCTCGATGACAAGATTGAACGCATCTTACAGCACTTTGCGCTGAAATCGTTTGAGGATAAAAACGTTGCCATGCTAAGCGGCGGCGAACAGCGGCGTGTGGCTTTGGCTTCGCTACTGCTTCAAAAACCCGATGTATTGTTGCTTGACGAACCGACCAACCACCTCGATGTCTACATGGTGGAGTTTTTAGAAGAGCTACTACTCGGCGAAAAATTTACCATTGTCTTTATTTCGCACGACCGTTACTTTATCGACCGTATCGCTACGCGCACCGTTGAGGTCGAAGATGCCGCGTTGCGCGAATTTCGCGGCGGCTATAGTAGCTATCTCCAGCAAAAAGAGGAGCTATTGCGCACCATGCAAAAAGAGCATGAGAACCTGCTGCGCCTGCTCAGAAGCGAAAACGAGTGGTATTCACGCGGCGTTCGCGCACGTTTGAAACGCAACGAAGGGCGCAAAGAGCGGCTGATGAATCTGCGCGAACAGGCCAAAAGCAACCCCACCCAGATCCGCAAGATGCGACTCGAACTCCAGCGCGAATCTAAGCACTTTAACCGTGATAAAAGCGTCAATAAACAAAAAATGCTTTTTGAGATCGACAACCTCGATATTATGCTGGGCGACAAAGAGCTTATCAAAGATTTCACGCTACGCATTTTGCAAAAAGATGTGATTGCTGTCGTGGGGCCAAACGGCAGCGGTAAATCGACCCTGCTCAAAGCGCTTCTAGGAAGACTAAAACCTACAGCGGGGCGTATTAAACAAGGCGAGTTTTCTATCGGCTATTTCGATCAGCACAGAGAGATGCTTGATGATGACAAAAACCTTATCGAAACCTTCTGCCCACTTGGCGGCGACCGTGTTGAAGTGGAGGGAAAAAACTACCACGTCTACGGCTATCTCAAAAACTTTCTCTTCCCGCGCGAATTTTTAGACAAAAAGATCGGCATCCTAAGTGGCGGAGAGAAAAACCGCGTCGCCCTCGCCTTGCTCTTTACCAAAAAAGTAGACTGCCTCATCCTTGACGAACCCACCAACGACCTTGACATCCCGACAATTAATATTCTCGAAGAGAAGCTGCAACACTTTAGCGGCGCCGTCATTTTGGTAAGTCACGACCGCTATTTTGTGGATAAGATTGCTAAAAAATTGTTGGTCTTCAAAGGTGACGGAAGCATCGAAGAGTCGTATCAACCTTATAGTGAATATCTGGAAATTGAGCGTGAAATTCACTCGCTTGAAGCGATGGAAAACGAAACGCCAAAAGAGGAAAAGTCTCATGAACAACCTCTACACCCCAAGGGCACTTCCTCCGAGGCGCATGTAAAGCCCAAAACGCTCAAACTAAGCTACAAAGAGAAAGAGCTTCTACAAAGCCTACCGGATGAAATCGAAGCCCTTGAAGCGCAGATTGACGCACTCAACACCTGTCTGAGCGATCCTGAGTGTTATGGTGAAAAGGGGCTTAGTACCCTCGCCAAAGAGCTTGAAACATTAGAAGCCACGTATGAAGAACGTGTTGAGACGCTACTTGAAATTGAAGAGAAGGTAGAGCAGATTGAGCGGGATGCTTAAAGTAGTTACATGTAAACCTCTGCTTTCGCTATAATATTTAAAAAAGTCCTATTCATGCATACCTTACTTCTTAAAACCGATGAGAGCGTACTAGAACAGATTAAAGCATTTCTAACGCTAATACCAAAAGAGAAACTTGAAGTCATTGACCCGTTTGAAGTTGGCGCAGTCAGCGAAGAGGAGCGTTTAGAAATTATAAACATTATCAACGATCCCGAATATCAAGAGATGGATGAGACAACCAAAACAACGTACACCCTATGACCGTTGAAATTACCTATTCCAAAAGTGCTATCACTTTCATCAAGAAAAACAGTGCGATCATCACAAAAGAGGCATCTGATCATCTGCTTATTTGTGCCATTAAAAAGCTTCTCAAACTCTCCGTTGAATCTGTTGATGTCAAAAGTCTAAAAGGCGAAGAGGGCGTATATCGTATTCGCAAAGGCAAAATTAGAACGGTTTTTCGTTATGATGCTAATGGAAATATCATTGTGATTTCGGTTCATAAAATTGATTTTAGAGGCAATGTTTACGAATAGTCTTTTCTCACCTCGCACTGAATTGAAAAAAACTGATAGTTTTTCTTTACGCCGCTTAGCGCTCGTAATCAACCACCTTGCTCATAACCGTCACCTCTTTGATAAAATCAACCACTTTGAGATGCTCGGGGTGGTCGCGGTAGATGTCAAGCCCCGCGACGTCATCAAACGTTGAATAGAGCGAGAGGTCAAACGCTCTGTCACTTTCAACGAAGTTAATGCCAACTTCCATACTTTTTAAAGGTTCAATCTTTTCCACCAATGCTTCTAGCATCTGTTTAGTAGCATTGATATTCTCTTGCTTGTTGTGCTCTTTAAACTGAAACATCACAATGTGTACAACCATTGAGTTCCTTTACATGTAAGAATTTTTAATCGTATACGACCACGCCGTAGTTATCGTCAATTCGGTAAAAACGGCTGTTGGGGAAAATTTGCAAGTCATCAATCTTGCCGAGTCTGACGATTGAGGATTTTTCTACCCGAATGTTGTGCTCTAAAAAAAAGTGCCGGATATTGACAAACTTGATGTCGTTGACAAACTTATACTCAAATTTGTTATAGAGTCGCATCTTTTTAAAATTAAAGACATGATTGTCCATGCCCAGTTGCGCTGATGCATATTGAACGGGCAAAAAGCCTGAGAGGTCGGTTAGTTCCTCTTCGATATAAGCATATTTTTTGGGGAGGGTGCGTTTTTGCAAAAAGAGATAACGGTTGAGTTTGAGCGAGGGGGTCTCTTTCCAGTATTGATACGCCGGTGCGGAGAGGCCAAGTTTGGTGTAGACCTCTTTGTAGAGCCACTGATTGTCAAGAATGCTATGCAGTGCCGACACCGTTGTCTCCTTTAAAACAGATCCGCATGTCCGAAAAATACGGGAACATCACGATCTTTACGCACCGATTCAAGAATCGTCTTTGCACGCGCTTTAGTTGCTTTGTCAAAATAGATTAACATATTTCTTGAAAAAACAAAATCAAATTTGCCTATTTTGGTAAAATCGTAATCAAAGAGATTCATTTGAGCGAAATTTACCGCTGTTTTGACACGATCATCAATACGATACAGATCGTTTTCATAATGAAAATAGCGTTGCAATAGCGTGTCTGAAAGGTTTCTTACACTACGCTCATTATAGATGCCCGCCTCGGCTTTTTTGAGCGCTTCGCTATTGATATCGATTCCGGTAATTTTAAAAGTATCTATGGCGCGCCCGCCCTCTAGCAAAGCGATCGCAAGTGAATAGGGCTCTTCTCCCGTAGCACACGGCGCACACAAAATCGTGATTGTTTCGCTTTTGTGTTTGGCCAGATCAACCAGAGTCTCTATCTGGGCAAACTCTCTGTAAAAATAGCTCTCATTGGTGGTCAGATAGTTTATAAGCTCCTGCTTTAAAAGCGTATCGTTTTGTATCATTTCATAACACGCATCAAAAGCATTAATATTCCGAGTCCTACAAAACGTGGCCAATTTTTGGGTAATAATAGAGCGCTGTTTCTCAAAAGTAACGCCGGTTTCATTTTTAAAAAATGCAATAATTTTATCGGGGTCTTGGTAGCGTGGTGTTACCGCTTTTTGGATTGGCGTTTCTTCTTCGACTTTTTTAGAGAACCAGTCAAACATCAGTTGCAAAACTCCTTGATTGAGGCAATAATCTCTTCTAGCGATTCCACACGAATACGCGCTACACGCTCCTTAGCATGAAGCGGCATTCCATAAACCACTGCACTGCTTTCATGCTCGGCAATACAAGTTGCCCCCTCCTGACCAAGCGCACTGCATCCCGCTACGCCGTCTTCGCCGATTCCGGTTAAGATAATGGCGAGTATATTGCACTGCTTGGCAAACGGCACAAACGCATGAAACAACAGATCAATATCGGGATTGTACCGATCTATTACCGATAGGGTTTTTGTACAGATCAAAGCACTACCTACACGCGAAATTTCAACCTTTCCATTGGCAATATAGACGGCTCCCGCTTCCAATTGCGACCCTTCCAGCAACAGCGACACCGGCATAGCTACCTTATCATTAAGACGTTTGGCAAAACTGGGGATAAAATCTGCACCCATATGTTGCGCAATCACAACAGCACCATTAAACGAAGTAGGTAAAGCGCGCAATATCATCTCAATCTGTGCCGGGCCTCCGGTGGAAGCACCGATCAAAACAATACGCTCAGGCCGTATCTGCTGCATCGCCTAAAGAATATGCTGCCAAAAGAGGTAAGCAATGGTCACAATCAGCGTAATACCGGATAGATTGAGAATCAAGCCATACTTAGCCATGGTTTTGATATCGATCACACCGCTACTCATGGCAATCGCATTGGGTGCGGTGGCAATAGGCAACATAAATGCATAACTGGCACACACCGTCGCCACCATCATAAACAGCGTCGTATTGATTCCCGATTGTTCGCTCACGGCGTAGATTACCGGAAGCATAATGGAAATGAGTGCCGTATTGGAGGTGATCTCTGTGGTAAAAGTGATTAAAAACGCAATGCTTAAAAGTAGCAAAATTGGTGTCAGCGTAGTAAGATCAAGCAGTGCCGAAGCAAACACATCGGCAAGACCCGTCTGTGAGAAAGCTTTGGCAATCGAAAAGCCTGCACCAAACAAAAACATAATCTGATAGGGAATTTTATGTGCATCCTCTTGCCACGTCAATTGGCGAAACGGCGGCATAAAGAGCACAAAGCCCGCAACCAGCAAAATTAGCGGCTCACTCATGCCCATCCCATCCCAATAGGGTCGAATAGGGGCATTTACCAGCAACACCGCAATCAATCCGCCAATCACCCACAGCACCCGCTTTTGATCCGTGTTTAGTGGCGGAATGTTTACATCACGCTCAATCGCTATGCCTTTCATGCCGATACTCAGGACAAAACCCACGACGATAAACATGGCAAATACCAGCGGTGCGACCATCCACATCCACTGAAAAAATGCAATCGGCTCCATTGCTTTTTCTTGCATAATACCCAGCAAAATAAGATTTGGCGGCGTGCCGATAGGCGTTAAGATACCGCCTACGCTAGCACCATAGGCGATTGCCAGCGCAAAACGCATTTTGATACGCGGATCGTCAGAGATAAAGAGTGCAATAGAGATCAGTAGTAGCGTGGTGGTGGTATTGGAGAGTACCGAGCTTAAAAGTCCTGCCGTGATTGCCAGCGAAAAGATAATGCCGCGCGCCGTAGCGGGAAAGATGCTTAAAATCTTATCGGCAATCCAGTGGTGCAACTCGCTTTTTTCAACCGCAATGGCGATCATAAAACCGCCCAGAAACAAAAAGAGTATCGGATGACCGTAGTTGATCGTCGTCTCTTTTACATGTAAGATAGAGAGTGCCGGAAAAAGCACAATCGGCATTAACGACACAATGCCCAGAGGGAGTGCTTCGTTACTCCAATAGGCTACAAGCAGTGCAATGGCACCGATTAACGATGCCTGAATCGGCGTAACAAAGTTCCATGCAACTCCAAAAAAGAGTGCGCCTATCGCCAAACCGATTACTAATTTTATCGCCTGTGTTTTCGTACTCATCGTGTTAGTAGATCCCTCAAACTCGCTTCGGGTGCTTTACCTTCTAAAATAGCATACACCTCTGTGGCAATCGGTAGATAAATACCTCGCTCCTCGGCAATTTTATGTAACGCATAGGTCGTACCCACTCCTTCGGCCACTTCACCTAGCGCTTCAAGAACCTCCTCTTTACTTTTGCCCTCGGCTAGCCCCAGTCCCATGCGGTAATTTCGCGAAAGGGTTGAAGAAGCGGTTAAAAAGAGATCTCCCGCACCGCTAAGGCCAATAAAACTCTCATCCTTAGCACCAAACTCTTTGCCAAAGCGCAACATCTCTACAAGACCACGCGCCATCAATGCTGCACGGGCATTATTGCCAAGCGCAAGCCCTTCGGTAATACCCGAAGCGATGGCAATCACATTTTTATACGCGCCCGCCACCTCGGCACCGATCACATCTTGCGAAATATAAGTACGCATGAAATCGGGAAAAAACCCTGCAAAACGCTCTGCTAGCGTTTGGCTATGACTATTGATTACCACCAGTGTTGGTAGCGATTGCATCACTTCCGCCGCAAATGAGGGGCCAGAGAGAAATGCAATACGCTCTTTGGGCACGTAATCGCTATAGATTTCATTTAAAAAGCGTCCGGTTGAGGCTTCGATGCCTTTGGCCGCCACCAGAATGTTTTGTCCACTGTATTTAAAGTGTGCTTTGAGCCACGACGCAATCTGCTGCGCGGGAATCGCAATCACGATATCTTTACATGTAAGCACTTCATCTAATGTGCTAAAGCCTTCGATATCGCGCGGGGTACGTGAAGTAATCAGTACCTCATTCTCACGACTTAGCGCAAAGTGAAGTGCTTGCCCCCACTTACCGGCTCCGACGATGCCAATCCGTCTCACTGCGCCCTCCAATGGTCTCTTTAAAGTGCGCGATCTGCGCATCATAGCCGATGATAATCAAAATATCATCAGGATCGATATGGTGATTGTAACCTCTTGACGTAAAGATAAAACTGTTATGTAACTCCATATCCACGATAGCCAACACAATAATATCGTATTGACGTTTCCAGTCGATATCGTGCATCCGCTTGCCGATAAGAGGCGAATCGTCCCCCACCGTTACCTGTGCAATTTCCAGTTTTTCACGCTCATAAAGTATCTCATGCAATAGATCGGTCACAATCGGTTTTTCGAGTAGCTCTACAATCAAATTGGCCGTCATCTGCATGATCGGCAACACTTTATCGGCTCCCGCCATTTTGAGCTTATTGGCACTCTCTTGGTTTTTAGCGAGGGCAATAATGTAAACCTGTTCAAAACTGGCGCGAAGCGATATGGTCAAAAAAATATTTTGCGCATCATCATCAAGCGCCGAAAAGATCACCAGATCGTTAAAATCATGTTTTTCAACCAGATCGTCCCAGTCATCGCCAAAATCAAACGTGTCGCTATCAAAACCCTCTTTGTGCATCAGATGCAACTTTGAAGCATCGGATACATACAGAGTCACCTCGACATTGGTCTCTTTGAGCTGTCTGGCGATCTGTCTGGCATATTCATTCTCTCCAAAGACCAAAGCCCGTTTCATCGCAACCTCTTTCGCGTGTGAATCGCCTGTTTAAACTCTCGAATCAAGCCGATAGTGCCGATTATCACCAAAATATCGCCCTCAACAAGCGCGTGATCGTCAGGAGGGTTAAAATTAAACGTCGTACCGTCGGCCCCAAAGATACCTAGTAACAAAATCCGCCGTTTGTCACAATCAAGCTCTTGTATTGATGCATAGTTCTCTACCACATACTCATCAATCACTATCTCTTCGGTAATCACATCGCTTTGATCGGAACGCAACATATGAATCGCCTCAAACGCAACAGGTTTACCACTGTACTCTTTGGCTACCATGCCTACGAGCTCTTGAGAGTAGACAATCTCGTTTATCCCCGCCAGTTGAAGCTTTTTGCGGTTGTGCTCATGCATCAAAATAGAGAGCAACATCACCTCTTGTGAAATAGAGCGTATCGTCAGTGCCGTATAGACGTTATCCACATCGTTGTTACTCAAACAGAGTACGGCACTCACTTGTGTGTCAAAATTAAGCCTTAGGAGTTGATAGCTTGCAAACGCCCCTGGGTCGTATTGCAAGGCCGTAAGTTGGTGGCTTTTGGCAGTTTTGATAGATTCGGCATCTTTGTCCAATACCACAATCTTATGCCCCATACGATGAAGCTTACTTGCCACACTCTGCGCCACTTCGCCATAACCGCAAATGAGATAAAAACGTTTCAGTGAATTGACATCGCTTAGCGTTTTGTTTTCGATAATCTCATCCATACGCTCCGTAAATGCCGAAACGATGATTGACGTACTAAAAGAGAGCACCGCAACACCGGCCACGATGATCACCATCGCCACGGCACGCCCTTCGGGGCTTACCGGTGTAATATCGCCATACCCTACGGTCGAGATTGTCACCAATGCCCAGTAAAAGGCTTCAAAAAGGGTATCAATCGGCGATTCGGGGTTATTGGCCTCCATAATGTAGATTAGCACACCCGAGACGAAAATCACAATCGCGGCAAAAATAAAGAGCGTGAGCAGTTCAAACTTTTTATGACGCAGTACCGAGAGCAGATTCCGAAGCGAATTGGCGTAACGCAGTAGCTTAAAGACACGAAAGACGATAAAAAGGCGCAAAAGTCTTAACTGGTGGAAAAACGGCATAATGGCCAGCAAGTCAATAATCGCCGCCAGCGAACGAACATACTCCCACTTTTTAGCAATCACTTGGCCTAATGCCGAAAAGAGTTGAAAACGGCGCTGCAAAAACTCATCGTGTTCATGCTGTTTAATAATAATTTCGCTGTTGGAGCTATAGACCCAAAAGCGTAGAAGGTACTCCAAAAAGAAGATCAAAGAGATGATGTAATCGTTAAAGAATTGTGAAGCGTCATGCACTTCATGTTTCACTTCACGAATCAGTATGACCACGCTCAAAAAGATAAGCAAAATCATAAACGCATCAAAGTACTTTTTGTAAGGGTAGTGACTGTTTTCTAAAAGATTATAAAAGAAGGTTTTGGTTTTTTGATACGGCGCAAAGCCGTGAAAAAAGTAAGCACTGCGTATGATAAAACGCGAAAGTGACTCCACCTGAATTACCCCAGTTTGGCTTTCACGATTTCATTCACGCTTTGCGGATTCGCGCTACCTTTGGAGGCTTTCATTACCTGCCCGACAAAAAAGCCAAAGAGTTTCTCTTTGCCCGCTTTGTACTCCGCCACTTTGTCTTGATTGGCCGCTAAAATCTCATCGACCATCTTCTCAATAGCTCCGGTGTCACTTACCTGTTTAAGCCCCAACTTTTCAATAACGTCATCAACGTTCTCATCATGCTCCATCAAATAATCAAGCACCTCTTTGGCCGCTTTGCCGCTTATGGTTTTGTCTTCGATGCGTTTTACTACCGTAGCAAGCGTCACGGCATTAACCGGTGACGTCTCAATGCTCACACCGCCTTTTAAACGACCCAAAAGCTCTACCGTTAGCCATGTCACGGCATTTTTGGCTCCCGCACCCTCTTCGATCATCTTCTCGAAATAGTGCGCCATCTCAAGGCTGGAGGTAATCACCGAAGCGTTGTACTCGCTCATACCGTATTCGCTTACAAAGCGTTCGCGTTTCGCATCGGGGAGTTCGGGAATTTTTGATGCCGCTTCAAACATGGCATCATCAATCACGACTTGAAGCAGATCGGGTTCGGGGAAGTAGCGGTAATCCGCCGCCTCCTCTTTGCCACGCATGGAGCGGGTCTCTTGCTTGATTTGATCAAAAAGGCGCGTCTCTTGAAAGATCTCCTCATCGTACACGCCGTCTTCCCACGCGTCAATCTGGCGTGCCACTTCCACCTCAATCGCTTTTTGAATAAACTTAAACGAGTTGATGTTCTTAATTTCTACACGCGTGTAGAGCTTTTCTTCGCCTTTAGGGCGGATGGAGACATTCACATCGCAACGAAATGAGCCCTCTTGCATATTCGCATCGGAGATATCGAGATAACGCACGATAGAGTGCAGTTTTTTCAGATAAGCGATGGCTTCGTCGCCTGAGCGCATATCAGGTTCGGAAACGATCTCAAGCAGCGGGGTTCCCGCACGATTAAGGTCTACTTTTGAGATATCACCCTCATGAATGTTTTTTCCCGCATCGGCTTCAATGTGCGCACGGTTGATACGCACAGTTTTGTGCGAACCGTCTTCAAAATCAAGCAAAAGATGCCCGTGTTCCACCACCGGAGTATAAAGCTGAGTAATCTGATATGCGCTTGGGCTATCGGGATAGAAGTAGCTTTTACGGTCAAAAAACGATGTGCGGTTTATCGTGGCATCAATAGCCGTACCAAACATGATGGATTTATGTAGTACCTCTTTGTTAAATACGGGAAGCGCACCGGGGAGCGCTAGGCACGTGGGGCAGGTGTTGGTGTTTTGTTTATGATTAAAACTGGTAGGACAAGAGCAAAAGAGCTTGGTTTGGGTATTGAGCTGTACATGAACTTCAAGTCCGATAACGGTTTCAAACATTAATGATCCTCTAAAAAAAAGCGTATCGATGCAAAAGCATAGGCTCCGGCGACCTCTACCTGCTTTACATGTAAAGGGGTAATAATCCCGCCAAGCGCTATGATATGTGTCTGCATTTTAGCCGTTTTTTCTTTTAGATCGTCTAAACCTTTGGGCGTGCCTTTGTTTGGAGTCGTAAATATGGGACTATAGGTGACGGCATCAACACCCTTATCGATTGCCTCTTTAATCATATCTTCACTATGCGTACTGGCCACACAATAAAGACCAAGCGTTTTAGCTTTTTGAATGTCATGAAAACGTGCGCCGCTCAAATGCACACCAAAAGCACCCAATTCATGGGCAAGCGATATCTGATCATGAAGCAACATTTTACGAAAGCCGTGCGCTTTACATGTAAGCATAAACGATCGCGCTACCGTTTCATAATCCGCACTCTGTTTGTCGCGAAAACAGAGATAGTCACATTGCCTACGCTCAAGCAGTTTTGAAACGCTAGCACTGAGTGTATCGGCATCACTTCCGTAATATTTTGGATCAGTGATAGCGTAAGCACGAATCATGTGCGTAGGGCACGTGCAAGCGCTTTTATCTCCTCTTCAAGCCTAGCAATCTGGTCTTGACATGAGAGTTTAAGACACTCTTTGCTGGCCTGTTCAAGCATTTTCGCAACTTCATTCACACGCTGTGCGCCAAGGTTTGACGATACGCCTTTAATATCATGGCTCAACTCACGGATCGATTCATACTGCTCTTCGGCAAGCATCACACTCAAACGACTCGGAGCATCTTCGTACGTCTGTAAAAACTCGTTCACCAGACTATACAGTAACTCTTCATCACCGCCGACAATATCCATAACACTTTCACGATCAAACACCACGGCTTCAACCGCTTCTTGTGTTTTGTCTGATGGCTCCGGTTGCGTAGTTGTCGCTTTTTTTCGTCTAAGATGATGCAGGTCTGTACCCATATATTTGGAAATAGCATCAAAAAAGTCCGGTACGTTAAACGGTTTGCCCATATGCTCTTGCATACTGGAATCAAAACTTTTTTGCACATCGGCAGGTTGGATATTGGCCGTTAACGCCACAATCGGAATATCTTTAAAGCGGTAATCTTTGCGTATCGCATCTGCCGCTTCATAGCCGTTCATAACCGGCATGGAGATATCCATAAAGATCATTTTGACATCGGGATGATCATATAAAATATTGACCGCCTCTTCGCCGTTATTGGCAATCAGTAGCTCAATACCGCTATCTTTGAGCAGGTTTTGGATCACATTTTGATTGATCTTGTTATCTTCGGCAAGCAAAATCTTATTTCCGCTATAACTTTGTAGCATCGCTTTGGTCTTTTTGGGATCAGACTCTTCTTGCTCTATGCTGGCACGGTCGCTATAGAGTTCAATAATCGTGTCAAAAATATCTTGCTGGCTAAAAGGCTTTTTAAGCTCTGCATCGATGCCTGGAATAACATCGGATATCTTCATGACCAGATCATTTTCAAGCAATACGATCTTAGCGTTTGAATACTCTTTAAAGCTCTGAATCGCTTCGTCGTTGCGTCCATCAATGAGTTTACGATCCAAACATAAAATATCGTACTCATGCTCTTTGAGCACCTCAATTGCCTCCTCTTCGCTCATCACCACATCGGCTTTGTAGTGATAATACGCAATCATGCGCTGAAGCGATCCTGCGGCACTCTCATTGCTATCCACAACAAGAACCTTTTTATACATAATATTCTTATCCGGCAAGCGGTAATTGCGCAAATCGATATGTTCGGGAGCATCCAGTTCCACATGGAAGGTAAAGGTCGTACCTTTCTTAAGCGTACTTTGAAGCGTAATCTCCCCATTCATCAGCGTAATAAACTCTTTGGTAATCGCCAAGCCGAGCCCCAGACCTTCGTAAGTTCTTGAATGGGAGTTGTCTCCTTGTGAAAACGATTCAAAAAGTTCTGCCTGTACATCAGAAGCGATTCCAATGCCCGTGTCAATAACCTTAAACTGCAAAATCACTTTGGACTCAGGCGACGTTAACCGCTCTACCTTAAGAAGCACATGCCCCTTTTGGGTATATTTAATCCCATTTTCGAGAAGGTTGCGTAAAATCTCTTCGAGTTTTTGCTCATCCCCAACCATACGTGCCGGTACGTTATTTTCAATATCGAAAATCAGCTCAACACCTTTACGGCGCGCTTTATCTCCCAAAATTGAACGCAATGTGTCAAATATGCTGTTGATATTAAACTCATTTTTTTCAAGCCGTACATTGCCCGACTCGATTCGTGAAAAGTTCAAAATGTCGTTTATGATGCCCAGTAACAGATCCGCAGAGTTTTGAATGTTGCTCAGATGGTTAAGCTGATTGTTATCGAGTTTCGTCGCTAACAAAATGTGGCTGTAGCCAATAATGGCATTCATGGGAGTCCGTATCTCATGGCTCATTTTTGCCAAAAACTCATCTTTGCTTCGTGAAAGCGCATGATTATTGCCCTGATCGTTTTGAAGCTTGGTATTTTCATCTTTAAGTTTACGATTTTCACGTTTGGCAAACATGTATGCGACAAGTAGCGATAACAACAACACATACACCGCAATATTCAGCCAATCGATCGAGGACGATGTTTTCTCAACCACAGCGGGTACAATTTTTGGTGCTTGAATAGGTTGCACAACAGAAGGAACCTCTTTTTTCACGGGTTGCGCCACCACATCTTTTTTGACTACCGTTTTATTGACTTCTTGGAGTGGTGTTTTCGTGATGTTCACATCTGCTTTGGGTGCAATAGGCGTTTTTGGAACCTCCTGAACTTCAACGCTTGCCAAAGAACTCTGTGCACTTTGAGAGTGCGCAACCGATGAAACCGTTTTCTCAACTGTTTTTGGCGGCTCTTCTTTTACTACAGGCTTTGCATCGGTAAAAATAACGGCATCAGGCGTTGTATACATACTAATGAAGGGATCACGTTTCACCCGATGAATGATATTTAAAACACGTTTAGCATCTGCCTGTGTCTTAAAAGGGCGTATCATCACCGTATAATACCTTTCTCCGTGAAAGGTATAAAAATCAAAAACACCTGAAGTTTTCAGGGCTTCAAAATCTGCATCTTTCGATAATTCCGACTGATAAAAACTAATCTCATCCTGAGCATTTTTTTCATTTGAAAATGCTCCTAAAAGAATCCTGTAATAGGTATAGTCTGCTTGTAATGAGAGTACAAAAAGAAGAGATAAGAGAGATAGTAGTCGCATATTCCACCCTGTTTAACTGATAAGAGTTTAGGGCACCACCAAAAACCCTAAACACGCTCAGAAGCCAAAAGAGTGCTAAGATCGTGCAAAAGCTTTTTAGAGTCATAGCCGTAGCTATGACGATAAAAAGTTTGGTGCGAGATTGGCGCTCTTTTGGCTTCCCTGCGGGCGATAGAGAGAACGCTACACTCTGCGTTGGTACTTTTCACCTTAGCTTTGGCTAGGCTTTCAAAGTACCGCCTTGATTGTAACGTTCTCTCTATCGCTGAACGTATTTAGGGTTTTTGGTGGTGCCCTTTAGATTATATAATGATTTTTGTAATGCTAGCCTTTTAAATGCTCATAAATCTTCTCAAGAAGCGCTGTTTGCTTCCGTTTTTCTTCAAAATTACGTCGATACATGTGTAGTGCTTCAAGCAACAATACAATCAGAAGTGCTATAAAAATAAAAAGAAAGGTGATAAAAATAGCGGGAAGTAGGCCTAAAAAAGAGAATGATGAGTAAGTAACAAATGCTCCAACGACAATAAACGCCCATGAAGCACCGAGCATGAAGCTAAGCAGAGCATCAAAAATACGAAGCTTCATAGTAGGCTCTTAATGCTCTTCGTGAAGAAGTACCGCTCCGCCAAGATAAACATAAGTTAGCATCATAAAGATAAATGCCTGCAAAAACGCCATGAATGTCAAAAGTGCAAAAGGAATCATTGGAAGCAACCATGGAGCAAGCATCAAGATGACCATTAGGAACATGTCGTCACCTTTGACGTTACCAAAAAGACGGAAGCTAAGAGAGATGATACGTGAAATGTGTGAAACGATCTCGATAGGGAACATCAACCACGCTAGCCACCATACCGGCCCCATAAAGTGCTTAAGATACTCGACAATACCGTTGCGGCGAATACCCTCAAAGTTGTAATAGACAAACACAACCAACGCAAGCGCTAACGTAAAGTCAAGAAACGCACTCGGTGCTTCAAAGCCAGGAATCACACCGATAATATTGGCGATACCGACAAAAAGGCCGATAGTCGCTACCAGCGGAAGATATTGGCGTGCTTTCTCTTTGCCCATAACATCGGCACCCATCGCAAGTACGCCGCCAAGATAGGCTTCCATAACATTTTGCGTGCCCGTAGGGACGATTTTAAGATTTTTAACTGCCGAGCGGGCAATGAAGATAACGATTGCGGCCGTGAGTAGCATATGAGTCAAAAAGATCCATGCGTGCTCATGACTCACCAAGCCAAAAAACGTAAAGAGTTCTCCCATAACAAAGGTTCCTTATGCAGAAATATTGGGGGGATTATATTATATATTCATTTAATCTATCTTTAGAACTTACGCATCTCGCCACAGAATATTGCCTATTTTTTAGGCTTAAAGCAGTACATGCTCAAGCTCACGGCGTGCTTTAGCCATATCCTTTTCAATCATTGCTTTGAGTTCCGGCAGTGTCTCAAAGCGAGCATTCTCTCTAATAAAAGAGACCAACGAAATGGCTGCATTTTTACTACACTGCACCTTGGCATCTAAAATGTGCGACTCAATGGCAAAGCTTCCATCGGTAGTAACACGATGCCCGATAAACGCAACCGAAGGGTGATAATGTTCCTCATCATCAATACGCGTCAATGCGGCATACACCCCCTCTTTGGGAATCAAAAAATGCTCCACTTCCATATTGATCGTCGCTACCAGCTCTTTCGCGCCAATACCCTGCCCTTTTACAACGCGGCCACGTAGAGTGTAGTTATGCCCCAAAAAGGCATTAGCTCCGGCGATATCGCCGAGTTGGAGTTTGGCGCGGATTTTATGCGAATGAATCGAATCGCCGCGAAAATGCACCTCGTCAACCACTACAACCTCTCCATCAAACACATGAGGCAGAGTCTGGTGCGAACATTTACGGTTTTTTCCAAAATGAAAGTCGTAACCGACTACGATTTTTTTGAGTTTGGGAAAAGTCTGGCGCAACAGTGCAATAAACGCTTCGCCTTCAAGATGGCGAATGCTCTCAAGCGGGAAATAGAAGAGGGGATGCGTGCTAAAGCGTTCGCGCTCGCGCTCGGGCGTAAGGTTGGCATAGCCCGTCTCGATCACCACAATGCCGCCGTGTTCGCCAAGTGCGCTAAAGAGGTGCTGATGCCCGATATGCATACCGTCAAAACCGCCGATGGCAATAGCTTCGATGCTATTTTTTAAAGCAGTAGCACGTTTCAATATTGCCCTCCTTTCCCGACAGGCTTGCTGTTTGTTGTTGTATCAGCGTCCAGCCCAACGCGCCACACGCCAATTCAAATGCACCTTGTGCTTCTTTTATGGCACTCTCATCGAGTACCACACCGTTTTTGTCACGCTTAATGTTTCGCCCCACTTCAAACTGCGGCTTAAACAGTAGTACAATCCATTTTTTCGCCAAACGCTCAATATCATCTAAGATATGATGCAGTGAGATAAACGATACATCGCTCGTTACCAGATCGTATCTGCGCTTAGGATGAAAGTTGCGAATATCGGTCTGCTCATACGACGCAACCCGTGCATCCGCTTTTAATTTAGAGTGCAACTGCGCCGTGCCGACATCAACGGCATCCACATGTTTCGCACCCTCTTCAAGCAAGACTTCGGTAAATCCGCCGGTACTAGAGCCAATATCCAATACATCTAAATCCTTACATGTAAAGGGTAAAAAAGGCAAAAAGCCTTTGAGTTTCAGTGCCGCACGGCTAACATATTGATGCGTTTGTAGCAGTTCAACTTGCTCATCACTTACCTCATACGCATTTTTGGTGACCGCTTTACCCGCAATCAACACCTTGTTTTGTGCAATCAACTGCTGTGCTTTACTCCGGCTTTCGGCCAACCCCTGCTCTACCAGATAGGCATCAAGTCTCAAAACATCACCTCAAACCCGACATAAAAATAATCCAGCCGCATATCGTAGGTTGCATCACGATGCGTATCTTTCATGCTAAAAAAAGTCATATCGTAACCGCTTTTGAACATCACGCTCTCAAATGCGCGGTATCCCATGCCAAACCCCAGCAGATAGAGTCCCGCGTTGCTCTCGTTGGCACGTTCACCCGATTCGTTCCAGTTAATCTGCCCTGCTCCAAAACGGCCAAAAAGATCCCACTTTTCATCAAAAGGATAGTGCGGCACCACACATACGCCTATCGCCGCAAAATCTTCGTGTACCTTTTGTGTAGCGTAGCGCCCATCAAAAACTTTGTACTGGGTATAATCGAGTTCGACTGAAAAATTCTCGTTGATGTACGCTCCCAGCGTGGCGCACATCGCACCATGCGCGTTATCGTTACTTACACGCTCAAGCCGTCCATCACTATTGTAATAACCAAGCCCATACGATGCGCCCGCATACGGCCCTGCGCGTTCAGCTAAGAGGGTTACAATAGTTATTAAAAGTAGCCCAAGAATCTTCAAGAGAGCATCTCCCGCATTGTATCTTCGCTAATACATGTAACACCCAGCAACACCGCTTTGTCGTATTTGCTGCCCGCATCTTCGCCGTAAACAACATAATCCGTCTTTTTTGAAACAGAGCCTGAAACTTTTGCACCCAACGACTCAAGCATGGTTTTGATCTCCCCGCGTGAAACGCTCATGGTTCCGGTAAGCACTACGGTTTTGCCTTTAAACGGATTCTCCACGGTTTCAGCTTGTAACTCCGGTGCTTTGGGCTTCACAATACTTTGAAGCATACGAACCTGCTCACGGTTAACGCGTATAAACTCCATCAACGACTCCGCCATCTCCTCGCCAAAACCGTCAATGGCGATCACCTCTTCTTTGAGCGCTTCGCTTACATGTAAACCAAAATGCTCGCACAACTGCTTGCTTGCCACCTCGCCGATATGCTCAATACCCAGCGCGTTCATAAAGCGCCAGCACTCACACCCTTTGGCCTTTTCAATCGCATCAATAAGATTCTGGCTCTTTTTCTCTTTGAAGCCTTCTAGTGCCAAAAGCTGATCCAGTGTAAGTGAGAAAAGATCCGCCACCGTTTCAATCAACCCCTCATGCACCAGCAACTCCACAATCTTATCACCCAGACCGTCAATGTTTAGGCACGGTTTTGAGGCAAAATAGATAATGGAATTGACCACGCGAGCTTTACATGTAAGGTTTTGACACTTAATCAGCGCACCCTCATCCAGTAGTTCGCTACCGCACACCGGACACGTTTGGGGACGCTCTACTTTGACCTCATTACCGCTACGCTCATGCTCCAACACTTTGACAATTTTTGGAATCACATCCCCGCTACGCAAAATAATCACCGCATCGCCGACACGGATATCCTTGCGCTCGATCTCGTCAAAGTTGTGCAGCGTCGCCCGCTCGACGATAACCCCTTCAATTGGAGTGGGTTCCACCACCGCCACCGGAGTCACCACACCGCTGCGTCCCACTTGCAGTTTAATCTCTTTAATGCGCGTCATCTTCTCAACCGCAGGGAATTTGTAGGCCACCGACCAACGTGGGTTTTTGACCGTATAACCCATCTCTTCTTGTGCTTCGATGCTGTCGATTTTAATCACCATCCCATCAAGCATCATCTCAAAATCATCGCGCTTTGTGACCATCTCTTTGTAAAAGTTTTCGACCTCATCGATAGTGTTACATGTAAGGCGCATCGGCGGCATTTTAAACCCGCAACTATAAATAAAATTCATCTTTTCGCTCAAATGCTTTTGACTCAAACTGTTTTGGCCTATCCCGTAAGGCAAAAAGACCAGATTGCGCGACGCGGTAATGGATGAGTCAAGCTGGCGCAAACTTCCCGCCGCCGCGTTTCGGGGGTTGGCAAAAAGGTTCTCACCCGCTTCAAGACGCTCACGGTTGATGGCTTCAAACTCCGCTTTAAAAATCACGACTTCACCACGAATCTCAATGCGCTCCTTATAGTCGATGGTTAGCGGAATGGAGCGGATGGTTTTGGCATTTTGCGTAATCGCTTCGCCAACCGTGCCATCGCCGCGTGTAATGGCCTGCACCAACTTTCCACCCTCATAAATAAGATTCAAGCTCGCACCGTCGTATTTGGGTTCGCAATAAAATGAGAGTGCATCGGTAAGTTTGGCGGATTTTTCGACCCACTTTAAAAGCGCTTCGTAATTAAAGATATCCTCTAAAGACCACATACGGCTGGGGTGCGAGGCTTTTTCAAAACCCTCTAGCGCAATGCCTCCAATACGCTGTGTCGGGGATTCCACGGCTACATTTTGGGGATGCGCTTTCTCATAATCAAGCACTTCATGATAGAGCGTGTCATAAATTTCATCGGTAGTGATGGGGTCGTCCAAAACATAGTAGTGATGGGCATAGAGGTTGAGTTTTTTTACGGCTTCTAAGTATTGGGTATCATTCATATTGAAATTTTACCTCTTAAAGTTTAAAAATGATTATCTCACGCATCGCACCCACACCTAGCGGTTATCTGCACATCGGTAACGCACTTAATTTTGTACTGACATTTTTGCATACCAAAGCCAAAGGCGGCATCTTAAAACTGCGTATCGACGATCTTGACGCCGCGCGCTGCCGTAGGGAGTATGTGGATGACATTTTTAAAACGCTTGAGTGGCTTCAAATGCCTATAGACGAGGGTCCCTCATCAAGCGATGATTTTTTTAAACACTATTCCCAAAGCCTTAAATACGACTATTACAAAGCGCAGATGTATCAGATGCAAACACAAGGTGCCAAGCTCTTTACCTGCGAGTGTTCGCGTAAAAAACTGCAAGGTTACAAACGCTATCCGGGCTTTTGCCGCGACTCTACCCAGGCACTGCAAAGCGGCCGCAACGCTATGCGCATTGCCGTTGAGGACGAAGCGCTTGCACAGAGCATGGGCGATTTTATCCTCTGGCGGCGCGACGATACTCCCGCCTATCAGCTTGTAAGCCTTATCGAAGATCGCGATGCGGATGTTAACCTCATCGTACGCGGTAACGATCTGTTTGAAAGCTCGCAGGCACAACGCTACCTCGCCCGCTTTGCCCATGCCCAAAGCTTTGAAAATGCCTGTTTTATCCATCATGGACTTATCACGAGAGATGACGGCAGCAAGTTTTCAAAATCCGATCACGACTACGCCTTACATGTAAAGCGCAACGATCAAAGCAGACGCGAACTTTTTAAGAGAGTGGCACGGTTATGTAATATTGAGGTGCAAGAATCGCTTGATGATTTGTTGTCGGCATATAAAGAGCACAATGAATACGCTATAATTGAAACAGATGAACACGTTTGAGCAGATTATCGCCTGTGTCAAAAAGAGTGCTTACTACATATCCAGTCATGGATATGATGAATTGTCAGAAGATGGAATTTTTTTCAAAGACATCATTGTGTCGCTTGAAAATGCAATAGTCATAGAAAATTATCCCAAAGCGTGGAAAGGGCCATCGATTTTACTACTACCGTATGACCGAGACTCGAAACCACTGCATGTTGTTTGGGGTATCCCAAAAGGCAGAACCGACCCCGCGGTTTTAATCACAGCATACAGACCTGATCCAGCACTCTGGGATGAAACGTTTACAAGGAGAAATAGTGCATAAACGTAAACATAAAAAACTTCTTCATGAAGGCAAGTATGTTGCAGAAGTTATGATTGAGCTGATTGATGCACCCGAAGATGAGTATGCACCCTATATCTCGCCTAAAGATGCAGTAATGCTAGATACAATTAGAGAATCACTTAGAGGTGATCTCTCGTACGCTAAAAAACATGCTAAAGTTTATTTACTGACAGAAGTAGCCGCCTAAAGCCGCACCACTTTCGCTCCAAACCCGCCCATATGCTGCGGCGCGTCTTCAAAACTTTTCACACTGGGATGGCGTTTTAAAAACTCTTTCACGGCGTAAGAGAGCTTGCCCGTGCCGATTCCGTGATAGACAATCACCTCATCCCACCCCTGCATGAGTGCATCGGAGAGAAAAACATCCAGCTTCTCTTCGGCCTCTTCGGCGCGAAGGCCGTGCAGATCGAGTTTTAGACCGCTTCTTTGAGGTTTTTCAGCCTTTACATGTACCTTGGGTTTTGGCTTTGGAAGCGGCTGTGTGTGTTTGAGTTCTTTGAGTTTCACGCGCAGGCGCATCCCCTCTACCTCTATCATCGCCTCATCGGGTTTAAGCGAAATGATCGTGCCGCGCTGGGAGCGGTATTTCACGCTCTCGCCTACCACAAATGCGCGCTTTTCTTGCGGTTCTAGCGGTTTTTTGGGCAGGTTTTTGTTGGCTTCGTTCATCTTGCGGTGAATGGCCGCCATATCGCCCGCTTTGGCGGCTTCTTTGGCGGCGTTGATCGCTTCGTTATATTCGCGCTCCAGTTCGCGTTGATGCGCTTTGAGTTCGCCGTACACCGCCTCTTTGGCCTCTTTAAGCCGCCGCTCTTCGGCTTTGACGTTCTCCAGACGTTCATCAAGCTCCGCGTTTTTACGTTTGAGCTCACGCTCTAGCTCACTGCCGCGCTCAATGAGTTGGTTGAGCTTTTCGCTGTTATCGCCATAGACCGCTTTGGCGCGTGTGACCACGGTGCCTGCAATACCATAGCGCAGTGCCGTCTCAAAGGCGTAGCTTTTGCCGATAATGCCTTGTAAAAACTCATACGTCGGCGCGCGGTTCTCTTCATCATACACCGCCGCCATCAGCTCCACATCATTGCGATCGGCCATCAGTGCGGCGAGGCGTTTATGGTGAGTGGTAACGATGATCTTCTGCCCCCGCGAAATCAGATCGTCCAAAATCACCTTAAACAGCGCCGCCGCCTCGTCAGAGTCGGTTCCCAGTTCAATCTCATCCACGCCTATGAGTGCATCGTTACATGTAAAGAGTTGCGAGAACTGCTGCATACGCCCTGCAAAGGTGGAAATATCATTGCCCACGTTTTGCGGATCGTCAATGATGGCCTCAAAACGTTTAAAAGCACCAATACGCGATTTGTGCTTATTGATCTTCATCGGTACCAGATATTTCGCCATCAGCGCCGCGGAGAGGATAGACTTTAACAGCATCGTTTTACCACCGGCGTTGACTCCCGTAATCATTAGCACGTTTTTAGAAAAATCGAGTGAAACCGGTTTGGGTTTGTGAAGCGCGGGATGCTCAAAACCCTCAAGCACAATGGCATCACTCTTGATAGCCTTTAGTATCGCAAAACCCTTGTCACGCGCAAAATGCACCCGTGCTTGATAGTGATCGAAGCGGTCAAACTCTTTGTCGATAAATTTGATAAACGCTAATAGTTCACGCAGTTGCGACGAAAAGCGTTTGGCATACTCGTAAAACTCCGCTTCGCGTAGCTGCATTACGGAGCGAATCTGCTCTTTAAACTTCACCACGCTATCGGGTACGACATAAAAGAATCCGCCGCTACTACGCGCAATCACGTTGCCTTTAAGCACATGGTTAAAGCCGCCGCGCACCAGCAGGCACTCCTCTTCGCTTTGGTAGTGAATCTGTGTGTCCACCAGATACGGCGCGATTTTTTTGGAGTAAATCAAGCGTTTCATGGCATCGTTTAGCTCATTTTTTAAGCTGCCGATGCGCTGTGTCATGGTGTAGATGCCCTCATCCATCGACTCGTTAAAACGCCCCTCTTCGTTAAAGTAACCATCAATCTCATCAACGATTTCGGGAATCTCGATTTTTGCCATCCACGCACCGACCATGCCTTCAAACTCGGCATTTTTCAGCCGCCTGAAATAGCGCACCGCTTTAAGGAGTTCAAAAATCTGCTCAAAACGCAAAACGCCCTGCTTTTTAAGGTGGTTTTGCATCTGCGTAAACGGCTCGATTTTCGGCGGAGCTTTAAACGCCAACGCATCGAGTGCGGTGATGTATTTAAAGTGCAACTCCTGATCGCCTTCGATAAAAAGCGGCTTTTCGCGGCTAAAAAATGCGCTAAAGGAGTGAATATGAGAAGTCAGATCGAGATTGTCGATCAGTGCGTCAAAGGAGGCCATTGATCCCTTTTTTTAAGGGGTATTATACTCTGTTTAGAGTAATTTTTTTCGTGAGGCAACTCTATAAGGTTCATAGCCCATTCGCTTCCAACTCTCCTCTGCCTCCATGTTGCCGACTAAATAGTGCAAGTCAATATAGCCAATACCTCTGGATTGAAACCACTGCTCTATACATCTCACCAACTCCGATGCTATGCCCTGCTTTCTGTACTTTTCATCGACCCAACAAATGTTTATCTGTCCAATTGACGTAATGGATGAGACCTCTAAAAACGGCGCCGTAATACTGCCATATATGAAGCCCTTACTGATACCCTCTTCTTCAAAAATATAAATTTTTCCCTTGTCGTTTTGTATGGCATTTAGAAAAAACGGTTCATGAACTTCGTCATAATTTGGTTCTAAATTGCTTATATACGGGTCATTGGTTGCAGTTTGAGTGTGATTTATGAGCAATTCAAGCCATTTTATTAGCAGTGGGATATCTTCTTTTGTGGCTTCTCTTGTCATTTATTGGCTCCCCTGAAACTGTGAAATAACTCCAATTATACCTAGGAAGAGGGTATAGCGGAGTGGATTTTTGAAAATTCTTGGGAAAAGCCGGAGTTATTTCAGAAAATAAAATCCAAACGCCGACATCACTCTCAAATGCTTACATGTAAGCATCACGCCCAAGCCGTCGCAAGCCAAATAGCCCCATCAACAGTGCCAAAATTATCGCCCCCCCAGGCACCCCAAAAAGCGGCACGGTGACAACGGCAGCGTTTACCGCCACATCATCGGAGACATCGTTGGTCACGGTGATGGTAAAGTTCTGATCGAACGTCGCACTGGCGGCTCGAAGCTTGGATGCGCCGTAGGTTGTGTAGGTGGCGCGAATGCAGATATGGCGCGTTGCGCCGCTCTCGTAATCAAGCACGACCGCGGTTTGAAGCGTTGTGCCGCTGATGGCGAACTCTCCGTCATCCGTCCCGCCGCACCAACCATAGCCTGTCACGTTGGCATTGGTGCTCAGGTTGCCTACCGAGGTTCCCGCGGCGCTGTTTTCCATAACGCTCATTCCCGATAGAATGATGCTCACGGGAGCGTAGCTTCGTAGAGCACTGCATGTTGCAACGGCGCCGGTATCGCTTCCTACCGTGGTGCCGCTACAAGTCCAGTTGTAATCACCGGCATTCTCGCTGACCATAGAGGCGGTTCCGCTCTTGCAGAGGTTGGCAACGG
This sequence comes from Sulfurimonadaceae bacterium, assembly GCA_050292115.1. GTDB lineage: Bacteria > Campylobacterota > Campylobacteria > Campylobacterales > Sulfurimonadaceae > JAFGUB01. The sequence goes on along the minus strand of JBNKLA010000111.1, from coordinate 7,501 downwards.
GTATCGTGTTGAAGGTGTTGCCGTCCGCACTGCCGCAGATGCCGTCAACAGATTCATCGACGTTGGCAACGGTAATGGTGAAGTTAGCGTCAAACGTCGCACTTCCCGAGTCAGTAGTGCGGATGCAGATGCTATGTGTCACGCCGCTCTCATAATCGAGCGCGACCGCCGTCTGAAGCGTAGCAGCACTGATGCCAAACGCTCCGTCATCCGTGCCGCCGCAGAAGCTGTAGGTGTGCGTGTCATTCACATCCGCGTCAGTCGTGGAAAGGGTGCCGATGGCCGTAGCGACGGCGCTGTTCTCGGTAACGGTGGTGCCGCTGAGACTCAGAGCGGTTGGCGCATCATTCACGTTGGCAACCGTAATGGTGAAGTTGTGCGTGGCGCTGCCGCCGTTTCTGTCGCTGATGGTAAGGTTGACGTCATGCGTGCCGACGTCGGCGTTGGTCGGGGTGCCGACGAGCACCGTATCGAGCGGTTTCATCACGGTTGCTTTATCTCCGTTGGCTCCGTCACTGTAAGCCACATAGGGAATACCGCTGCCATCAAGGGCTATCGATAGAAACGAAGCCGTGCTACTGCTAAATCCGGTATTACCCACACTCACCCAGCTACTGCCCTCATATTTCACTACCGTCGCTTTATTTCCGTTGTCGCCATCGGCATAGGCCACATAAGGAGTACCGTTACCACTCAATACAAGCGCAACATAACTTGCGGCACCGACACTAAAACCTGCATTGCCGACACTTACCCAGCTACTGCCGTCAAATTTCATCAACATCCCTGCGTTGGCGTTCCCTTCATCCCTGTAAGCCACATAGGGGGTAGTGTTGTCAATGCTCAATGATGGGTAATAAACCCGACCTGCGCTAAATCCCGAAGTGCCGACACTAACCCAGTCCGAACCGTCAAACGTCATCACCGTCGCTTTATTGGCGTTAGCCCAGTCGTTATAGGCCACATACGGGGTACCGCTACCGTCAATGGCGAGCGAGGTAAACCAGACCGTACCGGCACTAAAGCCCGCCGTGCCAACCGTGACCCAGTTCGCGCCGTCAAACTTCATGACCGTCGCTTTGCCGGCGTTGGCTCCATCCGTAAAAGAGACATAAGGGGTACCGCTCCCCTCAAGCGCGAGAGAGGTGTAGCCGACTCCGGCAGCACTGAAGCCCGCGCTACCGACATTTACCCAACTGCTGCCCTCAAACTTCATTGCCGTCGCCCTATCGCCGTTGCCCCCGTCCACATAAGCTACATAAGGGGTATTACTGCCGTCAAATGCCATGGTGATGTATCTGGCATAGCCTGCGCTGAACCCTGCGTTACCGACCGTTGTCCAGCTTCCATCTGCGTACTTCTTAACCGTTGCTCTGCCGCCGTTTGCCCCATCATAATAGGCCACATAGGGAACATTGTTGCCGTCAAAAACGATGGAGGTAAATTCCGTATTAGCGGCACTAAAGCCCGCGCTGCCCACCGTTGTCCACGCTCCGCCGCTTTGCAGACTCAGCCACGCAGGAAGGCTGCTGCCCGAAGTTTCGCCCCAGCTTAACAGGTCGCCGTCCGCATCCGTTGCGCCAAGCGTGTAGCTGTAGGGGTTGCCCTGTGTGGCAGAGGTCACTGCGGTGGAGGTGACGACAGGCGTTTCGTTGACGTTGGTGACGGTAACGGTGAGATTCTCATCATAGGTCAGGCCATAACTGTCGGTAGCGCGCACGCAGATACTCTGGGTCGCTGTCGTAGCATAATCGAAAACATGGTTGGATTTGAGTGTCACGTTATCATCGGCTATGGTGAAGTTGCCGTCATTGACGCCGTTACATGTAAGGCTGAAAGTGTGCGTATCACCCGCATCGACATCACTGGCACTGAAACTGCCGACAACCGTGCCGACGGCTTGATGCTCGGCAATAGAGTCCGGTGTCAGCGTAATGGCGGTGGGGGCATAAATGGCGGTTGTGGCGACCCTCCAGATATCGCTGATGCCGTCAATAGTGAGGTTACAATCGACCGCAGTGTCGTAAGCAGCGGCAGTCGTGGTTGTCAGCGTAATGTTATCGTCATAAAAAACCGTAGCGTTGGTATTGCTAAAGCTGCCGTGATTGATGGCGTACCGACAGCCGCTGCCGCTGATGGAGAGAGTGGCGCTGCCGTTTTTGCCCAGCGAAAAAAAGTTGACATCATCGGAGACGACCACCGTGGAGGTCGCCTGTCCACTCACATCGGTAAAATGAAAAGCGTCAGGCGGGCAGCTTCCCCACTGAGGTTGCAAATCACTCTGCCCGTAAAAATAGGCCAAGCTATCAAACGAAGCAGGTTTGCTTACAATGGCATGGACACACCAGCTGCTGATGTTTTGATTGAACTCCGTAGCCGTACGGAACATGCTAAACATGTCCGTCACGCCGCTCGTATCCCAACTGCTGATATTTTGATCGAAAACTCTGGCCTGCCTGAACATTTCACTCATATCTGTCACGCTACTCGTATCCCAGTGCGTAATATCTTCGTTGAATTGATACTCCCCATTAAACAGACGGCTCATATCCGTAATCCCGCTGGTACAGGTGGTGGCGGCATTGGCAACGGTAATGTCCCCACTGGCACGTTTCGTATAGGTCACACCATCAACCACGCCCGTATCGCCCAACGCGGCGTTGTCACAGGTGATGGTCACACCGTTTCGCGCGCGGTGAAAATAAGGCGTCGAAACGCTCCATGTGTCGCTCACCCCTCCTATGGTGACGGTACACTCCGTAATGCTGTCGATAGTTTCGGGCGTGATGGTCTGCAACGTCACGTTTTGCTCGTTGGAGATGGTGCCGTTGGCATCGGTGAAACTCCCGCCGTCAATGGCGTAGAAGCAGTTGGTACCGCTGATGGAGATGTTGGTCTCCATCCCCAGACCTGTAATGGTGATACTGGCTGTGGCCACCGTGTTGGAGAGTGTCTGCTCACTCAGATCGGCAAAGCTGTAAGGTGAAGGCTCATGCGATGCATGGGTCGTGACATACCAGGTATCGCTTATGCCTCCGATATCAAGATCACAACTCACCGTGCTGACGTAATCGGGCGAGGCGATGGTTTGCAGGGTGACGTTCGCACCCGGGGCGATAGTACCCGCTGCATTGGTGAACGTGCCGCCGTTGATGGCGTAGTAGCAATTGGCTCCGCTGATTGCGATGGATGCAGGAGCCACAAAACCCGTAGGTGTCAGGGGCGCTGAAGCGACCGTTGTCGAAGGTCCCTGCATTTGCAGGTCGGTAACGTTGAAGCTGTCGGGTATTTCATCGACATCGGTAATCGTGATGGTGAAAACCTTGTCATAGGTCAACCCGAAGCTGTCGGTAGCACGCACGCAGATGCTCTGTGTCGTCGTTGTTTCATAATCAAAAACGATACTGTTGCTCAGCCAGCCGGCACTGCTTATGGAGAAGTTGGCGTCATTGACTCCGGGAGTGGCACATTCGAGTGTAAAGGTGTGCGTATCGTCTGCATCGGCATCAGTGGCGCTAAAGACACCGATCTGCCTACCGGGCGCGGCAGCTTCGGGTATGGTAGTAGAAGAGAGCAAAATATTCGAGGGTTGCGCAACCTGCCGGTACCACGCTATATAAGTATTGTTCGATGAGACCAGATCACGTTTGCCGTCACCATCCAGATCGACAACATCAATGCTCATGTTGGTAGTAAGTGTCGTGGCATAGACATGCATTGTAAAGTTTTCACTCCCGTCATTCTCGTACCAGACAATATTTTTATCTGACCAAAATGATGCGAACAGATCCACATCGCCATCGCCGTCCACATCGACGGCAGACACATCGGAGGGGCTCCGGTAGGCTGTTGAGACAACGTGCTTGGTAAAATTCTCATTACCGTCGTTCTCGTACCATGCAATGCTGTTGTCATAAGGTGAGCCTGCGAGCAGATCGATATCGCCGTCACTGTCTATGTCGATAGCGTTAACGGTAATGGAGTATCCATCGGTAATAGAGCCGATAAAAGCCGTAAGGTCATGCTTGGTGAAATTCTCACTTCCGTCATTCTCGAACCAGGCCACGGTGCCATCCGTATCTGAAGTGCAGATCAGGTCGATATCGCCATCTCCGTCCAGATCAACGGTGTCGATATTCGCAGCGCCATTGATCCCGGTTACGATAACGTGCGGGGTAAAGTTCTCATTCCCGTCATTCTCATGCCACGTTAAGGTATCGGGAGATTCTGAAATGGAAAACAGGTCGATATCGCCGTCACCGTCGAGATCGGCAGCATAGATATATTTGGCTTCAGTAACAGCAGTGCTGATCGTATGCTGCGTAAAGTTCTCACTACCGTCATTCTCATACCATGCGATGGTGTTGTCATTGGATGAGGCGCTAAGCAGGTCCATATCGCCGTCATTGTCCACATCGGCAACATAAACCCCCAGAATAAGATTGACCGTAGTCGTGACAGCGTGTGCGCTAAAACTCCCGCTTCCGTTGTTCTCAAACCAGATTAACGTCGTGTCGTAATAGGTTCCTGAGAGCAGGTCGATATCACCGTCCCCGTCGATATCGGCGGCATCTACATCGCCCAGTATATAAGAAGGTGTTGCAGCCACTTTTTCCGGAGCAAAACCTATGGCAGCCATAGCGGCACTCTGTAGCATTATGGTTAGAAGCAGATAGTTCAGGATAGTTTTGGGCACGGATATCTCCTTACATGTAACGTCACATCAGCGCTTACATGTAATGTTTGGGGTTCAAATGCCTAATTATTTCATCAACTTGTCGGAAAGTTGTCGGAAAAGCAGTTGTAAATAGAAATGGAAGGCATTTGAGCGCGTTACATGTAAGTCAAAATTTACATGTAACACCCGTCAGTGAAGCAGATAGAGCATCAGTGACGGGCTCAGTCCATGCACCGCCTCAATAACGATCTCGAAGCTCTCCACCGTGGTTCCGGTCGCTCCGCTGACGGTCACCGTGACGCTTGCTGTTCCCGTCGCGTGACCTGCTGCACCGAGCGTAAAATTGAGCGCGTCGTCATACCCTGCTGCCTGCACTTCGAGTGTTGCGGGAGAAATGTGAAGCAGTTCGGGATGATCAGTCGTCACCGAGATGCTGAGCGTATCGCCTTCGGGATCGTTGACTTTGAATGAAAGCAGATACTCTTTTTGACTCGTCACTATTGGACTAAGGCCAGCAAAATCCACCGAAGTACGCGGCAGGGCAAGAATGGTGACGCTCAGGTTTTCATCATAACTCAGCCCGTAAGCGTCGGTAGCACGGAGGCAGACGGTTTGTGAGGGCGTGACATCGTAATCAAACACAACCTTGCTGCTCAGGTTGCCGTCACTCGTAACCGAGAAGTTGGCATCGTTACATGTAAGCGCAAAAGTGTGGGTATCTCCCGCGTCGGCATCGACGGCGCTCAGAATGCCTATCAGCGTCCCTGCCGAAGCATTTTCCTGAAGGGTACCCGAAGAGAGCGTAATCGCCGTGGCCGGTGTATTGTGAATGGCCCCGTCGCGTATGCAGCGGGTATATATGGAGTAGGTATCTTTGTACGAAACTTTACTCCCTTTCTCATAGGACATCAGCTCATTGCTGTATGCTGATGACCAGTAATACGTATCCACGTTTTCAAAGGCCGCATCGATCTTGGGCGTATTGGCTATATCTACCGTAGTTTTGAGCTGATCCATACTCGGCAGGTACCAGTCGTCAACCCCGGCAAAAACGAGCTCATTGCAGTAGGCGGTGGCACTCGCCTGATCGGGCATGGTCCGTGTTGCGACATCGGCGTTATCCTGCCATGTAAGATTGGTATCATCGCGTACCGTATCGTTAGTGTTATCGCGGCTGAATTCGACGACGTTGGTGACGGTAATATAAACGATCTTGTTATCACTGCTGATGCCATCGGATGCTTCAACCCGCAGTTCATAAACATTGTCACGGTTGTCATCCATCGGCGATTCGTAGTCAGGTGCGGTTTTGAAGGTTATGACACCCGTAAGCGCATTGATATTAAAAAGTGCACTGTCGATACCGCTAATCGTGTAGCCGATGGCACCGCTTGCGTCAATATCAAGAGTGAAGTCGGTACGGTTCTCTACAGCTGTTTTACGGATGACACCATTGAAAATGTAGGCGCTGCCCGTGACGTTATCATCGCCATAAGAGCCTATAAGTGTGTAAACACCGTTTGTGGCAACGCTCACACCAAAAGAGTCATCGGCTGCCGCGTCGCCGGCAGTCAGTTTGTCCGTTTGCGTGAAAGTGCCGCTGCCGTTATTTTTGAAAATATAGGCGCTGCCCGATTCGTTGCCGTTATCATCGTTGTAGCGCGCCCCCACAATCGCATAGTCGCCGCTTATTGCCACGCTATTGCCAAATCCATCGTCTGCCGCCCCATCGCCGGCAGTCAGTTTGGCCGTTTGCGTGAAAGTGCCACTGCCGTCGTTTTTGAAAATATAGGCACTGCCGGAGTCACTGCCCTTATCGTCATCATCTCTTGCCGCAATAATCATGTAATCACCGCTGATAGCAACGCTATAGCCAAAAGCGTCATTTAATGTCCCATCAGATGCGGCCAGTTTGGCAATTTGAGTGAAATAGTCATTGCTATCTCTTTTAAAAAGATACGCGCCGCCACCCGTACCCGAACCGTCAGCCCCGATGATGGCGTAATCTCCACTGATAGAGACGCTATGGCCGAACCAATCATTTATGGCAGCATCGCCAGCGGTCAGTTTGGCTATTTGTGTGAAATGGCCGGTGCCATCCTTTTTGAAAATATAGGCACTTCCTTCATAGTTGTTATCAATGTAAGCTCCAATGATTGCATAATCGCCGCTAATCGCAACACTGTAGCCAAAACTCGAATCTACCGCCGCGTCGTTCGCCGTCAGTTTGTCCGTTTGCGTAAAATTGCCGCTGCCGTCATTTTTGAAAATATAGGCGCTGCCGGTGTAATCATTATCCTGGTGTGCCCCTACAATCGCGTAGTCGCCGCTGATAGCGACGCTGATACCAAATGCATCACCGCTGATTGTATCATTGCCGCTCAGCTTGTCCGTTTGCGTAAAATTGCCGCTGCCGTCATTTTTGAAAATATACGCGCTACCGCCACCATCGCCACGCGCCCCGACTATCGCGTAATCGCCATCCATCGCAACACTGTAGCCAAACCAGCTATAAATATCCTTGTCACCGGCAGTCAATTTTTGCAGCTCTTCATAGGTAGCGCTGTTTTGAATGCTCGGCACTGCCATGAGATTGGGCTGTATCAATATAGCCGACATAATGAAAAGGTAAATGATGCGCATAAAAATTCCTTACATGTAATGCTTGAGGATAAAAAAAAGGTAACCCCCAAGTAAACCCCATCTTGAAAAAAGGTCAAGATTTGGCTAACTGCACATTCCAAGGCAGTAGAGGGTCAATATCCCTGCTTTCAACCTGATAGATTGGAAGTTCTGTAAGAAGATGGCTTAGATAGGCAAACG
>JBNKLA010000110.1:0-24798 GCA_050292115.1 Sulfurimonadaceae bacterium | reverse complement strand
CTATTAGTGAAACAGCAATAGACTTCTTGCAAAACTCCCAGATAGACTCAGCACTTAAAAGCACAGTGTGCTCTTAATTGCCCCAAGGGAGCCAAGAAACGTAGCAATCTTGAACTTTTTTCTTTGCGTCCGTAGCTACGGGGCTACGCACTTAAAGAAGAAAAGCCCAATCTCACTACGTCTCTTGGCTCTGAGACTATTTGGGAGTTTTGCAAGAAGTCTAATGAATGAAAGTGGAAGTATAACAAATTAGTGAGCACCCGCGGGCGTTATCTTTAAACCTTACATGTAAGAGTGGATATAATACGCCATAACTTTAACAAAGGGATTTTTTTTGATACGACGTATCATCGAGTTTGCTATCGACAAACCACTACTCAACCATTTTTTTCTGCTGTTTATTTTGATACTCTCTATTTTTGCCTATGTCAATATTCCCAAAGAGATATTTCCTCCCGTTGCCAAGGATCAAATTACCATCACCGGAGCATACGCGGGGACGAGTGCGGATGTATTGGATAAGATGGTGGTGAAAACCATCGAAGATGAACTGAAAAACGTTAATGCCATTGACAAGGTGACGACTACCATCAAAAACGGCTCGTTTTCGATTCTCTCCGATATCAAACCGGGTTCGGATAATATCAACGTACTTAGTGATGTCAAAGATATCGTGGCGACAACCAAACGGGATTTGCCCTCGGATATGAATGAACCGGTGGCGAAACTGGTAGAGCATAGCATCCCGTTGGTACTTATTGCAATTGCGGGTGATGTGCCGACAAGCGAGTTGCTTGATCGTGCCGATGAGCTTAAAAGTGCGCTAAGCGATTTGAGAGACCTTAGCGATATTACGATTCGCGGCGATAGCGATGATGAAATGGTGATTCGTCTGAATGAAGAGAAAATCCGTGCGTATGGACTGGAGTTTAACAGTGTGGTGAGTGCACTGGGCAATCTGAGCTCCATCTTTCCTATCGGTACCATCAAGGAGCAGGGCAAACACCTCTATATTAGCACTTATAACGGCGAAAAGGAGCGCGAGAGTGTTGAAAATACACTGGTAAGTGTGGGTACGTCGCGTATAAGACTGGGTGATATCGCCTCGGTGTCGTTTGAGCTGGCCGATGAAAAAGAGCTCTCACACTACAATGGTGTGCGCAACGTTTCAATCAATATCAACAAATCCAAAACGGGCAACTCCATTGCCTTGAGCAAACAGATTCGTGCGATGCTTAAAGCGTTTGAGGGGCGTTATCCGCAGATACAGTACGAGATCTATACCGATACGTCGGTTTGGATTAAAAATCGACTCAATACCGTTTTTTCCAATATCGTATTTGGCTTGATTCTGGTCTTTTTATCGATGTTGCTCTTTGTCAATAGAGGGATTGCATTGGTGGTAGCCATGGGGATTCCGCTTTCGTTTATGATTGGCCTGATCGCGGCTGAGGCGATGGGTTATTCACTTAATATGCTCTCACTGCTTGGTGCGCTTATCGCACTGGGGATGCTGGTGGATGAGGCGATTGTAGTGGCCGAGAATATCTACCGCCATCTCGAAGAGGGCCACTCAAGACGCGAGGCGGCTTTGCGCGGTACGGTCGAGATGTTTCCGGCGGTACTGACCGCGACACTCACGACAGTCTTTGCATTTTTACCGCTTTTGCTGATTTCGGGCGAGATGGGAACGTTTATTAAAATTTTGCCCATTATGATCTCGGTACTGCTTATTAGTTCGCTGTTTGAAGCATTTTATTTTCTACCGCTACATGCGCATGATTTTATGCGTTTGCGCAAAGAGACGCATACATCACATTACATATGGGAGCATCTCTATCGCTGGTACGATACGCTACTGCACTTTTTGTTTCGTCGTAAAAAGACGGCGCTTATTGTGATGGTTGTTAGCATTTTGGCGGCAACGGCGCTGTTTATGAAAATTAGCAAGTTCCAGCTTTTTCCCGATTTTGACGTAACACAGGTGTATGTTACGGGCAAAGTTGATATCAATAACGGTCTTGAAGATACGGAACGGCTAGTCACGAAAATTGAAACGCTTTTACTCGAAAAACTGAGTCCAAAAGATTATGCTTCGGTCACGTCAGCCATCGGTTTTAGGCTGGATGCCAAAAATATGGCCGAGGTAAACGAGAATCTGTTTCATATCTTTATTGACCTGCATGAACGCGCACCCGATAACTTCTTTAACAGATACATCAATCCCTATCTTTCGGTCGAGTACGATCCCGATGTGCTGATTCGCGAACGCACGGCTAAATCGATCAGCGAAGATGTCAAAACGTGGCTTGAGCCGTTTTATGAGCTTAAAAATGGCGATAAGCCGCTGTTTGAAGAGCTTATTGTCTCCGTTCCGGGCACCGGAGTGGTGGCGCACGATATCGAGATAGCCCTAAGCGGCAAAAGCGAAGCCGAACTTGCCAAAGGCATTTTGGCATTTGAAAAAGAGCTGGCCGCGGTTGAGGGGGTGTACAACGTTGCTAATGATGCGGATTTGGGTGAAAAAGAGCTGAAACTGCGCGTGAACAGCTACGGACAGCAGCTTGGGTTTAACGAAGCTACAATCAGTAACGAGATGCGTGCTTATTATCTCAAAGGCGAATACGGAAAAATGTTTAACGATTCGGGATTGGTTCGTGTGCGCATAGAGGGCAACACTAAAGATGAACTTGAATCTATTGAAGATTTTCAGCTTCACATTCCCAACACCCAAAATGTGATCGCCCTTAAAGAGGTGTGCGATTTTGTGATGACGCAAGCCTTTGTGAGCCTGAATAAAGAAGACGGCAAGCGAATCCGCAGTGTGTATGCTTCGATTGACAAAGAGAAAACGACTTCGGCGGATGTGATGGAACAACTCAAAGGGAGTTTTGAAAAACTGAAAGCAGATGGCTATGGTGTTGACATCAAAGGCGAGGAGCAAGAAAACGCCAAGACCCAGCGCGAAATGATGCAAGCGGCCATTATGGCAATTGTGTTGATTTTAATTACACTGGTGTGGCTCTTTGACTCGCTGGGGCAGGCATTAATCGTCTTAAGCACGACACCGCTAGTGTTACTGGGCGTATTTTTAGGCCATCTCATTATGGGATTGAACCTTACGATGCCTGGAATGATCGGTGTGGTGGGCTTGATCGGCGTGGTCGTCAACGACGGGCTTATTATGGTGAGTTTTATTAAAAAAGCGCAAGATACCGAAGCGCTGATGAAACTTGCACGTACGCGTTTGCGGCCGATTTTGCTTACCTCGATTACAACGGTTCTGGGACTTTCGACGCTTATCTTTTTCGCATCGGGTCAAGCCATGATTCTTCAACCCATGGCGGTGTCGCTGGGGTTTGGTTTGGCATGGGCGACGGTATTGAATTTGTTGTACGTACCGTTACTCTATAGCGTTTTGTACCGTATCAAGGCACCGCAATAAGAAGATAAGTCGATGCCTGCTATAATTCTTGACTTTTGAAGGTAGCTTGATCAAACGTATGCGTATCGTTATAATAATGCTGATTGTGACACTCCCGCTGTTAGCAACATGGAGAGAACACAAAGAGATTGCGCTGAAGAAAGATCAATTTGAGCGAATGGTGATCAAAAGCGATGTGGGTGATCGTATTTTTGAATTTCGCTGGACGCTGTATAGCAATACGGTTTTGGTGGTGCACTCGCGTTTCGACGGTATTGTCGCACAACATCTGCTTAAGCGCAACCACACCAACCAAAGCTTTCGTCTTGAGTTATTGCCACGGAAGGCACACAAGATCAAAGTGCCTTTTTTGCTGGTACGTTTTAATGATTTTGATCTTGAAAAACGTGAAGCGCATATGGGGATTTATGTTAAAGATGATGATGAAGAGATCAAATGGGAGTATTTAAAAAGTGAATAGCGATCCTTTTTTGCATAAAGTCGAGACCTGTATGCACGATCTGGTTGCCGAAGTCGAATATGATGAGGTAAGCCGACTGTTTGCATCGCTTAAAGGCGGTAAACGTCTACGGGCCAAACTGGTGGGTAAAATCGCACAAGATCATGAATCGGCACCGCTTTTAGGCGCTATTATTGAGCTAATTCATGCGGCAAGCCTGTTACATGATGATGTGATTGATGATGCCGATTTGCGCAGGGGCGTGCCATCAGTCAATGCCACCGAAGGCTCCAAGACAGCCATTATGTTAGGTGATATTCTTTACTCCAAGGCATTTAGTGCACTGGTTGCTTTTGATGCGAAAATTGCAAAATGCGTGGCGGATGCGGTTACGGCACTCTCCAAAGGTGAAATGCTTGATGTGAAGCTCTCCGAAACGTTTAACGACGATGCCGACGTTTACATGCAGATGCTCTATTTTAAAACGGCTTCGCTCATCGAAGCATCTGCCAAAGCGGCGGCGCTGTTGTGTGGAAAAGATGCGGATGCCCATGCACTCTATGGCAAAAATCTTGGATTGTCGTTTCAGATTATTGATGATATTCTGGATATCGTCTCTGATACTCAAACACTGGGCAAGCCGGCGCTCAATGATTTTGTTGAGGGTAAATGCACACTCCCTTACATCTATCTCTATCAGGATCTTGACAGTGCGTTAAAGCAGCGACTTACGAGTCTGCACAGAGTTAAGCTTTCCGAAACGGATTCAGAGTGGATAACTACGCAATTTCAAAATTATGGTAGTGTGGAAAAATCCTATCTTCTTGCCCGAAAATTGAGTGATGAGGCTATAAGTGCCGTCAATGACGAAGCACTCGCGGCCATTATTGAATCGATGATGAAGCGAAGCTTTTAATGCACTACCTCACGCTCAGTTTTACACATAAAAATACGACGCTTGAGATTCGTGAACGTCTGGCATACAACGAAGATGCCGATCTGCTTCAAAGTCTTGAGCAGATCGTAGCACATCCGCAGATCAACGAGGCGTTTGTCGTCTCTACATGTAACCGCATGGAGATGGTGTGTAGCTGTAAAAACGTGGATGATGCCACAACGCATATTTTAAATCTTGTCTCACAACGTTGCGGCTTTTCGTGCGATGAGCTTGAGAGCCGCGCCGATATTTTTGATGATCACGGCGCCATTCACCACCTCTTTAGCGTGGCGAGTTCACTCGATTCCATGGTAGTAGGCGAAACACAAATTGCCGGACAGCTCAAAGATGCCTTTCGTTTTGCCTCACAACACGATTTTGCCGGCCCCAAACTGGCGCGGGCGGTGCATTACGCCTTTAAGTGTGCGGCCGAGGTGCGCAATGTAACCGATATCTCCTCCGGTGCCACATCGGTTGCCAGCGTTGCCGTGGCCAAGGCCGCAGAAGTGGCAGGCAGCCTTAGCGGTAAAAAAGCGCTGGTAATCGGTGCGGGTGATATGTCGGTTATCAGTGCCAAGACGCTACAACGTCACGGTGCTAACATTACCATGATGAACCGTACCCGCTCCAAAGCCGAAGAGATTGCGCTTACATGTAACGCTACCGTGCGCGACTTTGAAGAGCTTTTTCATGCCATCAACGAGTATGATCTGCTCTTTACCTCCACCGGTTCGCTTGAACCGCTCATTACCGATGCAATGGTGGGCGAAGTCTCATATGAGCGTTACTGGTTTGATATGGCGGTGCCGCGCGATATTGAACTCTCTAAAACGCACGAGGATTTGCAACTGTTTATCGTCGATGATCTTAAAACGATTGTCGATGAAAATATGAGCCTTAAAGAGAGCGAAGCGCGTCAGGCGTTTGCCATTGTCGGTCGCCATACGGTGGCATTTTTTGATTGGCTTAAAACGCTTTCAATCGAACCGCTGATTAAAGAGCTTTATGCCAGAGCCGATGATGCGGCTCTGGCCGAGTGTGAGCGGGTAATTCAAAAACGTTATATTCCTAAAGCATACGAAGCGAACCTTCACAAAGCGTGCGAGCAGACGCTTAAGCGATTTTTGCATGATCTCACACGACAGATGCGCGCCTCAAGTTCGGCTTCGCAGTCTGATGCCATGATTGAGTCGTTAAAAGAGATGCTTGAGGTACAAGATGAAGACTATATTATCCATAAGGAGCGTTCATGAGAATGAGTCGGGCGTATATTCCTACCGCTAAGGAGGCACCTTCGGATGCGGTGCTGGCAAGCCATATCTATCTGTCGCGTGCGGGGTTTGTAACGCAAGTGGCCAGCGGCCTTTATAACTATTTGCCATTGGGAAAACGGGTGCTACGTAAGATTGAGGCTATTATTAATGAAGAGATGGCGGCATGTGGCGCACAGGAGGTGGAGCTGAGTTTTGTAACCCCTGCCGATTTGTGGCAAGAGAGCGGCCGGATCGAAAAGTTTGGCAAAGAGCTGTTACGTTTTCGTGACCGCAAAGAGAACCTGTTTGTTTTGGGACCGACGCATGAGGAGATGATGGTAAATATTGTGCGCAACCGCGTTACGAGCTACAAGCAGTTACCGCTCAATCTCTACCAGATCAAAACCAAGTTTCGTGACGAAGCGCGTCCGCGATTTGGCCTAATGCGTGCACGCGAATTTGTGATGAAAGACGGCTATAGCTTTCACGCTTCGGTTGAAGATATGGATCGCGAGTTTGATGCTATGGAAGCAGCATATAAAACAATCTTAGAGCGTTTGGGACTGGAGTTTCGTATTGTTGAAGCCGATAGCGGGGCAATCGGCGGTAGCGGTAGCAAAGAGCTGATGGTACTTGCCGATAGTGGTGAAGACACCATTGCGGTCTGTTCACACTGTGAGTATGGCGCCAATATCGAGGCGGCACAGCGCTCTAAACGCCGGAGCATCCCTGAAGCACCGGAGGCGGATTTTAATAAATTCAAAACCCCCGATATTAAAAGCATTGAAGCACTGAGTGACTTTTTTAAAGTCGATCCTTACTACACGGTGAAATGCGTTGCCAAGCGCGCTATTTATGAAAATGAAAGTAGCGTTGTGCTCTATTTTCTACGCGGTAGTGATGATCTGCAAGAGGTTAAAGCCGTTAATGCCGCCAATGCGCTCGATATTGCCGATGTAAGTGAAGAAGAGTTGATTGAGGCCGGTTTTGTTCCTGGATTTATGGGACCACTTGATACGACAAACGTTACATGTATCTTTGATAATGACCTTAAAGATGCAGCTCACATGATCTGTGGCGCGAATGAAGCGGATTACCACTTTGTCGGCGTGGATCTTAATGTGCTTGAAGCGGCAGAATTTGCCGATTTGGCAGAGGTAAAAGAGGGCGATGGCTGCCCGCATTGTGAGGGAGTGCTTTCATATACCAAAGGCATCGAAGTGGGGCATATTTTTAAACTCGGCACCACCTACTCCAAAGCGCTAAAAGCAGAATTTTTGAATGAAAAAGGTCAGAGCGAACCGTTTGTGATGGGTACCTACGGTATGGGTGTGAGTCGTTTGATAGCCGCAGTGATTGAGCAACACCATGATGACAATGGCTGTAAATGGACTGATGCTACTGCACCCTATAGACTTAATATTATGGTATCAAATATCAAAGATGAGGCACAGCAGCAACTTGGAGAATCGCTATATGAAGCGTTTGGTAATGCCGGTGTTGAAGTGATGTTTGATGACCGTAAAGAGCGTTTTGGCTTTAAAATGAAAGATGCAGAGCTGATTGGATTTCCGTACACGTTGATTATCGGTAAAGAGCTTGCATCGGGCAAGGTGCAACTTTATGATCGTAGTAGCGGTGAAAAAAGTGATATTGATACGAACAATGCCTTTAATGCGGTAATGGAGCAGTTGTAGTGCTCTATTTTCTCATCTACCTTTTTTTAGAGGTTGTTGTTTCGGTTAACATCGCCTCATCGCTTGGTGGATTGGCAACTTTCGGCGAGATCGTGTTAAGCGCATTTATCGGATTTTTTATTCTGGTACGCTTTCAAAATACCTTGGGCGAAAACATGAAAATGGTCTCGGCGCGCGCTATTGACCTGCAAAAATTTCAAGAGCTCAATATTTTTACGCTTTTAGGTGCGGTGATGCTTATTATCCCGGGGTTTCTTACCGATATTTTGGGTCTTTTGCTACAGTTTCACGTCTTTACGAGTATGTTGGTTAACCGATTTTCGGCAAAATTCAACACACACAAGACCGAAGATTTTAATTTAAACCAAACAAAGGATGAAAATGTCATTGATGTTGAGATTATCAGCGATAGCGATAGCGGCGACAAGCCTCTTCGCGGCGAGTAACGAAGAGGTAGAGAGTTTTTTAAAAAAACAGATTGGTGCGAACCCCAATGTAAGTAAGCTTGAAGTTAAAGTAAATGACCGTAAAGCACTCGATGCCCCTAAAGGGTGGGAGACACTGATTATTAGCCTTGAGGCCGAAGTGAAACAGGGCAAAAACTCACGCCCGATTAAGCAAAATCTCATCTATTTCACCAGTGGGGATTTTATTACGGGTGATTTGACAAATGTCAAAACGGGTACTGCGCTTAAAAACGAGATAGCACCGGAATTTAAAGATGCGTATTATCGTGATGCCAACTTGCTTTACGGTAAAAAGACGGCGAAGCATAAAGTGGCGATCTTCTCCGATCCCCTCTGCCCGTTTTGCCGCCGCTTTGTACCCGGAGCGCTTGAATACATGAAGCAGTATCCCGATGAATTTGCCGTATATTACTACCACCTTCCACTCGAATCGCTACACCCTGCTGCGGTGACACTCACCCGTGCGGCAGTAGCGGCTGAAATGCAGGGTCGCAAAGACGTTGTGTTGGAGATGTACGGCGTTGAAGTGGATTCTAAATTGACGGATGAACAAAAAATTCTTGATGCGTTTAACAAAAAACTCGGCACCAAAATTACGCTTAAAGATATCCACGCTAAAGCGGTGGAAGAGCACGCTACATATGACATGAATGTCGTGCAGTCAATGATGGTCAATGGTACACCGACGGTTTTCTTTGACGGCAAGAAAGATGCAAGCAAAAGCAAATATAAAGAGCTTAAGGTTAAATAGTGGCACTTGAAAAACTCATAATCGCCACGCGCGAAAGCAAACTGGCGATGTGGCAGACTGAGCATATCAAAACGCGTCTTGAAGCACTCCATGAAGGTTTACATGTAGAGATACTGCCTATGAAATCGATGGGTGACAAAATTTTGGATGCTCCCCTTGCAAAAATCGGAGGCAAGGGTCTTTTTTTAAAAGAGCTTGAAGAGGCGATGCTGCGCGGCGATGCGCATATGGCCGTGCATTCACTCAAAGACGTGCCGACCGTTTTGCCCGAAGCGCTTCCGCTTGTAGCCATCACGGAGCGCGAAGATGTGCGTGATGCGATGCTAAGCGACAAATATCGCGACATCGAAGATTTACCGCAGGGCGCTATTGTCGGTACGTCGTCACTGCGCCGTCAGATGCAACTCATGCGTCTGCGTCCCGATCTTAAAATCAAATGGTTGCGTGGCAATGTCAATACTCGTATCCAAAAACTCAAAGATGGCCAGTACGATGCCATCATTTTGGCTTCGGCCGGCATTAACCGTTTGGGTCTTTTGGATTTGGTAGAGCATGTCTATCCCATCTCACTCTTTGAAATGTTACCGGCCATGGGACAAGCGGCACTGGGGATTCAGTGCGTCAACGATCCCGAAGTGATCGCCATTGTGAAAACACTTGATGATGAGCTTAGCCGTATCGAGACAACGATTGAGCGTGACTTTGTCGATACACTTGAGGGAGGGTGTCAGGTACCTATCGGGGTAAATGCAACCGTATTGGAAAATGACGATATTATTGTCAAAGCGGTACTGGGTATGCCTGATGGGAGCGATATGATGAGTGAGACTAAACTTACCAAACGTGATCAATGTGATGGCGTAGGTCGTGAGATGGCCGAAGCGATGATTGCACGTGGTGCCAAAGAGGTACTTAAATGTGCTGAAGTTATGGCATCGGAGCAACAGGTATAAATAGTGCCTGTTAAGCTGATTATTAGAATTACTAATGTAATATAATTGTGATATTTTTATAAGGTTATCACAGATGAAGAAACCGCTTCTTTTTGCTACCGCGTTGTCAGTTGTGTTGGTTAGTGTGAGTGATGCACGTGTATATAAAGGGCAAAAGGAGTTCATCAAAAAATGTCGCTCTTGCCACAATAATGGCCAAGAGCTTGCTTATTCCAAAGTACGTAGAGAGTGGAGTAAGCTCTTTAAGAAGAGGGGCAAGCCATTAGCTGAACTTCATCTGAAAGCAAAAAAGGCAAAAGACTCTTACGAGTATTTTGAATCTTCGCGCTTTAGTAAAAATTCCAAACACCTTAAAGACTTTTTTGAAGAGTACGCCAAAGATAGCGGAAACGTACCTGCCTGCGACTAATACTGTAGTCGCATCTCTCTCAACTTTTTTAGATAGAATTACATACTTTTTTTATCGGAGTTAATGATATGGATAAAATGTGGTCGGGGCGTTTTTCGTCTAGTGCGGCATCACTGTTGGATGAATTTAACGCATCAATTCTCTATGACCGTAAACTCTACCGTGAAGATATCGAAGGCTCGCTTGCTCATGCCGCCATGCTGGCAAAGCAGGGGATTTTAAGCAATGATGAGCTTAAAAGCATTCAAGAGGGTATGGCACAAATCATGAGTGAGATCGAATCGGGAGATTTCGAGTGGAAGATCAGTGATGAAGATCTGCATATGGCGATTGAAAAGCGCTTAACGGCACTTATTGGAGATGCGGGCAAAAAACTGCACACTGCCCGCAGTCGCAACGATCAGGTAGCCGTGGATTTCAGACGCTATGTGCTTCGTAAAAACGGTGAATTGGCCTTACATGTAAAGGAGCTTATTGCGGTATTGGTAAGTATTGCCAAAGATCATACCGAAACACTGCTTCCAGGAATGACGCATCTTCAGCACGCCCAGCCTATCAATTTTGCATTTCATCTTTTGGCGTACGCCTCGATGTTTAAGCGTGATATCGAACGCTTTGCCAGTTCGAGAGAGCGCAACAATTTTTCGCCGTTGGGGTGTGCTGCACTGGCGGGAACACCACATAATATCGATCGCAAAATGACCGCTACGGAGCTGGGCTTTGAGAGTGTCAGCGTCAACTGTCTCGATACGGTCAGCGACCGTGATTTTGCACTGGAAATTTTGTTTAACATCTCTACAATGATGATGCACATCTCGCGTCTGGCCGAAGAGCTTGTGATGTGGTCAAGCTATGAGTTTGGTTTTGTAGAGCTAAGTGATGAGTACTCTACCGGATCATCCATTATGCCGCAAAAAAAGAACCCCGATGTTCCCGAACTGTTACGCGGAAAGACGGGGCGGGTTAACGGCAACTTGATTGGTCTTCTTACCGTAATGAAAGGCTTGCCGCTAGCGTATAACAAAGATACGCAAGAGGACAAAGAGGGCGTTTTTGACAGTGTCGAGACAGCGGAGATTTCGCTCAATATTTTGCGTGAAGCCCTTAAAACCATGACGATTAAGCCTGAAAAAATGTATGAAGCGTGTAAAGTAGGCCACCTTAGCGCGACCGATCTGGCCGATTATCTGGTAGAACACTGCGACATTGCGTTTCGTGAAGCGCACTTTATTACCGGTAAAGCCGTGGCGCGCGCCGAAGCACTTGGCATTGATTTAAGCGATATCGCTTTTGAAGAGCTGCACGCCATAGATGCACGCATTAAACCCAACGTTAAAGCGTATCTCTCCATTGAACACTCCATGAATGCCCGAACCTCCGAGGGCGGCACGGCGACGCTTCGTACAATGGAGCAGATCATCTATTTTGAGCACTATCTTAAGGATTTGGAATTATGACGATTTCTGTAAGCCATAGAGAGGCTATGAAATTTGAGGCCAAAACCTCAAAGGGCAGTTTTATTATCGATTGTCCGGTGATTTCACCGATTGAATATTTTTTGAGCGGTATCATTACATGTAGCGCTTCGGATATGGTGATGTTGCCCAAAAATCAGGGCAAAACGGTTAGCAATCTGGAAGTTTCAGGTGAAGTGGTTCGCAATGAAGATCATCCCAAAAAATTTAATAGTCTGCATTTGACCTATCGCTTCGATTCCGATGCAGACGATACAATGGCCGCGCGCTGGGTCATGGCGAGTGTAGAGACCTACTGCTCCACCATCAATACCATCCGTGATACAACAAAAATCAGCTATACGATTATTCATAACGGCAAGATGATTCGAGAAAACGAGGAGATGATCAGCGGTGGTGGAAGTGGAATTGATCTCGGAAATATTGAGTCTTGCCCCTCGTAAGGTTAATTAGGTAGAGCGCCAAGGACGCGGGGGCTCTCTGCCGAAGAGAACCCAGTGTTAACGTAGCTAAAGGGGCTTTGCTCCTTTAGCGTTTTATCATAGAAAGTCTTTAGGATCAGCGTCGGCGAAGTGACCCCATGAGAGTTTAGCGCCACCTAGCACATGCCAGTGCAGGTGTTTCACTTCCTGCCCGCCGTTTTCGCCCACATTGGTAATGACACGGTATCCGCTTTGATCAATCCCTACATGTTGAGCCACTTTTTGAATAAAAGGGGTCATTTTGCTCATGAGTTCTCCTGAGAGTTCATTGAAACTGTCTACATGTAGCTTTGGAATCACCAAAATATGCACGGGCGCTTTGGGATTGATATCGTGAAATGCGTAAAAATCTTCATCTTCAAGTACAGGGTTTGAGGGAATCTCTTTATTGACAATTTTGCAAAAAATACACATGAACTATCCTTTTATAAATATGCACCATTTTAGCTTACATGTAATTAAGAGTAGCCTCTACAAAGCTGTTTGTAAATCAGATTAGAATAAAATACGCGCAATTTTACAACGTGGAGAGAGCATTGCAAACATGGTATGATGCAATCAATGCGGCCGAGAGCGTCGAACGCCTCGAAGAGATCCGTATTGCCGTTTTTGGAAAAAAAGGTGAACTTGCCGCACAGTTTGCCAAAATGAAAAGCGCTCCTAATGATGAAAAGGCGGCAATTGCCAAAGCGCTTAATGAAGATAAATCGGCGCTGACGGCACTACTGAGTGAGCGTAAAACGCTATTGCAGATGCAAGAGCTTGAAGCGGCTATGAAAGCCGAAGCGATTGACGTAACACTCTATTCTCAGCGCTCCATGGCAGGTGCATTGCATCCGGTGATGGAAACTATGGATCGTATTGTGGACTACTTTGTTTCCATGAATTTCAGCGTACAAACCGGCCCGATGGTAGAGGATGATTTTCATAATTTTGAGGCACTGAATCTGCCCAAATACCATCCGGCGCGCGATATGCAAGACACTTTTTATTTTAAAGATGAGATGCTACTGCGTACGCATACCTCTCCGGTTCAGATTCGTACGATGATGCATCAAAAGCCTCCGATTCGCATGATTGCACCGGGTAGCGTTTTTCGCCGCGATTACGACCTGACCCATACGCCGATGTTTCATCAGGTTGAGGGACTTGTGGTCGATAAAGCGGGTGAAGTCTCGTTTGCCAATCTCAAGTTTATTCTTGAGGATTTTCTCAAATATATGTTTGGTGACGTCGAGGTGCGGTTTCGCCCCAGTTTTTTTCCGTTCACGGAACCCTCGGCCGAAGCCGACATTAGCTGTATTTTCTGCGGAGGCGAGGGGTGTCGCGTCTGCTCTAAAACCGGTTGGCTAGAGGTACTGGGGTGCGGCATTGTCGATCCCAATGTGTTTGAAGCGGTAGGGTATAAAGATGTGAGCGGATACGCTTTTGGCCTTGGTGTGGAGCGTTTTGCGATGCTCATTCACCGTATTGGCGATCTGCGCTCACTCTTTGAGGGCGATATGAGACTACTGGAGCAGATGAAATGATTGTAACACGTAGCTGGCTTGAGGAGTGGATTGATCTTGCAGATATCACGACGGATGAACTCTGCAAGACTTTTAATTCCATCGGTTTAGAAGTGGATAGCGTCACACCTTATCATGTGGCTGAAAAGATTATTGTAGGCGAAGTGGTTGAGTGCGAGCCGCACCCTGACGCTAACAAGCTCAATGTCTGTAAAGTCGATATCGGTAGCAGTATTCGCCAAATCGTCTGTGGTGCTTCTAATGTTCGCGCGGGTATCAAGGTACCGGTGGCCACCATTGGCGCACAGATGCCTGGGGGTTTGGTAATCAAACCGGTGCAACTTCGCGGAGTCGATTCCGAGGGTATGATCTGCTCTTCTACCGAAATCGGGCTACCGAAACTCGAAGACGGAATTATGATTTTTGATGAGAGCTTTGGCGATCTTGAGCTGGGTAAAGAGCTTAATAGCATTCGCTATTTTAATGATGACAAGATCGAAATTGAGCTCACGGCGAATCGTGGGGATTGTTTGAGTATTCAAGGGGTTGCACGGGATATAAGTGCGGCTTTGAATCGCAATCTTAAAGAGATTCAGATTGATCACGATAAAGAGGGGCGTGTCGGAATCGGCCGAATTGCGCATATGATGCATGATGAGCATATCGACTGTGATCTCTCCTATCGTGCCGCCGATATTGAATCGATGCACATGCCGGCACTGATTGCGTTACGTTTGGCACAGATCGAAGAGTCATGCGATAGTACGCTTGAGGGATTACTGTTTTATGCAACGTATAGCACGGGTGTAATTTTGCGCGCGTATGATCGTAACTGTTTTAAGGTTGCCGATGAGAAGGCGCTTATTGAGGTTAAAAGCGATACTAACGGCTTTGCAACGGTCTGTTGTGACGAGGAATTAGCATCGGTTGTCGGTGTGAAACAGGCCGATGCCTCACGAATTAATGAAGCCAAAGCATCGGTTTTTATTGAAGCCAGTTATATCGCTCCTGATATCGTCTCTAAAAAAGTGGCCGAGAGTAAATATCCTACGGGTCCTCTTTTTTATCGCACATCGCGCGGTAGCGAGCCCCATCTTGATTTGGGCTTAAGTTATCTGTTTGATCTCTTTAGCCAGTGTTGTGATGCCACGGTGTTTGCGGGAAGTATCGATCTTACGCAGAGCTTTGAGCCTTTACATGTAAAGGTGAGTGCAGAGCGTATTAATGCTTTTATCGGTAGCGAAATTGATAAAACGACTATTACGAATCTGCTTAAAAAATTGGGTTTTGGAATTGAAAACTCTAAAGGGGACTATTTTGCGGTGAATATTCCGCGTTATCGCCACGATATCGTGAATCAGCAAGATATTGTCGAAGAGATCGTGCGTCTTGTCGGCATTGACAATATTCCCTCAAAACCGTTTGTCATGAGAGAAGCGTTTCGTTTTAGCGAAGATTACCACCGCTACCAAAAACGGCGTGAATACCGCTATAAAGCGGCTTATGGCGGATTTTACGAGAGCGTACATTTTATCTTTGGCGAACGCGAAAAATTTGAGGCGTTTGGCTTTACATGTACGGATAAGAGCAAAGAACTACTCAATCCCATTGCCGGTACGCTTGATACGCTCAGGCCGGCGTTGGCACTGCATCTGATTGAATCTGCCAGTATGAATGCCAAATCGGGCCAAAAACGTATTGCACTTTTTGAAGTCGGTTCCGTTTTTGACGCTAATCGCAACGAGTCGGTCACTATGGGATTTTTGTATTCGGGTGATCGTGAAAACGAAGCGCTTGGCAATGCCGGAAGACCCCAAGCGGTGGATTTTCAATTTTTTGCACAGAAGATTGCGGCCATGATTGGCGATTTTGAGCTTGAAGCGTTTGAGGCAGACCGTGCGTTGATGCATCCGTATCAGTGTGCGATCATTAAGCAAAACGGTGTGATGCTGGGGCAGATGTATAAACTGCATCCCAATGTGCAAAATGCTTATGATCTTGCAGAGACGTTTATTGCCGAAGTAGCATTTGAAGCACTCGATGATACGCTTAAAACAGTGAAATCCTATTCAAAATATCAAGCATCATACCGTGACTTGAGTGTGGTGATACCCGATACAATGAATTACGAAGCGCTTGCGCAAACCATAAATACACATAAAAGCAGTGAAATTATCCGCTTTTATCCTGTGGATCGCTACAAAGATGCGTCGCTGGGAGCGCAAAACTCTTTAACCATCCGTTTTGTGCTTCAGTCGCAAGAGAAGACGCTTGAAGAAGAGGATATTACATCGGCCATGAGTAGTGTGCTTGAAGGCTTGAAGACCGATAGGGGAGTTGAACTGCGATGAGCCGTGTGAGCGTTTCGCCTTGTAAAGCGTTTGATTTGAGCACCGATGCCATAGCGCCCGATAAATCGATATCGCATCGCAGCGCTATGTTTGCGACGCTATCGGAGGGGACGACGGTAATTCGTAATTTTCTGCGCGCCGAAGATACGCTTAATACGCTTGCTATCGTTAAAAATCTGGGCGCTAAAGTCACGGATGACGGTGAGGTCATTAACATTGAGTCTCAAGGGATTCAAGAGAGTAGCGAAATTCTTGATTGCGGTAATTCGGGAACGGGAATGCGCCTTTTTTGCGGTCTGCTTGCTTCGGCAAAAGGCCATTTTGTGCTGACAGGAGACGAATACCTTAAGCGCCGTCCCATGAAGCGTGTGACGCAACCGCTACGCGATATCGGTGCCAAACTTGATGGCAGGCAAAACGGCGATTTGGCACCGCTGAGTATCCGTGGCGGTGCGCTTAAGGCCTTTTCGTATGAGAGTACAATCGCTTCGGCGCAGGTGAAAAGTGCGCTGATCCTAGCGGCACTTCATGCTGATGGAACGTGTCGCTATAGCGAACCTGAACTTAGCCGCGATCATACCGAACGGATGCTCAAGGGCATGGGCGCGCGCTTACATGTAGAGGGACTTACCACAACGATTGAACCGCTGGATGGGCTTTTGAAGCCACTTGATATCCGTGTGCCAGCAGATCCCTCAAGTGCCTTTTTCTTTGCCGTAGCCGCGGCGATCACACCGGAATCTTCGGTACGGATTGAGGGGGTTACTTTAAACCCGACTCGCATTGAAGCCTTTAAAGCGCTTGAGCGGATGGGTGCGGATATCAGCTATGAGTTGCAAGAAGACAAGTACGAGCCGATCGGTACGATTCATGTGAAGTATGCGCCGCTTCATAGTGTTACGGTGAATGAGCATATCTCATGGCTGATCGATGAGATACCCGCACTCTCTATTGCGATGGCCTGTGCCGATGGCCGCAGTGTGGTGAAAAATGCAGAGGAGTTGCGGGTTAAAGAGAGTGATAGAATTGCCACTGTAGTACGTAATCTTCAATTGTGCGGTATTGAAGTTGAAGAGTTTGACGACGGTTTTAGTGTACAAGGCGGCGTGCTTAAAAACGCTTCGGTTGAGAGCTTTGGCGATCATCGAATTGCGATGAGTTTTATTATTGCAGGACTACGTTGCGGCATGGAAGTGCATGATATCGAATGCATTAACACTTCGTTTCCAAACTTCTTTGAACTGCTCTGTAAAATCACATTAATTGAAACATGACCATTACGTTAGCACAGAGTTACGGATTCTGTTTTGGAGTCAAGCGGGCCATTAAAATTGCCGAAGAGAATCATAATTCTCGCACCTATGGGCCACTGATTCATAACGCCAAAGAGATTGAGCGATTAAAGCGTGATCATAATGTTGGTTTGACCGAAAATCTTTCGGATTTTCACTTCGGTGATACTGCAGTAATACGGACGCATGGTATTCCCAAAAACGAACTTCAAGAGCTTTATGCCAAAGGCGTTAACGTGATCGACGCCACCTGCCCGTATGTGACCAAACCGCAGCAAATCTGTGAAGAGATGAGCAAAGAGGGGTATGATATCGTGATTTTCGGCGATGAAACCCATCCCGAGATCAAGGGCGTTAAAAGCTACGCCGAAGGCAGAGTCTACACGCTCTTACATGTAGAAGAGCTTAAGGTATTGTCACTGCGTGAGCGGGTGGCGCTTGTGGCGCAGACAACACGCAAAGCAGAGGAGTTTTTGAAAATAGCCGATGCTCTTATTCTTTCGCATAAAGAGGTGCGCGTGTTTAATACGATCTGCAATGCGACCTTTGAAAATCAAGACGCCGTACGGGAGCTGGCCGGCAATTCGGACGTGATGATAATAATTGGCGGTAAAAACTCTTCAAACACAAAACAGCTACATACAATTTCAGTGGCTAAATGCCCCGATAGTTACCATATCGAGTCTTCGCAGGAGCTCAAAGCCGAATGGTTTGAGAACAAAGAGCGTTGCGGTGTGAGTGCCGGAGCATCCACACCAGATTGGATTATTCAAGAAGTGTGCGAGACGATACAAGCTTTTTCGTAATAATTGTGTATCACAATTTGACATCATCATAGATTAATAAGATTCTTTTAGATATAATCAGCGAACTTTATAACGTAAACAAGGGAATTGGTATGGCTTTCGAGAATGAAGGGTTTGAAGAAGAGAATTTTGCAGAGATGCTAGAAGCTTCTTTCAAAGAACAAGAGACGTCGCGAATCACTGAAGGTGAAATCGTTGAATTGCAAGAAGATGACAACAGAGTGCTGGTAGGCATTGGTGAGAAGCTAGAAGGCGTTTTGTCAATGGACGAGATCCGTGATGAAAACGGTACACTGCTCTTTAACGTGGGCGATAAAATCACGGTAATGGTCACCGGATATCATAACGAGCGTCCTAAAATCTCTTATAAAAAAGTGCAAGAGCAAGAGAAAACTCTGGCATTTATTAAAGAGCACGGCGATGACTTTGAAGAGCTGATTATCGAAGGTACAATTGTCAAGAAAAACCGCGGCGGTTTCATTTTAGAAGCGGACGGTGTGAGCTTCTTTATGCCGCGTTCGCTAGCTGCATTTAAAGAGAGCGATGATGTTGTAGGTCGAACTGTCAAAGCACAGGTGATTAAAGTTGATCCTTCAGATAACACCATTGTCGTATCGCGCCGCAAACTCTTTAATGAAGAACGCAAAAAGAAAAAAGAGATTATTGATGCCTTGATGGAAGAGAACAAAATCGTAGAGGGTGTGATTAAAAAAATCACCAGCTACGGTATGTTTGTTGATGTTGGAGGCGTTGACGGTTTGGTGCACTATAATGAGATCAGCTATAAAGGTCCTGTAAACCCATCAAAACTTTATAAAGAGGGCGACACTGTTACCGTAAAAGCGATCGCTTATGATAAAGAGAAACGTCATCTTTCACTCTCTATTAAAGCGGTACAACCCGATCCTTGGAAAGAGGTTGAGACGGAGCTTGAAGAGGGCGATACCATTACCGTAACCGTAAGCAATATCGAGCCATACGGTGTTTTTGTGGATCTGGGTAATGATATCGAAGGCTTTTTGCATATCTCCGAGATTACATGGGACAAAAACATTAAACACCCCAAAGATTATCTCACAGTCGGTCAGGAGATTGACGTTGAAGTGATCGAAATCAATTCTGATACCCACAAACTCCGTGTTTCGTATAAGCGTCTCTTGCCTAAACCGTTTGATGAGTTTGTAAAAAATCATCGTGAAGGGGATGTGGTGAGCGGTAGTATCACATCGCTTACCGATTTTGGTGCGTTTGTAAAAATTGATGGTGTTGAAGGCTTGCTACATAACCAAGATGCCTCTTGGGATAAAAATTCCAAATGTAAAGATCTCTTTAAAGCGGGTGACGAGGTCGAGGTTAAAATTGTTAAAATCAATACTGAAGAGCAGAAAATTTCGCTTAACCGCAAACTTCTCGAAGAGAGCCCAATTGAGCAGTATGCCGCGGCACATAAAGTGAATGAAATCATCGAAGGCACCATTCGTGATATTAAAGATTTCGGTGTGTTTGTATCGATTGAAGAGGGTGTTGATGCGCTGATTCGCAATGAGGATCTTTTCCCGCTAAAAGCAGATGAACTTGAAGCCGGTCAAAAGATTGAAGCGGTTATTGCAGTGATCGATACGCAAAGAGACCGTATTCGCTTGTCGGTCAAAAAACTTGAACGTATTAAAGAACAGGCAGAGCTTGAGGCTTTTAATGATGACGATACGTCAAATAGTTTGGGAGAGCTGATCAAAGACCAGCTGAAGTAACAAATGCAACGCATTGCCTATTGGCTGACACCCCTAATCGCATTGGGTGTTGCACTCTTTTTGATTGTACTTTTGTACCGTATCAATCAGACAGAGCTAATTTACGGTGTTGCGCATCAAAAAAACGATACCACCGCTAAAGAGAATCCCCAAAACAGTGTTGATACATGGCTGACACAATTAAGTGAAAGTGAGCGTTTGGGGTACTTTTTTCCGGTCAATGAGATTTACGTTGATGTTGATCTCAATCAAAAAATTGTACATGAAATTATATATCAGCTCAAGGCTGACATTAAAGATCCCTACCAGCTATTTTGTTTAAAAGAAGAGTTGCGCGAATTTGAGCTGAACTATTTTCTTCAAAATGATAAAAGCGGTACCACGTTGCTGATTCATTCTAAAGATCAGCAGAAGCTTCAAAAGCTTGTGGCTACATTGAAAAATTATCAAATTTTAGCGTCGGTAGTACCATTTAAAGAGGAAGAATCATGGAAAAATATAAAGTAGTCGTTTGTGATCATATTCATGACGCCGGTCTTGAAATGCTCCGCAATGATGAAAAGATCGATTTTGTATTTGCGGCAAATGAGGACAAAACGGCACTGTTGGACATTATCGCTGATGCTGAAGTTGCGATAACCCGCAGTTCAACGGATGTAGACGACAAATTTATAGCGGCGGCCAAAAAGATGCGTGCCATTGTGCGTGCCGGTGTGGGTGTCGATAATGTGGATATTAATGGATGCTCCAAAGAGGGTATTATCGTTATGAACGTTCCAACGGCCAATACGATTGCGGCAGTGGAGCTGACAATGGCGCATATGCTCTCTTGTATGCGTATGTTCCCCTATTCACATGATCATCTTAAAAATCAGCGCATCTGGAAGCGTGAAAAGTGGTATGGATACGAGCTTAAAGGTAAAAAACTGGGTATTATCGGTTTTGGTAATATCGGAAGCCGAGTCGGTATCCGTGCAAAAGCGTTTGAGATGGATGTGGTTGCATACGACCCGTATATTCCGGCATCGAAAGCCACAAATCTAGGCGTGACCTATACCGAAAAACTTGATGATATTTTAAGCTGTGACATCATTACGATTCATACGCCTAAAAATCAAGAGACCATAGGCATTATTAATCGTGATGAGATCGCCAAAATGAAAGAGGGCGTGGTCTTGATTAACTGTGCGCGTGGCGGTTTATATAATGAAGAGGCACTTTATGAGGGGCTAAAGTCGGGTAAAATCCGTTTTGCAGGAATTGACGTATTTAATAAAGAACCTGCTATTGATAACCCGCTACTCGATCTTGATAATATTGTAGTGTCGCCTCACTTGGGTGCCAATACTTATGAATCACAATACAATATAGGTACGCAAGCGGCCAAGCAAGCGATTGATGCCGCTAAAGGCATTGCGTATGCACACGCTTTTAATCTACCTATTGATGAGACAAAGATCCCTGCTTTTGTAAAACCTTTTCTTGAACTTGGACAAAAACTTGGCTTTTTAGCAGCGCAAATCAACAAAGCCCCACTCATCTCTATTAAGGTCAGTGGACAAGGTGACATTGCTGAATATCTCTCTTCGCTCTCTACATTTGTGACCGTGGGAGCAATGGGCAATACGATAGGTGATACTATAAACTATGTCAATGCCGAATTTATTGCGAGTGAAAAAGGCGTTACTATCGAAACAGAGGCACTGCCTGATAGTCAGGTATTTAAAAATCTTATTACGGTTAAACTGACTACCGACAAACAAGTCATTGAGATCAGTGCCACAATTTATGAAGGCGAAGTACAACGTATTGTCGATATTAACGGTTTTGATCTTGATGTCGCACCGCAAGGCAATATGATTCTCTTTAGAAACACGGATGTTCCCGGTGTAATTGGACAAGTAGGTACAATCCTAGCGCAAGAAGGCGTTAATATTGCCGATTTTAGATTGGGACGCAATAGTAAAAGCGAAGCGCTTGCCGTGATTATAGTAGACTCTAAAGTTTCGATGCAAACACTTGAAAAACTCTCCTCTTTAGAAGCTTGTATCGGCGTTGATTACGCTCGTTTGTAATATTATACTGCCCCATGCAGCGGCCATAACGGCCTCTGCTCATTTTACGTTTAACTGCATATAGTACCAAGGTACAATAGACATCCCTTCATCTTCTTGGGTACCATACTTGTAAAATATCATTATAAGGTGGATACTATGGCTTCAATTGTTGGATATGTTTCAAAACAGATTGGACTGACGGAGGCGACACGTGAGGGTGGTGCCGTTTCACCCCTAGCGCTTCATTCAGCGGTAAATATGAACGATCTAATCGTAACGGGTAGCGATGGCATGGTTGAGATCGTACTGGATAATGGAAACGTTATTACGCTTGGATCAAATCAGCGCCTTTTTTTAGATGAGACAACATATGAGTCTGAAGAGTTTCAAACCGAAGATGTAACGGCTGACGTATCAGATATTCAGCAGTTACTAGAAGAGAGTGGAAATGTTGATGATTTGGAAGAGACCGCTACCGGTGATGATACGGCCGAATCGGGCTTGTCTGCCGGAGAGCTCACTGAACACATTGAAAACCTTGGAGCGGCAGGTTCGGATTATCTGGGTACCAAAAATTATAGTCGTGAACTTGAGCCGTTAGAAGAGGTTCAACCTATTAACGTTGTGCAAGAACGATCAGTGCCGGAGCCAGAACCTGAGCCAACGCCTGCACCTGTCATTGAACTTACACTCTTGGGTCAAACAACAGTTATTGAAGGAGAGGGTGCATCGTATACACTTAGTCTTTCTGAAGCAGTTGATAGCGACGTGACAGTTACAATAGTTTCAAACCATATTGAAACCGATAATGGTGACTTGATTCCCGTTACGCAAACGATTACGATTCCCGCAGGAAGTACTTCAGTTGATTTTGATCTCTCAAATGAGGATGATGCCTATGATGAAGATCCTGAAGATTACAATGTTGAGATTGTTGATGTACAAAGCGGTGATATCGAAATTCAAGTTATGGTTCCAAACGTCACAACAACTATCATTGACCAAGAAGAAGAAGACGGTACGCCAGGTGATGAAGATACGGTACATGTAACACTTATCGGTGATACTTCTATTAATGAAGGCGGTTCGGCAAATTACACGGTGATTTTAGATAAAACACCGCAAACCGATATGAGCATTGAAGTACAATCGTCTCATATCGACACAAATTCAGGGGACTTGAGTGTGAGTACTTTTACGATCACGGTTCCTGCCGGACAGACTACGGTGTCATTCCCTATAACTAATAACGATGACACAATAGTTGAGAATCCCGAAGACTACTCTGTGGTATTAACGGGCAATAGCAGTGGTGGAAATTTTGAAAATGTTGAGATCAGTACCACGCCGGTTGTGACGACCATTATTGATAATGATGTGCAACCACCGGCACCGGCGCCGGTTGGTGTTCAGGTCTCTTTGGATGGTGATATAAGTGTGGTTGAAGGTGAAAACGCCTCTTATACGGTTACACTTGATAAGCCTGCACTGAGTGATTTAAGTGTAGATGTGACGTATACGTATAGCACTGCAGATAGTAGCGATATCAATACTGCCGTAACCACGATTACGATCCCAGCAGGTTCGACATCGGTATCTTTTGATGTGAATACGATTGATGACGCACTTAACGAAGGTTCAGAAGTTTATAGTGTTGTAATCTCTAACGCAACAAACGGTGGATACGATTTTTCTACTATTGTAAATAGTATCGTAGATACGACAATTACCGATGAAACTAATCCTTACGATCCTAACGACCCCGATCAACCCAATGAAAAAGATGCCGGTGCCACTGTGAGTATCTCTGGTGATGATACGGTATGGGAAGGCAACAATGCAATCTATACGGTGACAACCGATACGATTTCAACCCAAGCTATCGAAGTTGAAGTAACCACAGGCCATATTACAACCCAAGATGGGGACTATGTTCCGGTTACAACAACCGTAACGATTCCGGCGGGTTCAACATTGGCAACATTTACGGTAAATACGACCGATGATGCAGTGGCTGATAGCGGTGAGCAATATAGTGTAAGTATCACCGGAGCAAATGGAGCAGAGTTTGAAGCGGTAGCTGTTGACGCTTCGGCAAACAGTGTCACTACCACTATCGTGGATGCATCCGATCCAACGCCGCCAATTACTCCTCCAGGTACTCCCGATAGTCCCGATGCAGGTGCAACGGTAAGCCTGAGCGGACAAGATGCCGTATGGGAAGGAAATACAGCAACATACACGGTAACAACTGACACGGTATCAAGCGAAGATATTATTGTAAGCGTAGAGACTACTGTTGCGGTTACGAATCCTGCAACCGGTGGAGTGGATTATCAGACTGTAAGTCAAGATGTGACTATTTTAGCAGGAGATACCACGGCTACCTTTAGTGTCAATACCATTGATGATGCACTGGCAGATAGTGGTGAGAATTATGTGGTACAAATTACAGCAGCAAGCGGAGCGGAGTTTGAAGCGGTAGATGTAGATGCAACACAAAACAGTGTCACTACAACTATTGTAGACGCAAGCGATCCGACTCCGCCAGTGACTCCTCCGGGTACGCCGGATTCTCCGGATACGGGCGCAACCGTAAGCTTGAGCGGACAAGATGCCGTATGGGAAGGGAATACAGCAACATACACGGTAACAACCGATACGGTGTCAAGCGAAGATATCGTTGTAAGCGTAGAGACAACCGTGGCAGTGACAAACCCTGCAA
>JBNKLA010000109.1:0-17282 GCA_050292115.1 Sulfurimonadaceae bacterium | reverse complement strand
GCCAGTGCGATTGTAGTGATTCTTAGCCGTACTAAAGCGTCGATGCTAGAAAACGGCTATATCAAAGCGCATTATGAAAAGCGAGATAAAGACCCCGAGTGGTTTATTAATTTTGTTGATAAAATGGAGGATTCGGCAGGCTGGGCCAAGCGTCAGACTTATATTGCGCTGGGTAATATTATGAGTTCGGCCAAAATGCTGGGTATTGACAGTTGCGCCATTGAGGGATTTTATTCATCGCAAAATGTAACAAAAATTTTGGGGTTTGACACCAATGAATTTGATACCGCCGTCATCGTAGCACTGGGCTATAATGCAGGAGAAATTCAACCCAAACGACGGTTACGTAAAGAGGAGGTCGTGGTTTACATGTAAGCGGTATATCACCGCTTCTATTCTGCCTCTTTTTCTTGCACGATTTTCATCAGTTCATCAATATGAGGCATCACTTTATTAACTCCAAGTTGAGAACCTTTTTGTGCCAGTTCCGGCATAACTGCAATCGATTTTTTCCCAGTTGGTGTTTTATAAAACGCTACCAGATCGTTTAGCTCTTGTTCGTTAAATACATCTGCATACATTGTGACAAGATCGGGTTTAATCTGATCATACGACATATACTTATTAAAAAAGGCCATCACTGCTTCTTTTTTATTTGAAAATGCAGGATTTTGCTGCACTTGCATATCTGCCATCTGTTCCATTAGACGCGAATAGCTTTTATCCATCTCCATCGTTTCAAGAAGTTTTTCCGCAGATTTTACGGCACCGCTACCGGCCGCATACATTAAGCTTGTCGCTACACAAACAATTACAAAAGCTTTTTTCATCAATCATTCCTTACCAGACATTTACTGCCATAATTTAATGAAAATGATTTTATCACATTTTAGATAAATAAATAGCTAAAATATCACATTTTTTAGCTTACATGTAAAGGGCACCACCAAAAACCCTAAAGATTCTTCTCTCTAAACTGTGTTAAATTCGGTGGGGTGTCATGTGCGGCAACATAGTCGTTGAGTTTATCTTCCCGCTCTCCTTTTACACACCATTCGCGAAGCTGTTCGCGCTCGCCCTTGTACTCAAAAAACGGCACGCTCATACCGCAACTGTGCTCAACGGCGTAGATCCGAAGCTTTACAAAGCGACGCATTCCCTCAAAGTTTGTACCTTTAAAAAGTGCACGGCACGTTTCATCATGCTTGTCGATCAATTCGCCTTTGCAAAAGAGGCGCAAAATTCTCGGTTTTCCCTCAAAGGCGCAAAACATCACCGTGACTTCGCCGTCGTTGACGATATCACGCCCCGTGCGGTTACCGCTACCCGCATAGTCCAAAAACAAGGCTTCGTTATCGCCGGTCACGCGAAATACGTCATAGCCGCGCGGGCTTAGATTGACCTCGCCGCCATTACTGGCACTGGCGATAAAAAAAAGATGTTGCGCGTTTATAAACTCTCTATCGAATTGGCTTAAGCTTTCATATCGTTGTCCCATGCTCTTCCTTTAAAAATGTCGTGCCCCATGTAAGCATCTCTTTTTCTAAAGCGCGGCTACAGTGACACTCAAAACAGGCACGCTTTGATTTTCCGCTAAGGTCTTTGCAGCGTTTGGGGTCGTGTGCGTTTTGTATGGAGACAATATCAAAATACTCCTCCCAATACGGCCGCTCTTCATTTAAAGGCACGGCGCAAAAACAGATCTCTATCCAGCATACGGTGCCATCATCAAGCACTCTGGCGTGTTGCATATTTTTGAGATACTCGCCATAAGCAACCGATTGCTTACCTAAAGTGTTGTCGTGTATCGCGTTGAGCAGTGCGCTCTTTTGTGAGGGTTTTAATTTTGCTTTGACAAGATATTTCATAATAACTGCTCATTCAGTGCATAGCTGAAACGTGCCGCTTGCTGTAGCAAAATGGCGTGATTGTTTATTGGCTTGCCAATACCGTCGTAGTGACCGTAAAAAGTGTATTCACACATCAAAAATCCTTCTTGACTATATAGTCCAACTATGTTATAATAGTATACTCTAAGAGTATCATAAATTATGATACAATATTTTCATGAAAACACCTACCCGACAACGATTAATAGACACCTTTTACGATATGATGCACACCAAAGGCTATCAAGGTGTGGTACTTGACGAAGTACTGGCCAAAGCCAATGTGCATAAAGGTTCAATGTATCATTTTTTTAAAAGTAAAAAAGAGCTGGCACTTACTTCTATCCGCGAAAAAATGTCCACACGTCTTGAAGACACCTATTTACATGTACTCTCTCATGAGCCACCCTATCTGCCCTATTGGTTTGCTACGCTACACGATACTTCTTTGCGCGATTTCAAACGCGGCTGTCCCATTTCCAATCTGATTCAAGAGATGAGCAATCTCGATGAAGATTTCAAAATTACGCTACGACAGATCTATTTTGATGTCAAGAAAGGCTTTAAAACGGTGTATGACAAAGCCGTTATATCGGGAGAGCTGCAAGAAGAGTGCGATACCGAACAGCTAGCACGTTTTAGCTTGGTGGTTTTAAAGGGTGCCATTATCAATGCAAAAGCTTCCGGAGATCCAAGCGTTTATAGCGATGCAATGGATATGTTGGAGTTATTGGTAAGCCACTTTAAGAAACACTGATTCATACGACGAATACCACCATGTCTAAAACCATCCTGATGCTTGAAGATGACAAAACGCTAGGTGAAAGCATCTGTGATATGTTGAAAAGTGAAGGCTATGGCGTTGACTGGGCAATTGATGGCAAAGAGGCCGCAGAGTTGAGCTACAACGGGGGGTATAGCCTCTATCTTTTTGACATAAATGTCCCTTTTTTGGACGGATTCGAACTGCTTGAAGCGTTGCGTGCCTCGCGCGACAGCACGCCCACGCTCTTTATGAGTGCGCGTATCGACATGCAAAGCATTGCCGAAGGCTTTCGCGCGGGCGCGTTTGACTATATCAAAAAACCTTTTTTCCCCGAAGAGCTACTCATACGCATCAATGCCAAAATCGGCGCACTGCAACAACCGCTTCGATACGGTGACATTACTTTTGAGCCCCAGAGCAAAAAAGTCACCAAAAATGGGCAAATTCTTTCACTTGGCGATGTCCAGATGCGGCTTTTTGCACTTTTTATGCGCCGTCAGGGTGACATTATCGACATGCAAGAGCTGTTTGAGTGTATGGAGCATCCTAGCACCTCGGCTCTGCGTGTTGCTTTGAACAAACTTCGCCAGAGCACGGGCTTTGAAATCAAAAATATCCGTGGCGTAGGATACCTGCTTGAATCGTATTGAGCGTGAGTCGTTTTTAAAGAGTTTTGCCCTCTTTTTTCTGTCGCTCTCTTTGCTGAGCACACTGCTTTATTATGTCAATTATCTTAAAGAGGTACATGCGTATGAAGATACGCTCTATTCGCAAATGCGGTTGTGTAGCTTTGATTTGCAGTGTGAGCAGTTTCAGATTGACTTTGCAACGCCAAAGCACTCCTCGCACTACACCCTTCTACGCGATAACAGCGCACTATTTGCTTACTTTCCGATTTCGCAAAGTGAAGATTACGTTCTCAAACTGCTGTATCCGCTCAGCGCGTATCACGCCGATCTTGAAACACTCAAAGATGAACAGCTTCGCATCTTTGCACTCATCGAACTTGTCATCGCCCTGCTCTCCGCACTTTTCTCACTCTATGCGCTCTATCCGCTACGTAGCGCGCTTATCCTCACCAAAGAGTTTGTCCGTGATATCGTGCATGATGTCAACACGCCGCTCTCAAGCCTACGACTCAATGTTGCCTTGTTGCAAAAAGAGCAGCGCGAAAACCCAAAACTTACGCGGATTGAAGAGAGTGTCGAAGCCATTTTGGGTATGCAAAACAATCTGCGAAGCTATCTTGACGAGCACGCCGCTTCAAAAGATCATTTTGATCTTGCACCGCTGGTGGCAACACAAATTCATACGCTTGGCAGACTCTATCCACACATCACATTTGAAAACAAACTCGATACGTTCACACTCTACGCTAATAAAGAGGCCATGCAACGCATTATGGACAATCTGCTTGGCAATGCGGCCAAATACAACCGCAAAAACGGAAGTGTCCGCCTTACATGTAAAGGTAGTACACTTACTATTTCCGATACGGGTATGGGCATAAAAGAGGCGCATAAAGTATTTAAACGTTTTTACACCGAAAATGCAAATGGTGTGGGGATTGGACTGCATATTGTCAAAAAGCTGTGCGATGAACTGCATATCGGCATTGCGCTTGAGAGCACGCCTAGTGTCGGCACGACCGTAACGCTTGATTGCGCAAAACTAACGGAGCGCTAATGCTTTTATGTCACCATATCACAAATTGGAAAAAGGCGTATCTATGTTGAAGTTTTTTTTAGCACTACTACTCGGCTTTGGCCTACTAAGCGCCATGAGTATCGACGAGCAGATCCGCCAGCTCAAAGCGGCATCGCCACAGGAGCGTTTTGAGCTTATGAACGCCCTGAAAGAGCGCATTGCCGCTATGAACGAAGAGCAACGTCAAGAGGCTCTAAAATCGCTCAAAACGCAGATGAAAAGCGCTAACGGTTCAAAAGGATTGCAAGGGCAAAACCGCGTCTCTTCAGGCACGATGCAGCGCCAAAACCGTATGCAAGGACAACAAACGACCAACGCAGGAAACGGCGCGCACAACGGACGGCAATGAAGCTTTTAGCGTTTTTGCTAATTGCCACCGCGTTGTCTGCCGCTATAGATAGCGATATGGACGGCGTGGATGATGCCAACGATCGCTGTATGGGCACACCCTTTATGGATCTGGTTGACGCCACAGGATGTAGTACTACAAGCTTGATATCGCCGCATCATATCGACGTTCTTGCGGGCGTTTCTTACGGGCGTATTAACGATAGTGCCGTTGCCGCAAAAGAGAGCTACTACAGCTCACTGGAGTGCGATTACATGTATCGCAATTTTAGTGCATGGATTGCGATAGCAACCTATGCCAACAGCAACGATAGCGGCCTTGCCGATACGTTTATCGGCCTAAATTACCGCTATGATTTTAGCTCCCAATTTAGCGTTACACCTTATGCACTCATCATTCTGCCTACCTATGAAAGCGGTTATCATAACGAAAAAACCGACTTTGAAGCCGGAGGCGAAGTCGATTTTACCCATGAGCACATTACGCTGTTTGCCTCCGCATCCTACACGCAAATCAATGACACCGATATCGACGACATCAGCTATCAGGATATTGTAGCGCTACAGGCGGGAACGGGCTATACCTTTGAAAGGGGAGCCTATCTTAGCACCTCTTATTATAGTGCCGATTCTATGTATGTTGATGAAAAAGATATTCATAATCTGGGGCTTTACATGTACCTTCCTCTAAACGCTCCTTGGTTCTTGAGTGCGCACTACAGCTATGGCCTTAGCGACAGCGATCATTTTTTTTCGTTGCGTCTGGGCTATAGCATCCGCTAACGCTTCGCTAATCCTTGTGCGTCATACTTCTGGCATCAACACAAAGGATAAATCATGAAAACGTTAACTTCTCTACTCACTGCGACACTTCTAAGCAGTAGTTTGCTTCTTGCCGGAAACGGCTATCAAAATGGCAAAACGCAAATCAATGCAGCGCAGCAAATCGTGACTGATATGAGCGTTTATGCGCTAAGTTATGAACAGCAAAGCGCTATGGAGTTTATGTATCAAGAGGAGAAAATGGCGCGCGACGTCTATATCACACTCTATGCAATCTACGCCACGGAGATTTTTAACAACATCGCCCAATCCGAGCAAAAACATATGGATGCTATTAAAGTACTGCTTGACAAGTACAGCCTGAGCGTCGCTATTGATGAAAATGAAGTAGGCACGTTTATCGACCCCAAACTTCAGGCGCTTTACGAAACGCTGATTGAGCAGGGAGCACTATCGCTTGAAGCAGCGCTACAGGTCGGACAACTGATCGAGATGACCGATATTGAAGATCTTGAAAACGCTATCGCGGAGGCTAATGTGGATGCAAAAATCGTTTATGAAAACCTTATGCTTGGTAGCGAAAACCATTTAGCGGCATTTACGCGTCTGCTTGAGCCTAAAAAGAGGGGTGAGCGTAATACGTTTTAAAGGCATCTACGGGTTTAGAGTTCATTGAAAAAACGGTAGATATTGTCGCCATCTTCTTTGGCTCTATACAGAGCAGTTTCGGCTTTTTGCAACAGCATTTCAAATGCCGTGCCATTGTCGGGATAGAGTGAAACACCGACCGATAAAGAGATTAAGAAAGAGTGTTCTGCATAGTCGCATGGCGCGTCAAAGGCTTCAGTCACTTTCTCTATGGCATTCACAATATCATGCATCTCATACATATCTGCCATTGCCAGTAAAAACTTATTGCCTTCAAAACGGCTGACCACATCGGTTTTTCGAGACACCTCACATAATCGGGTTGCAATGCTTTCCAATATTCGGTCGCTGACATGGTGACCCAACGCATTATTGATGACATTGAAGTTGTCAATATCGATAAACAAGCAAGCTACCCGATTGTGATCTCTTTGCGCCCGCAAAAAAAGTTGCTCGGCACGATCCTGCGCCAACGTGCGGTTTGGCAGTCCCGTAAGTGTGTCGTAATAAGCTAAAAATTCACCCTTTTTTTCAGTACGTTTACGCTCTGTAATATCATGAAAATAGCCATGCCATATAATACCGCCATCAGGATGCTCCACCGGATTGGTGTTGCCTTCAATCCAGCGCTCTCCTTTTTCGGGATGATTGATACGGTACTCATAATGCCATACGCTCATATAACGAGCCGATTCGGCAATACTCTCACGCATACCTTCTTTATTGCCGGGATACACTAGTGAAAACAGGTTTTCGGGATCCTCCATGACCGCTTGGGCTTCAACACCAAAAAGCTCCTTACAATTTGGAGCGATATAGGGAATCGACACACTGCCATCAGGCTTAAGATAGTAGCTACTAACCACTCCCGGTACGGCTTCAATCGTGTAGCGAAGCCGTTGCTCTTGCGCAAGAATCTCATCTTGCATCCGGTAATATTCACTCATATCTCGCCCAACGGCCAATACACTTTTAAAAGCGCCTTTTGCATCAAATTCAGGGACTAAAATCAAATCGTGTAGCTCAGTACCTCCATCTTTTGTAGGGTATTCAAATTTTATGAGATTGACGGTTTCACGGGTATTAATAACTTCGTTAACCGCTTTATCAATTTGAGAAGCTACATTTGTTTTGGGAAAAAGCTCTTTGATCTTTTTACCCATAAGCTCATCATATGATAGCGGCATACGCTCCAACAACGTCTTATTGACAAACAGATAACGCCCCTCGCTGTCCCACCGGACAATGTTATCGGGAATGTTATCAGCAAGCGAGTGGAACTCTTTTTCGCGCAATATAAGAGCCTCTTGCATCGCTTTGCGTTCGGTGATATCACGCTCTACCGACAGATAATATTTCATCCCTTTGTACTCGAAAAGACTACCGCTCACTTCAACGGGAAAAACCGTGCCGTCTTTACGTTTATGTGTAACTTCAATGAGTAAGTCTCTATTTTTTTTCAATCGCTTATGCAACTTATGCAGCCGCTCTTTTGTAAAATGAGGATCGATATCGATAAGGTTCATGCTTAAAAGCTCTTCTCTATCGTAACCCAGACTCTGACTCGCCGCTTGATTCACATAGATGAAATTGGCATCCTGATCCGCCAGATAGATAGCTTCTTTAGTATGATCGATAGCAAACTGGTTAATACGAAGCCGTTCGTTAAGATAGTGTTTATCCGATATGTCCCAGACATTATATACGCGGTACAGCGGCTCATTCAATATGTTTTTGAGAACCATCACCTCAATTTGAGCATAAAACTTAAGACCGTTTTTTTGCTTATGCTTGCTTTGATAAATATCGTGTTCTTCAATATAACGATCTTCAAAGATAAGAGATTCGTGTTTACCAATCAGTTCGGTAGCATCATAATCATACAGTTCGGCAAAACTTTGATTATACGAATCGAAAGTCCCATCTTCTACCTTGATAACGGCAATTCCCCACTTTGCATGGGCGAAAATATCAAACCAGCTTTGAAAACCTTTATCAAGTACTTCGTTGTGTTTCTCACTCATAATCTAAACTTCTCACAAATTTATCTGCTTTAATTATACTTAAAAATATGAAAGTTTATTAAAAATCTTTTTATTCCGTTAAAAATAACATCATGATACTACTCAATAATGCTCCTAAAAACACAATGCTATAACCTGTTGGTAGATCATAAAAATAGGATAATACAATAGCCGCAGCGCTAAAAAACCATCCAAACACAAAGCTTATATGTAAAGGTTTGAAACGTTGCTGCGAACGCCCAATGAGTGCGGGGGCTATGAGCAATACAAATACAACCAATACTCCGGCCAGATGCACCGACGACGTAACCGTCACCGCCAAAAGCGAAAAAAACAGCAGCTCTTTACCAAAGCCTTTGAGCCGCGGATATACCTGCCAGAGCACAAGCCCTATCAGCGCATAAATACCCGCGCTTTTAAGCACATCTTCAAGCGGTGTAAACAAGATATCGCTTGCCAACAGCGATTTGAAGTGCTCCATCCCCTCAGCAGAGTGTGAGAGCACCATCATAATGCCGCTCGCACCCAGTACATACAGTAATCCTATAAATGCTTCAAGATGAACCTTGCGTTGCGAGGCGATTGCGATAATCACCGCGCTTAGTAGCGCAAACGAAAGGGTTAGAAGGTAAAAATACTCCTCATGAAAGTAGCCCAGGCTAATCGCCGATCCCAGAGCCGCGAACTGTGCGATAGCCAGATCGGTAAAGATGATACCCCGATCCAAGATGCCCATTCCAAACCAGGCATGAATGATCACCAGTATCACCACAAGCGCAAGCGGGATAAGCAAAATGTCAATCATTTAATGGCTCCACAGAGATAATCAAAAA
Source organism: Sulfurimonadaceae bacterium (assembly GCA_050292115.1). Taxonomy (GTDB): domain Bacteria; phylum Campylobacterota; class Campylobacteria; order Campylobacterales; family Sulfurimonadaceae; genus JAFGUB01. The sequence goes on along the minus strand of JBNKLA010000109.1, from coordinate 8,284 downwards.
GATCACGCAGATCATTTATGCTTTCAAGCGCACCGATATCATGCGGCATTACTACCACATCGATACCGGTTTTTGAGGCAATGAACTCCGCCGTTCGCGTGGAGTGATAGACATCGTGCAAAATACAACACGGATGTTCCGCATTAATCAACTTGATCAGTTCAATCGTATGGCGTGATGAGGGCGGGATACCCGGCAGAGGCTCAATAGTGCCGATGTTGTGCAAGCCGTAACGGTGGTTAAAATAGGCAAGATTATCGTGAAACTGAATCACCTTAAGAGCCTTTTTATCCGCCATTTGCGCATCCCAGCGCTTAATATTTTGCGCCCATGATTGGGCAAACGTTTGATAATTTGCTTCATATACACTGCGGTTTTCAATATCAATACGCGATAAAAAGTCCCGTACGACGGCTGCAAGTTTGAGGATATTTTCAGGGTCAAGATGAAAATGAGGGTTGCCGTCAGGATGAATGTCGCCGCCGGAGCGATCGACACTTTTGGGTTTATCAATCAGCGTCATGTAGTGTGAAAGGTTCAGCAGTGTGGGTGATGAGGGATTGGTTTTGGGATTATTGGCGCGGCGAATCAGTGGCGGAAGCCAGCCGATTTCAAGCTGCGCCCCGTTCATAATGAGCGCATCGGCACTGCGCATTTTAGCAATCAGCGAAGGACGCGGCACCACAAAATGCGGATCCCAGTTGCCTTTGGCTAACACCACCGTCTCAACCTGATTCGCTCCGATAGCCTTGGTAATCGCCCCTATATAGGGGTAGCTTACGGCAATATTGAGCTTGGCAAACAGCGCTACATGTAACAAAAGCAGTAGTGCAATTAAGCGCATAAACTTCTCCTAAAACGCGTGGGCACCGTGCGCCCCGATAGATATGTTTGCCTGAAGCATGATGGTATCGACGTCTTGGCGCTCGCCCTCTTCATCAAACATCGCAGTATTGTGGTTGTATTGCAACCTAAAGCGGCTAAATTCGCTAAAGTGGTACTCAATCATACCGCTAATGCGCTGAAAGTCGTTTTCGCTATCTACATCAATGCCGTTGCGCTCAATATCGTTTTGATAGATATCATCATAACGCGCCCCTGCTCTCCAGTGTTTGTTCATTGCATAGACAAGCTGCGTATAAAAACCGGCCTGATCTTTGGTAAGTGCCGCACTGGCTATGGGCTCGCCCGCATCATCAAGCGCATAATAATCGCCATCCATACTGCGCATCAGCCATTCGCCCTGCAAGCTTAAAAAGCTGTACGAATCAAAATAGTGCTTGATGGTTAGATCGGCACCGTAAAGCGAACTCATTCCCGCAAAGGCGTGAGGATCCTCATCGCTACTGTGATCAAGACGGCTGGCACCGCGCGCATACGAAATGCCGGGCATGATTGTCGTTTCGCCAATATCGTGCGCCGTTTTAAGATAACCTACAAAAAGTGCGGGAACCGTGGGGGCATCGGCAAAAGGCTCCTCTTCATCTCCCAGCGCCTCGGCGCCAAACATCTGCTCGTTTTCACCCTGAAGCACCTCGACACCGGCCATCAGATAGTGCGACATCGGAGCCACCCACTGAAGCTGAAGGCCTTTTTCATTCAGACCGTGCATACCCAAAAAAGCATCATAAACCAGCGGGCTGTCGCCAAAATCCCAGTAGTGGTGGTGCTGTTCATTCAGACGCCCGAAGTTGGAGTTGAATTTACCGCCGCGAAGACGCAATCCCAACGGTAGCGATGTAGTGGTAAAATAGGCCTCTTCAACCTCAATGCCGCCCTCGGAGATATGAAATACCCCATCCATTGTAAAGTAGGGATCAACCGAACTTGAAAGCACCAATTCGACATAGTTAAGATTAAAGCCGTTTTTAGCATTGTAACTTGAGTGGGTCACTCCGCCATGCGAATGCTCGCCGATCAGACCGTGGGCAATTCCGGGAATCTCATAGTGCGCTACTTCGCTATCTTTGACATTGCGGCTCACTAGCGAAGCATCGAGAATCAACGAAATGTCGGGAATGTATTGTGATTGCGAAAAAGTACGCTGTTCAACAGGCAGTACGCTGGTGCTACCCGCAAAGAGCAGTGTGCTCAGCATACCGGACAATAGTAAGGTTTTTTTCATTTTGTAAAATCCTGATAATAATTTTTTGTAGTTATAAAGTAGAGAATCAGGATAAAGGCGGCGCGCGGACGCTGAAGCGTCCAATATGGATGCGTCCGCGTTTACATGTAAGCAGTGTCGCATAGATAAATGCCACAAACAGCAGCGGCAGTTCAAACGCTACGCTTACATCCGATGACGTATACAGCTCTTCAAGCACATAAACGTTACATGTAGAGTCGTGGTTGTGATCATAAGGCGTGTGCGCATAGGTGTGTAGTAGCGTCGTTACAAAAGCAACAATAAGTATAAAATGTATCGACCTAGCTTTCATGGCGCAATGCTACCCAAGTACAACTTTAATATCTATTGTATGATCTCATACACGATCGTGTTACGACCCGATTTTTTAGCCTGATAAAGCAGATCATCGGCGATTTTATAAAGCACTTCAGGATCGATTAGCTCACGAGAATCCACCATTACAAGCCCCATTGAAGCACTTAGCGTATCGGATACATCGCTGGCATCATTTTGAATCTGAAGCGCCTCGATATTTTGATGAATCAATCGTGCCAACTGTAGGCTTTTATCGATGCTAATCGTTTTATATAAAATGCCAAACTCTTCGCCACCTACTCTAAACACATAATCATCCGAACGCTGAAGGGTCTCGTTAATAGCGGTAGCGACATCGACTAAAACCTCGTCGCCCCTTAGGTGTCCGTAATTGTCATTATATTTTTTAAAGTAGTCAATATCAAGAATAATGAAACAGCCCACCTCGTTTTTACGGCGTACCATCTTAAAAAAGTTGGGAAAAATCGTATCGAAATGACGGCGATTATACACCTTGGTAAGCGCATCGGTGATAGAGAGCTCCTCAACCAGCTTTTGGTTGGTGATATTGTGACGAATCGCGCGATAGCCGGTTTTGATGTTTTCATCATTAAATACGGGGTAAATCTTTGTGTGAACCCAGTAGTGTCCGCCGTCTTTGCCGCGGTTTTTGATCTCGCCTTCCCAAACCTCATCATTTTGAATGCTTTTCCAAAGATCGGCAAAAAGACTTTTGGGCATGTCGGGATGGCGGAACATACGGATATTTTGACCCAGCAGTTCATGGCGCTCATAACCTGCTATTTTGCGGTATGCTTCGGACACGTCAAGTATGGTGCCTTTGAGATCGGTCAGCATCGTCATCACGTTTTCATCAATCATCTGCATATACAGATCAAGTTCACGCTGCATTTTACGCTCTTGAGTGACGTCACGCACCGATAGTAATAGACGCTGTTTATCCGGCATAAGTGCAACAGAGATATTTACGCTATATCGTGTGCCGTTTTTGGCCACGCAACGCTTTTCAAAATTGGCCATTGAACCTTTTTCAATCACCTCTTGAAACACTTTTTGGTTCAGTGGTCGGTCCTCTTCTATCGTCAACTCATGGCAACTTTTGGTTAAAAGTTCTTCGCGTGCATATCCGGTACAGCGTAAATACGCATCATTGAATTTTAAAAAATGCGACTCTAGATCCACAATGGCGATACCGTCAAGGTTGTACTTAAAAATGCTCTCAAACTCTTCTTTTTGCGCTTCAAGTAGATGGTTTTGCTCTTGAACTTTGTACTCTAAACGCTCTTGAAGCACACTATGTTCAAGCGATTTAAGGATTTTAGTGAGTTGCGAAATATCAAAAGGTTTGAGCAAAAACTTCTCGATCTTCAGATCAATTGCTTCAACAAGCGCGTTTTGGTCATTAAACGCCGATGTCACAATAACTTTAACCCGTGTGTCGTATTCTCGGATCTTTTTTATAAACTCCAAACCACTCATGTGCGGCATTCGGATATCCGTAATAATCACATCCACGGGCTCGGCTTTAAACAACTCAAGAGCCTCTACGGCGCTACGCGTACTCTTTACATGTAACACCGATTGTTGCAATAGCTCCGTAGCGTCAATACGGAGCTGATCCTTATCTTCGACATACAAAACCGAGATATCAACCGTTTTTTTCACGCCACCCTCTGCAATATTATTATAAATTCTAATACCAGTATAACGCTAACGAGATTTTGTGATGCTGAAATCATTTTAACTCTTCTGGTTGTGTGCATTGCCATAGCGGCGACTCAGCGGCACGGCGCTAATGCCATGCGCAAAAATGCTCATAAGTACCGTCAAAACGATTACCGAGAGTATGTACTCATGTCCCTCTAAGCCCAACGTCTGCACGACCAGTAGCAGATAGAGCACCGAAGCGATACCGCGCGGCCCAAACCAGCCCAAAAACAGAATCGTTGCACTATCAAGCTTTTGTCCCATTAAACTCAGCGCCACGGGAAGCATACGAATCACCGTAAGGCTAAGCACGCCATAAAGCACGGCGCGCCAGTCCCAATAGCCAATCGCCTGCGGCACCATACTCATGGCAAAGAGCAAAAAGACAAAAAGCACCAACTGTTGCCCCTCGGCTTCGCCAAACTCGGCAATGCGCTCTCGAATAGCAGGGGTGCGGGTAGTGGCACCCAGCATCAAACCCCCCATAAATGCAGCGATAAAGCCATTGCCGCCCATCATCTCTGCAACGCTAAATGCTAAAATCGCCAAAGCACCCGAGGTGAGGCGCTCAAAAGTCGGATCCATATATCTTTTGTGATCGAAGTAGTTAATCAGATATCCTCCAATCCAGCCTACGGCACTGCCAAAAACGGCTCCAAAAACAATCTGCTGCACTAAAAACACTACCCAGTGCGTCTGTAAGGCATCCGATTCGGCCGCAAGCACGGCAAGCACCGCAAAAATCGGCGGCAGTGCAATACCGTCGTTGAGCCCGCTTTCGATACTGATCCAGCGGCGGATACGCTCGGGAATGGCACTGCTTTTCACCACGGCTTCGCCCAAAGCCGCGTCGGTAGGTGAGAGAATAAACGCCATAAGCACCAGCATCCAAATAGTGATCTCCGAAAAAATAAGGTAGGCAATAAATGCGCCCAACGCCATACTAAGCGGCAGGCCGATAAAGAGCATACGCGCGGGGACGGCTTTGTCATGCAAGGTGCGGTGAAAATTGAGATTGGAGGCATCCACAAACAAAATGAGCACCAACGTGATTTCGGTAAGCAGATGCAGTAGCTCACTCTCTACATGTAAACTAAAAAGATCAAGTCCTACGGGGCTCACCGCAAGCCCCATCGCCACAAACACCATGGGAGCGGTTATCGGCGAATGTTCTGCTTTTTTAGAGACCAGCGCGTATAAAAACGTTACCAAAGCGGCAAATATAAGCGAAGGATGTTCAGTCATGCTACTACCTTTAGGCCGGTATTGTATATTACAATGCTATCTCAACGCTATCTCAACGTGCGCATCATACGCCAGACGCATCACGCCGACGGCATAATTTGAGGCGTTGTTATAGCTCATGATGTATCTGACATAGCGCCTTACATACTGTAGCGAATCATCCTTACATGTAAAGCAGTGGTAGCGTTTGTGTGTGCCTTTGGCGTAGACGAATGAGGCGTTTTTATGCGCCGCATCGTAATCGTACCACTGCGACTCCAGCTTTTTCATATCGGGAATTTTGCTCCAATCAATCAAGCCTCGATAACCGGCTGAAAACTTCAAAAATGCCGCTACGGACACGATGGCGTCTTCCATCCGGTTAAGATCGCCCAAAGACATGTGATGCGCACGAATGTAGCCAAAATTTTGCGGCATAAACTGTGGTATGCCCACCGCGCCCGCATAGGAGCTCTTAAAACGGCACGCTTTTGGCGCAATATCGTTTTTAAAGCAGTAGGCGATAAGAGATGTCATATTGGTTTTGGCCATCGTGAGCAGACGCTTGTTACGCGCGGTGTCGGATTTAAGCTGGGTGAGCAGTGTATTAAAGACCGTAACCGCCTCATGCTTTGGCACAAACGTGCCCAGACGCGTCTCTTTCATTAAAATGGCGGCAATTACCTCGCGATCAACCCCATACTCCCGCTCGGCTTTGTCATACACCGCTTTGTGTTTTTGAAGATGCGCCACAATCTGCGGCACGTACGGTACCAGCGCATTATTGGCGCGCTTTTCGTTGGCATGATGCATAGTAATCTTTTGGGGCGAAAAAAGCGCAAAACTTTTGGCGTCGCGCATCTGCATACGCGGCGAGAGCAAAAAGGTGTTGGCGTATTGATGCGACACCCCTTTAGCCACCGCCGCTTTACAGACGGCTTCGTAGTTTTTGTTTTTAAAATTGCAGTTGGTGTAGGTAGTGGCATGTATTGTAAGCGGCGAATACATGAGAAGAATTAAGATAATAGCCGATCGTAGTAAAATACGCTCAGCTACAAGAATCATGGCGTTCATAAAGGCCTTTTACTTTTGGCCAAGTATAGCAAAACTCTTTATCGTTTTTTATCGCCAAAGATAAGGCGTTACGTCCATCTGCTCATCGGAGAGTGAAAAACTGTTTGGCTCACTGTGGGCTATGATCTCCCAAAAACGTGAACCGCGTTCATAAAGAATATAATAGCCATCAATATTACCGGCTTCATCAAAAGAAACACTACTGGGAGCACCGGAACCGTAACGGCCGACGTAAAGCATTTCATTTCCAAAAAATACTTTGCCTTTAGACGGTGATATACCACTAGACCAAAATGCCAAAACATTCTCTGTTTTTAATGCAATTGTGTTGCATGTCATCATTAAATTTGATAAAAAAATTCCTTGATCATTTATATTGTAATGTTTATTTAGTGTTGATCCACTTTGCACAATAGTCTCGATCTTTTCTGCATTGCCTGACACTACAGTGTGATTAAAGTCACCTTCAAATGTCACACTTACATTTACATCATTTTCCGCGAAAGAGAGGGTACCGTTTTTAAAAACCTGCGTTATGTTTGCATCAGCCACATTATTACTACAACTATCGTATGTCATAGTCGCGGGAAACAGATTTTCAGAAAAATCATAAGTAATCATACCGCCATTGTCACAAGCAACTTCATAAGTTTGATTATGTTCGTCATATATCTTTTGTACGTCTTCAATCTTTGCAAGTAAAAAATACTCCAAACTCGATAGTAACGCGGAACGCGACATTAGTTCACTTTTTTCAATCTTGATGCTAACATTACCATCGCTTCCACAACCTGTAAACAGCCAAATTGACATAACACTAAAAATAAATTTTGAAACCGTTTTCATTATTGTCCTTTTGGTTTAATTCCTATCACCGCTTCTTGTTGACTATGAAAATCAAACCCATCTGCGCTACTGGTTAAAACATAAAAACCAACTTTATCCTCAGTATTCCAACCAAGATTTAGTCCAAAAGCATCTTCTGAGCCGTAACCATCGACAACAAAAGCATGACCGTCACTACCGTAGCGACCTCCGTAAAGAACAGGACGTCCATTGTTAATTTCATTTCTCAACATACTGTTCCATGTCTCGTAAGTCACTCCGGAGCGATGTTTTACCTCACTAGTGACGATAAAGCGCTATCAGTTCTTTGAGCTGAATAGGCATATCGTTCAAATCAAGTTTGCCATCAAGTGAATACCCCAGTACTGGACTGGCGGCATCATCAGCGGCAAGGAGTACCCATCCGCCCTCTTCAAGTTCTACAAAATTGACTAATGATTTGATTTTTTTGTTGCTTTTATCAAGATGTTTGACATCGGCGATAAGCTACGCGTTTTTTGTAGCTTCAAACATCGTGCTAAATTCGGAATCATTAGCAATAAGCTGTGCGGTAAACTCCTTGACATCAGGAAAAAACTCATCTTCTTTGTGAATTTTTTTGATATGCTTTGCCTTACCCGTGTTTAAGTACATAAAGTTTTTTGCACTATTTTTAAGGGATGCTTCATTTACCGATTTGGCCTGAAGGCTTGCAACGCAAAGAAGTGCAGTGAGGGGGGGTATACCCATTTCATTTTATTCCTTTTTAATATTTTACGATTTGCATTTTCCCATAACAATTCTTAATTTAATATTTTTATTAACAAAATAAAATATATGGATTTTTATTGCTTACTTTTAAAATTATTGCTGTAGAACACAGTAGACTTCTTGCAAAACTCCCAAATAGACTCAGAGCCAAGAGACGTAGTGAGATTGGGCTTTTCTTCTTTAAGTGCGTAGCCGTAGCTACGGACGCAAAGAAAAAAG
>JBNKLA010000108.1:0-5552 GCA_050292115.1 Sulfurimonadaceae bacterium | reverse complement strand
ACTTGCCTTACATGTAACGCCTAAAAATAATTGTGGACTCCGCCGGCGGTCGTTCCGACAACGCCTCTGGTTCCGAGGCTACAAACGCAAAGCAGTTTGCGTTTGCTTTACGCCTCTCATGTACGGCACAAGAGGAGAACTGCGAAGTGTCATTAAACCCGATGGCACGACAATCGAATACATCCACAATGCCAATAATCAAAGAGTAGCTAAAAAAGTCAATGGAGAGATCACCGAAAAATACTTGTGGCTCAACCTAACCACACTGCTGGCAACCTATAAAAAAGTCTCTTTTAGCGAAAATGACTACCTTGCAAGACGTTATTACTACGGCAATCAGAGAATGCCGGGTATGATAAACTTAATCTTGAATTTCAACTGTTAAATCAGATGCTAACTGTCCGTAAAGAAGCAGGATTGAACCAGTCTGAAGTTGCTGAACGCATGAGTACTAAACAGACTGCTATTACAAGGCTTGAATCTTCTTTAAGTTCCGGTGGACATTCTCCATCACTTGACACACTTAAAAAATATGCTCTGGCTGTAGGATGTCATTTAGATATTAGATTGGTGCATAATTAAAAAAGTGGGGCAATGACCCCTGTTTTAATACTCTTCGCGGATTTTGGAACTTTCGATAAAGACCAAAACAATCGAAAATACGTTGGCGATTAACGCGCCGATAGAGAGTGCTATCGCCCAAGTCATATTACCGGCGATTTCAAGATAGATAAAGGCCGGAATAAGGTGCAAGTCGGCTACGAGTGAACTGGCAAAAAGCTCAGCCGAGAGCAGGTTGCGCACACCGATTTTTAAAATGGTCGAAACCAGATTTAGACTCGCCGCGACAAATAGAGCGATAGCGCTGTGTTCATACAAAAATCCTGCCGTTGATGTTAGTGACATCAATGTGAAGAATACATATATTACTTTACCCCAATCCATACCGAACTCCTTATACTTTTATTAGCCTTCTTCTCTAGCTTTAGTGGCCATAGCGACCCCAGCGTAGTCAAATGGGCTTCGCTCATTTGGCGCTTGAATCATAATGTCCCTTGCTCGAACTGCGCACGCATACGGTCTTTTTCCATTTCGCGCTTTGCTTTTTCAGCAAGTTTAGCACGGTAGCCTTTAATATCAAATCCAAACCACATGAGCGTCGGTGATGCTACAAATATGGAACTGTACGTTCCCACGACAATACCCACCAAAAGCGTAAACGCAAAGGCGTTGATAATCTCGCCGCCAAAGACGAACAGCGTTAGTACCACAAAGAAAGTGGTCAATGAAGTGAGTGTCGTACGCGAAAGCGTGCGCGTGACCGACTCGTTGATGACTTCGCCCAGATCGGTCGATTTTGAAGTGCTAATGCCCTCACGGATACGGTCAAATACAATAATCGTATCGTTAAGCGAATAGCCTAAAATCGTTAGCAGTGCTGCCAAAACGTCAAGATTAACGGGAACATTAAAGAGTACCAAAGCGCCCATAGAGATCGAGATATCGTGTATCAGTGCCACGATAGAAGCGACCCCAAAGCGCCACTCGAAACGAAACGCCACATAGATCAAAATACCGATCGTGGCGAGTACTAGCGCCATTAATCCTTGTTCACGCAGTTCATTGCCCACTTTAGGTCCTACCATATCGACACGGCGAATCTGGTAGTTTCCGGTACCCTCAAGCGTCTGCGTCGTCACGTCGCCAATATCACTCTGGACATTTTGCGAAGAGCTTTTAAGACGGATAATCACCTCATCGGGTGATCCAAACTCCGTAATCGTCGCATCTTCAAAAAGGGCATTGGTTTTGAGCTTTTCGCGCATGGTATCAATAGGTGCCGCTACATCGTATTTAACCTGCACAATCGTACCGCCTGCAAAATCCACGCCAAAGTTCAAGCCTTTCGTAAATAACAAAGCATAAGAGGCCAGCACTAAAAGAATCGAAAGCACGATTGCCGCTTTGGAGCGCCCCATGAAGTTATAGGTTTTGGTATATTTAAAAAACTCCATTTACGCCTCCTTTTTCACGCCAAACCAGAAGGCAAGGTTTTTGGATTTTTGAATTTTATGTTCCAGCAGTTCATAAATGCCGTGCGTGCCCAAAATCGCCGTAAGCATCGATGCCAAAATACCGATGCTAATCGTAATGGCAAAACCCTTGACCGCACCGCTTCCATAGGCATAAAGTACCACTGCGGCAATCAATGTGGTGATATTGGCATCTAAAATTGCGCGCATGGCATTGTTGTAGCCCTCTTCAATCGCTTTATGAATCGATACGCCCTGATAGAGCAGTTCGCGGATACGCTCGGAGATAATCACGTTCGCATCCACCGCCATACCGACCGTAAGTACAATCCCCGCCATACCCGGCAAAGTCAGCGTCGCGCCAAAGAGCGCCATAACCGCAAGAATGATAAACAAGTTGGCAATCAATGCAATATTGGCAATAACACCTGCCGTACGGTAATACGCAATCATAAATACAATTACAAGCGCAAAGCCGCCCACAAGTGCAATGAGACTTGCTTTAATGCTATCAGCACCCAAACTTGGCCCCACGGAGCGCTTCTCCATAAGATAGATAGGTGCAAGCAGTGCGCCTGAACGCAAGGCAATCGCAAGGTCGTTGGCAGATGCTACGGTGTAGTTTCCGCTGATCTGTCCTGCACCGCCGCCGATACGCTCGTTAATCACTGGATCGCTCATCACTTTGCCATCAAGCACCACGGCAAGACGCTTACCTACATTTTTACCGGTAAAATCGCCAAAAATCTGTGCACCCTCGGAGTTGAGACGGAAGTTGATGATCGGCTGATTGTTTTGGTTAAAGCCCACCTGTGCGTCGGTAAGCATCGTACCGTCAAGGATGGGAATTTCACGTACAAGGTGCTTAACACCGCTTTGATGCGCATCGTCTAAAATCACATCGCCATACTCGGCCGCTTCGGCACCACTCATCTGATACACACGCATCGCGCGCTCTTCATCTACCGCCATAAGCTCCAACTTGGCCGCACGCGAAATCAGCTCACGCGCACGTTGCCCCTCTTCGGCGGTTTTGATGCCGGGAAGTTCCACCAAAATCTTCTCTTCGCCCTGACGCGCCACCGTCGGCTCAGCCAATCCAAACTGATCCAAACGGTTACGGATAGTCTCAATTGCCTGTTCTATGGCTTGATTTTGAATCTTCAAAACTTCTTGCTCGCCAAAACTTAAACGGTACTTTTCGCCCTCTTTGGCAACGCTAAGTCCCTCAATGGTTTTTAGCATCTCATCCATGCCTGTAGCATCATCACTATCAAGTAACACAAACGATACCTGCTCCGGTGCTACGGAGAGATCATCAATCAACACATCTTCGCAGTTGGTATAGTGCGTTACGCTTGAAGCCACCGATTTTAGGCGTGATTTGAGCGCCTCTTCGGTCTTAACCCCCAAAAGCATATGAAGCCCGCCTTGCAAATCAAGGCCTAATGTAATCTTCGCACCTTTATCCATCTGCAACAGCGACGGTGCCGAGAAAACAATGCCAAAAAGCAGTGCGGCTATAAAAATGAAAAAACGTAAATTAAGCTTCATCCTCGAACTTTCGCGCTACAGACTGTTTGTCGAGTTTAGCGACCACATCGTCGCTGATCTTTACGGAAAAAAAGCCCTCTTCGACTTTTTTAACTTCAACGATCAAACCGCCGTTTGTCACGATTTTATCGCCCTTTTCAAGCGATTCGATCATCTGCTGATGCTTCTTCGCCTGCTGTTGCTGCGGACGAATAATAATGAAGTACATGATGGCTATCAAAAAGATAAAAGGGAGTAGCTGGGCTAACATATCCATATTTTAGGGATCCTTGTAAAAAAATTTGCTTATTATACTTTGAGGGCACCTAAATATCACTGAACGCAAAAGTGTTACGCTTTGATGCCCTCCTCTTTTTCGCCTGATGGGCTCACAAACTGATCGTTAAGTTTTTGAATGAGCGCACGCGAATCTGCCACCAGTTGATCGATCCGTTTTTTCGTATCGCTTTGCCAACTTTTACGCGAAAAACCTATGAGTGAGCGCCACCACGTAGTGTGATGGCTGATGGCATTGGCAATATCGGGGTCGCTCTCTTGATATGTCCGCACTTCGCTATTGGCAAAAAACTGCGCGATCTTGAAATGCGAAACAAGCAATAGCAGTGCAAATATCCCCAACGAAGTGAGTGTAATCTCCATTGTTGACAAGAGCGGCGACACTATGCCAAACTCTACATGTAAGCCTATTAAAAGTGCTATAAGAACGCCTGCCGTGGCTACGTCGCCCCAAAAGACTTTTCTCTTCCACCCTACAAGCACCTTGTGTAGCTTGGGCAGTTTTTGCTCTTTAATCTCATCGGCAAAATCTTCAAGCGCTTTGATAATGCGATACCCACGCTCAACACTCACTTTTTCCATGCGATCTAAAATACGCTCAAGATCGGCATCGCGTTTGCCCTCAAGCCGCTTAAAAAGCGCATCATCACCGATAGCCGCAACCGCGCTGTCGCTATATATCGCATAGAAGTTGCCCGAAATCAATCCCTCTTGCGCCAAAGCGCGTTGCCACGAAGCGATCACCTCTTCGAGATTGTCTTCGCGTGAGGTGGTGTCGATCTGATTGAGCACATAGAGCACTTTGTTGGCATCGCGATGGTTTATGGTTGTCGATACCAGATGTTTGAGCGTATCGCGCATGGCGCCGGGTTCAGGGTGACGGGCATCAAAAAACACCAGCACCAAATCCGACATTTCGACAATATGACTTGTAATGCGCAAAATGGCGTCGCGCTGGCTGTCGGCATCAAAACCCGGAGAGTCAATCAGAATTTTACCTTTTAATCGTTCAGAGAGCACGGTTTTAAGTTGCAAGTAAAGATCCACCCGATTACCCACACCCGTATCGACTTTTTTAACTTCATCACTGATGTTGTAAAATGGAAAGCGCGGATCGGCATCAAGCGCAAGCCCCGGCAGTGTGGTAGGCGTTTCATGTTCACTATAGCAGACCACCGTAAATTTATCATCCACCGCCTGATTACCGCTTTGTTGAATATTTCGACCCACATAGTCGTTGATAAAAGTCGATTTGCCTGCCGAAAAGGTTCCCAACACCGAGATCATCGGCCACCATGAGATGTGCTCCGTATAGGTCTCGTTATCACGGATGAGCCCCACTTTACGACCAATACGATCCAGCGCTTCATACTGTGCAATCACATCCAGCATTACCGGATTTTCATTAGAGAGGTGTTCTTTAAGTTTTTGATAACGTTGCGTGGGTGTCATAAGGGCTCCATATCATTAGACTTCTTGCAAAACTCCCAAATAGTCTCAGAGCCAAGAGACGTAGTGAGATTGGGCTTTTCTTCTTTAAGTGCGTAGCCGTAGCTACGGACGCAAAGAAAAAAGTTCAAGATTGCTACGTTTCTTGGCTCCCTTGGGGCAATTAAGAGCACACTGTGCTTTTAAGTGCTGAGTCTATCTGGGAGTTTTGCAAGAAGTCTATTGCTGTTTCACTAATAG
>JBNKLA010000107.1:0-117044 GCA_050292115.1 Sulfurimonadaceae bacterium | reverse complement strand
GCTGTGGCGTCTAAGGTAAAAATCACCATCAACAAGGATTGCAGTTTTCATAAAAAATGTCCAAAAAAAAAGCCCAAGGGATCGGCTTCACCTGCATTTCCTAGTGAGCGTACTGCCAAGGGCGTTATAGCAAAATTATACTATAACACGTAATACGTGTCAAGACTTCTAAGTAGTAAAAAAGTTGAAAATCATTTTCTCTATTGATCCCAATAAACAGGCACAATTTATGTATATCTCCTTTTAAGCGTAAAAAGGAGATACATGCTGAATTTCGGGCCGTTTAAATCTCTTTCAACAAAAGAGTTTCAACAAAAAAAAGAAGAAGGCTTTACTGTTATCGACATTAGAAGAGCCGATGAATGGGAAGATGACGGCGTTATCGAAGGCAGTCACAAGATCACGTTTTTTGATGAGGTGGGAGCGTATGATCTTGATGCTTTCTTGCACGCGTTTTCGCAGGTGGTGCGTGACAAAGAGCAGCCTTTTATACTGGTCTGCGCCCATGCCAATAGAACAAAAACGTTGGGTGAAATTATGGGTGCGAGGCTTGGGTATAAACATGTTTATGAGCTTGACGGCGGCATTCACTGGGGGTGGATTGATAAAGGTTTGCAAACGCTAAAGTAGCTGGAGTGGCGGTGAATGATTACTCTTTACATGTAAGGGTATCCGCCGGCTCTTTGTAAAAGTCAAAACGGTTTTTTCCGTTCTCTTTTGCTTTATACATGGCGATATCGGCATTTTTCAGAAGCGATACCGGTGTGTTGGCATCATTGGGATAAAAACTGATGCCGATGGAAGCGCTGATGTTGCCTATGCCGTTTGCAAGCTGAAACGGTTTTGCAATATTTGCGATGATACGTTTTGCAATCGCAATTACGTCGTCACGGTTTTTGATATGCGGCAAGATTACCGTAAACTCATCACCGCCCAAACGACTAAGAATATCGTATTTTTTGATGCACGCTTTGATACGCAGGCTGGCAAGTTGCAAGATCTCATCACCCGCGTCATGTCCCAACGTGTCATTGACCTGTTTAAACCGATCCAGATCGATAAACATCAAAGCGACCTGCTCGTCATTGGCGTTATCTCTAAGTGATCGGGTCATGAAATCGCAAAACAACGCCCGATTGGGCATACCCGTTAAAGGATCGTGCCGCGCTTTTTCGACCTCCTTTTGCGCACGTAGCAGATTCTCGATAATCTGCTCAAGCCGAAAGGTCTGCGCCTCTTTTTGGACGGTGATCATATCAATGTTTTCCGCAAGTTTAAGCAATCCCTCGGAAGCAACCTCTCTTTTGGCAATGAAATCCATTAGTAGCTCTGCGGCCTTTTCATCTCCTTTGATCATTTGTGACGTAATCAAAAGAAGTTCCTCGATAGCACGATCGGTTGTCATCGCTTCTCCGATGGAAAATTGCTCAGTGCTTCTTGTTCTGTCGCGTGCACATTTAAAATCAGATTAAAGCCTGAAATTTCAAATACCTCTTCGACGGTTTTACTGAGGTTGGATAGTCGCAATTCACCCATGCCTTTAAGTCTTTTTGCCACCACCAGCATAACACGCAACCCCGAACTGCTAATATAAGTTGTCTCCTCCAGATTGATTAGCAGTTTATGGCAGCCTTCGTTGATACATGTCATCATATACGTTTCGACCTCTGGAGATGTCATCGTATCCAAGCTTCCTAAAATAGAGATAATATTGACGTCTCCGCGCTTTTTTTGAACAATTTCCATATCCATGCTCCTTTATGATAGGTTTTGAGACAAATAAAGTGTGAGTGTCACAACGTTTTTATTGATTTTTCGGGCATAGGTGTATCCGTCCATCATCTCTTTGACCAGATGAATGCCCAAGCCGCCAACCTGTCGCCCTTCTAGTGGCAAAGCGGTATCAATGAATCCGCCGTCAAATGGATTAAACGGCATACCGTCATCACTAATAATGATCGATAACTTATCTTCGTTACATTCAAAATGTATGTCGATAGTATGCTCTAGCTCATCTTCGTACGCGTAGGAGATGATATTGTTTAACAGATCATCCAATGCAATATTGACCTTATAAATCAAGGCTACGGCAATGCCACACTGCTTTGCAAAGCGTTCAAAACTTTTGAGTACCTTGGGCAATGCCGAAAAGTTGTTGGAAATGCTAAATGCTTCAGAGGTAAAATCTACTTTACCGATAAATTTAAAGACCAAAACCGTAATATCATCGGATTGAGGCGTTTGCGCTTCATGTGTTGAGACGGCTTGCATTAGCTTTTCGATCAATGCTTCCGGTTCGTCTTGATAATTTTTCATAAGCGCGGATTTAAGACGCTCTTCGCCAAATAACTCATTGTTGCCGTTCATCGCTTCGGTTACTCCGTCGGTAAAAAGTACCAGCTTGTCTTTGGAGCGAAGTGCTACGGTGTTCTCTTTGAAGGTCAATCCTTCTAGCGCTCCAACTATCGGTCCATGGCGCTCTCTTAAGGATGTTAGCGACCCGTCGTCTTTTACAATATAGGGAGGATTATGGCCGGCATTGCTGTAGAGCATTGTGCCGCTGTTAAGATCGATCACCCCGATAAAGAGCGTGACAAACATCGAAGCTGGATTGTCTTCGCTCATCTCGTTATTTACATACGACAAAATACTCGCCGGTGAAAGATCATCTGCCGCGCGGGACTTGATGAGTGTTTTAGTCACTGCCATAAAAAGCGCTGCGGGAATGCCTTTGCCCGAAACATCGCCAATAACGACACAAAGATGGTTCTCATCGATAAAATAAAAATCGTAAAAATCGCCGCCCACCTCTCTAGCAGGTTTGATATCCGCATGAATTGAAAACTCTTTGTGATCCGTAAAAACCGGAAAAAGCAAGGGGATTAAACTCATCTGAATATCGTGGGCGACATTGAGTTCGCCCTCCATCTGCTTTTTGACTTTTGTGGTCTCCTCCCTTCGTTTAATCTCTTTTTCGACCTTAAACTCAAGTGCATTTTTGTATTGATCGAGTTCATTGTAAGCTATCTGGATCTGTTCGGTGCGTTTTTGAACTGTTCGTTCAAGATTGCGGTTGATGTCTTGAAGATCAAAAAGCGATTTTCTAATTGCATTTCTCATAGCATCAAATGCAGTGGCGAGTTCTCCAATCTCGTCGTTGCGCTCTTTTTTAATTTCAACATCGAGATTTCCGCCGGCGAGCGCATTGGCATCGGCTTGTAGATTTTTAATAGGCTGCGTGAGACGTTTGCTAAAATATCCCGAGATGATTATAATGCCAAACAGCAATACAAAGAAGAGTCCAATGCTTCTGTCGCGCATGGAATCGACGGCTTGAAAGGCTTCTGTCGCATCAATCTCACTCATAATAACCCACGTTACATCGGGTATATTGAGCGGCCGATACGAAGAGAGTACCATGACACCGCGATAATCACGAAACGTCTCGGTTCCACTTGCACCCTTTAGCGCGCTGATCGTTCCTTTGGTTTTGACCTGCTGTAGGCCGATACTGCTATTGAACGTATCGATCAAATTTACCGTTTTTTCAGGCAGGCCAATGTCACGCACCATTTTTAGATAGTTTGCTTTGTCCTCTTTTAAAAACCTCGATTGTGTTCTTAGAGTATAGTCATTGCCCACAAGATAGGTCTCTCCGCTCTCACCCAGACCGACATCGCGCCATCTGTAATGGTTGGTCATAACCTCGTTCATTTTGTCTACGGGCATCTGAAACATCAACACCCCTATTTTTTCATCGCCGTCATAAATCGGCGAAGCGATAAACGAAGCATGTGTATTGTACGAGGGGTGATACGGCGCGAAATCTACCAGTTTGACAAACTCTTTATCGTTTGCTTCTGCGGCGGCACGGAACGCTTTGGCAAAGTTTGTCGTTTGGTAGGGACCGTTTAAAAGCGACGTTGCAAAATCCACCTCTTTAAAGACCGAGTAGACGATACGTCCCGTTTTGTGATCGACTAGAAAAATATCGTAGTATCCAAACTTTTCCAGATAACTTAAAAAAATCGGATGATACTGCTCATGGACGCTATTGTATGCGATGTTATGGGGCGTTGTCTTTAAGCTCTGTTTTTTACCTGTATCATAAGCGTTGTTACTGATATAGATGTCTTGAAGCAAAATCGTATTGATAGTGTCGGGTAGGTATGTATCAACGTTTGGACGTGTTACGGTGTTAGAAGCGAGCCTAGGTAAAAACTCTTTTTCGTAATACCGTTTCAGCCGTTCGCGTGCCGCATCATACTCTTGTGATGAAAGGTGCTCCTCTTTTGCAACCGTTTGATAGGCCGATGTGAAGCTCTTCATAGCATCAATAACCATACGACTCTCAGAGAGTGTGAGCACCTGATGCCGGATATGTCCCAGATAATCTTCTACCTGTCCGGCTTTCATCTCACGAATAGCGGTCAAACAGTCGTAAGCTTGTTTTTTTAGCATCGACATTGAAGTGCTATAGTTTATGTAGCTATTAATAAAAATTACCGCTATCGTTACTATGGTAAGAAGAAAAAAGAGTTTAGATTCGAGCTTAAAACGATGTTTCATAAGTTAGCCTCGTTATTTGTGTACCATCCCATATGACAGTAGTTTTGCAAGAAAGCACAATGGTTAGTAACACACAAAATGTTTTTACAAGCTATTTTTAACTATATAAAATAATATTATATATTTTTGGTTTGAAAATAATTATATCATAACTGCCAAATAGATTACATATAACATGTTCACAATGACTCCACGGTTACATGTAAAGATCATCGTATCTAAACTCAAGGAGGCAATTATGTCACCGCTTAAAATTATTTTCGTTGCACTCGTGCTTACACTCAGTGCCCATGCTCAACATCATGATTCACATCATCATAACCATCACCATCACTATACAAAACCTACATCGCATTACGGTCATTCACATCATCACCATTATGTGAACCATCATCGTCCGTATTATCGTCCCAGTAGGCATCGTCATCATCATAATGGTGTTCCAGTGGTTGCCGCAATCGCATTGGGCGTGTTGCTGGGTTCGCAGATGGCACAGCACTAAAAAGCGTCGTATCGGTCTTTTAATGTTTCACGCACGGTCAGAAATTCGTCGAGATGTTCAAAAAAGATATCGACGAGTTTGGGATCAAAATGTTTGCCGCGCTCCTCTTTAAAGAGCGTAAATATTTTGTCGTCTTCCCACGCTTTTTTATAACAGCGGTCACTTCCCAATGCATCAAACACATCCGCAAGTGCCGTGATGCGTCCGTAAATATGAATTGATTCGCCTTTAAGTTTTTGCGGATACCCCGTACCGTCATACTTTTCATGATGCTCATACGCCACGGTTGCCGCACATTTGAGCAAAGGGCGCTCGGAGTATCGTAGCATCTGATGCCCCAGCTCGGCATGGGTATCCATGATTTTTCGCTCCTCCTTATCAAAGCGTCCGGGTTTGTTTAAAATGGCATCGGGTATAGCGACTTTACCGATATCATGCATAGGGGAGGCCTGTTTGAGCATTTCGGCTTCGGCTTCGTCAAGTCCGTAATAGAGTGCAAGAATTTTGGAATACTCAGCGACCCGTTTCACGTGATTGCCCGTCTCTTTTGAGCGGCTTTCACCAATGGCACCCATGGTAAAAACCACCTCCTTTTGGGTTGCTTCAATCTCCGCTTGAAGCTCAAGCACTTCATGATGGCGCTCTTTGAGTGCTTCGGTGCGTTCATTGAGAATATCGACCATTTCGCCAATCTCGCCTTTTTGATCCGTTTGAACCGGCGAGAGCAGTGCAATTGCTTTGTGGTGATCGTTGTGGAGTTGACGCGAGATAGTGTTGATGGGGCGGATAATAAGATATTTAAGCCCGTAATAGCCTAAAAATGCGAGGATTAGTACCGCAATAATTGAAGTATTAGCGACGGTATTGATAATCGTTTCAAGCAGATAAAACGCTTTGTCATAAGGTGTGATTAAAACCAGTTTCCACTGCGTTTGCGGCGAAATAAAAACCGTGCCGTAACTCTTTACATGTAAGAAAGGATCGTTGTCAAAAATAAAATGGGCACCGTTTTGCAATTGACTGTTAAAATCATAAAAAGAGGGTTTTTGGTTTGCAAGATCATTTAAATGTTTGTAGTGATCTGTGGCACTGTTGGCTATGATAGTGTTACTTTGATCCAGCATCAAAACGTAACCGCCTATCTTCTGTGCATACGTTTGAGCAATTGTATCGATATTTTTGGTAGCGATGTCGATTGTAGTGACACCTTCAAAAACCGCATCGCGATAAATCGGCGCGCTTATCGTTATCATCTCTTCATGGGTATAGGGGTCAATATAGACGTCTGAATAGCGTACGGTATCCTCTTTTAGCTTGCGTACGGGAGCGTACCATGAAGCGTTGCGATAATCTTGAGATGCCTCTTTGGCATAGCTGTCGTCATAATAGAGGGTTCCGTTGAGGTCTTTAACAAAAAAGAGGGCTTCGTTACGGTTTTCAAGCCAGATGCCTCCGCTGACAATAGAGGGGTATCGGTTGTTTTGCAACACTCTTTTCACCAACGCTTTGTCGATAATCTGTTTTGAAACGGTGACACTGTGTGCCAGTGCGCAAACGGTTGCCTCCACACCTGTTTGCATGATTTTGATTTCATTGGCGATGTTTTGTCCGCTAAGTTTTAGATTGGTGTAGACGCTCTTGTGGACATCATTGCTAATCATCTTGAAGTTGGCAATCATGGCAATCCATATGGCAACCGCAAAGGCAACAAAGAACGCAATGACTTTGAAGGCTATGGAGTGGTACGGCTTCATGGCACTATTGTAGCTTAAAAAACGATTTTTCCCTCTTCTTGTAGACTGGCAATAATCGCTTTGGCTTTTTCATGCCCGCCAAATGCGGCTTTGCGGCAATACTCAAGCGCTTTGTCGTGATCCTCTTCGCAACCCAGCCCTTGATCGTACATCTGCCCCAGATTGTAATGGCCAGTCGGCAGATTGCCCTGCGATGCACGCGAAAAACAGATAAACGCGCGGGCAAAATCCTGATGCACGCCATGTCCCTCTTTATAGAGCACGCCCAGATTGTTAAAGGCTTCGGTATGGCCGCGTTTGGCGGCTTCTTCATACCAAAAGGCGGCTTCGGAGTAGTTTTGCACACACCCCAGACCGCGCTCTAGCATTAGGGCAACCTCATACATCGCCTGCGGTACTTCGCGCTCAGCGGCGGCAAGATAGAGCTCGAAGGCTTTAAGCTGGTCATGTTCCACGCCGCCAAGTCCGTTAGCATACAAAAGCGCCAGATTAAAGAGTGCCAGTGGCTGATACTGCGCACTCGCGGATTCGTAAAGTGCAAAGGCTTTGGCATCATCGCGTTCACAACCTTGGGCATTTTGGTACATGTAAGCTAGCGACGTCTGGGCATCGGGGTTTCCGGCAGCGGCTAAATCTTCGTATAGTGTAAAAGCGGTAGCGAAATCCTGAGCGTTATAAGCGTTGTGTGCGTTTTGAATCATTGTGATGCTCCCGATAGTGTTTCAGCCAAAATGCCCTGAATGGTGGTAATACCCAGTGTTTTAAGCTGTTCAAGCTGCGTTTCTTCGCGTACGCCCGTGGCGATGAGCTCAATGCCCAGCGAATCCGTCATAAGTTGAAGCGCCTGCATACTCTCCGTAGTCTGATCGAGCATAAAAGCGACGTCGGCTTTAATAAAATGCGGGCGAATCTCTTGCAGATAGGCATAGTTTTTAGACTCGCCCGTAAACTGGTTGATACCGACTTTGTACCCAAAATCATCAAATAGCTGATCGAATTGTAGTACAAGTTCGAGATGTTGTAAAACAATGGCATCAGAAATCTCAAACGCCAGTTCAAATGCAATCGTACTGGCATAACGCTGCAAGAGCGTTTTGAGCTTTTCATAGCTGTGAGGCGCTTTTAAAAAGTCGCTTGAAAACCGAATAGAACAGACTTTTGATATCTTTTTTGGCGGTGTATTAAAAAGCGTTTCAAGCGATTTTAGGTACATCTCCGGCATTAAGCCCAAAGAGATGGCTTGCGGTGCAAAACTGCCGTAAGAAAATTCGCTCTGTTCATCGTAAATCGAAAAGGTCATAACGTTTTGAACAACGGTGTCGCTGGCTGTATTAAAAACAGGCCATAGAGTCAGATTGAAGGCATGGGTATCGATGGCTTTTTCAATCACGCCGCGCCACTGCTCTTTACCCATGGCGCTTTTATCATCCTGAATATCAAACAGGTAGGTGTTGTCGTTCTCTTTGGCCTTGGCGTTGGTGAGTGCGTAGTCGGCTTTGGTCATTACGGTGGGAATGTCTTGTCCCGTCACATAGCGATAGAGTCCGATATTGATATCTGCGTCGCGGCGTTCAAGTCCATAGGCGGTTTTAAGCGTTTCAATACTACGGTTCATTGCTTCAGCAACACTATTGCCTTCGTGTGCGTCACAGTTAGGCAACAGCAGGGCAAACTCGGTACCGTTAACGCGGGCGACAACACTGTCATCATAGCTCTTTCCAAGTTCCAAAAACGCATCGCCAAGCGCTTTAAAGAAATCATCGGCTTTTTGTCGTCCCAGTTTTTTGTTGACGTCTTGCGCACCTTCAAGTGCAACTAGCAGTAACATCCCGCCGTTGCGCTCATTGGCACGCTCAAGCAGATCGGGGAGTTTGAGCATCAGATAGCGGCGGTTAAAGAGTTTGGTCACGGGATCGTTGTACATCAGCTCTTGGTTGCGCGCCATCGCTTCGTTGCCCTTTTCAAAAATCTCTTTGACCCGTTTGACCATGGCATTCATGCCTTTTACCACATCATGAAACTCCGTAGTAAAAGGCATGTTCTCTTGAAAAATAAACTGATTTTTTAAAATCGATTCGGCCTGATTTTGCACCCGTTTGAGCGGTTTTAATACTACATGTAAGAGATAATTGAGCACCAAAAGGCTAATAACGGCAATTGTGATAAAAGAGACAAACAGATCGCGTAGCGTGGTATAGAGCTGTTCATACGCATAGGCCGGATCGCTTTGTACATGTAAAGTTCCAATAGGGCTCCATCCCGCCGATACTTGTGAGAGTGCCACGGGTACGGAGATGCTCACATTGCGCATAAACCACTGCGGCACATCGGGATGCGATTGCTCGGCGATACGCTCATAAATCTTTTGATTGTCCATATCCAAAAGGGCGATACGCACATAATGGCCGCTATCAAAAGTGGCGTTGATCATCGTCTCCATAATGCTCTCATCACCCAAAGCGGTGCCGAGTGAGAGGCTCAGTGATGATGCGGTATTTTTGGCATCTTCATACAGCCCCTCTTGTATGGCTTTGTTGGCGTTAATAAAGTTTTGCACCATCACCGAGGAGAGTATTAGAATCAGTATGATCGAAATGAGCAGCGCCATCTGTTTATAGAGTGTCATAGTTTGTTCCTTTTGATGTTGTCAATAAGAATGTCCCATTTTTTGTGGGTCTTGTCGCTTTTTTTGATCGCTTTTGCCTGCGTGCCTTTGCGGCTGGCCAAGTAAAGTGAATCGCCGTTAAAGTTATAAATCGGCACCAGATCGCGCCGCTTATCGGCGGGAAAAATTTTGAGGTTATAGTTGTCTAAAACCAGCGGAATCGATTTGGGGGTTTCAAAATAGGTCAGAACCATGTGTGCTTGTTTGTATTTGAGCGATTTAACATACGAAAAGTAGAGCTTTTTGCTATCCACGCCAAGGTAGCGCAGGGCAAAATATTTGGCAATCACGTAATCCTCGCAATCGCCGCGGTCACGCCCCAAAAACTCCAGTGGCGTGGCCCAGTAATCGCCCAATTTCCAGTTTTTCTTGTCTGACAGATACGGCACGTCGTTATAAAAGTCGTTGACCTCTTTGAGCTTTTCAAGATCACTTCGGTTTTTGAGCTTTTCCAAAGTAGCATTAAGCAACTCAAAACGGTTTTTGGCTTGTGCGCCGTATTTTTTTTCGATTGCGTCGATAATGGCTTTTGATACATAGGGCTCTGCTAGTAGCAGGGTGAAGATAATAAGAAGTAGCCCTATGCGGTACATGTAAGCCTATCTGCGCACTTTGCGTGTACCGCGGTTTTTCTCTTTGAGTTTGGTGATAACGTCTTTGAGTTCCTCTTTCTCTTCCATAAGCGCATCGCGAATCTTATGCTCGTCACTACCGTCCACTTCGGGATCATACTCTACACTTTCGGGGGTATAGGTTCCTAGAAGCTTTTCAATCTCTTCTTTACTCATCTTTGCCATTGGCAAAAACTCCTGTTTTTTTTCTCAATTGTAGCAAAAAGAGCGCCAAAGCTTGAATCGATTTGATGATGTTGAGATGATGTTGATATATTTTGATATTATTGAGACGATTTTGATACGTTTGGCAACTACAATAATAAAATTGTTTTATATCATGAAATAGGAGTTGTTAAATGGGAATGCGTTTTATAACAATAATAATGCTGTTGGTTTCAACACTGTTGGCTACGGCAACACTAAAATTGGAAAAGACGGCTTCGCCTTCGGGCAGTGTGGCAAGCGGTAGTGAGATTACCTACACCATTCGCTATACCTGCGCCAGTACGCAAGAGAATTGTGACAATGTCGTTATTACCGACGCCCTTCCGGGCACCATGCAATATGTCAAACATTATGACAGTACGGACGTAAGTAGCAGTAATGAGTCTTCGGGCACGGTAACATGGACTTTTGGTTCGGTACTCGAAGCAGGCTCAACCGGAGAGCTACGCATTATCGGTCGTATTCCAAGCGGTACGACGGCTAACGGTACGACGTTTGATAATACCGTAAATGCTACGGTGGATTCGGTTCCTCAAACTCCCTCAACGGCCTCGGTGACCGCCACTGCTTCTGCGCAATGGAGTGTTAACAAATCTCACGTTGCCGAAGATGTATGGCAAAGCGGTTTTTATGCAAATCGCAATGTCACGTATAGTGTGCAG
This sequence comes from Sulfurimonadaceae bacterium, assembly GCA_050292115.1. GTDB lineage: Bacteria > Campylobacterota > Campylobacteria > Campylobacterales > Sulfurimonadaceae > JAFGUB01. The sequence continues at coordinate 106,053 of JBNKLA010000107.1, read as the reverse complement.
GTGTGTCCAAACGGCAGTAGCGGCAATCTGGATTTAAGCGATTTTAGTGTTACCGATACCCTTGATCCTAGAGCAACCTATGTGAGCGGAGGAACGTATGATGCGGCGACACATCGTGTGACATGGAGTGCTCTTGGCGCAAAAACGGTGAGTTCAGGTTGCTGGAGTGATACGGTAACGGTTCTTTATGATGAAGAGAATAACGCTTCTATCAATATCGGTGACACGGTTACCAATAACGCTCATGCAAGCGTTACGGATATTAATAGTAATACGCATACCATATTTGCGACACCGCTTAGTAATACGCTTGAAACGTATGTTTTTAACGGCGTACCACAGATTTCGCTTAGCAAATCGGCTTCGGTTTCCGGCACGACCAAAGGGAGTGACGGCACCAACTGGCTTCGCGATGATGAAGCCGATTACAGCGCCTTACATGTAACGTATACACTGACACCAAAAAGTACCGGAAATATCAATCTTGAAAATTTTGTGATGCTTGATGATGTTGATGAGAGCAATATTGATGTGACACAGATAACTACGGGTGTTTATAGCGGTACGGGGCTTGGCGGCACCTACACGGTTGAGTATTACAACGGTTCTTGGCAGACTCTGGGAACTCCCGCTTTTGGAGCATCGACAACGTATAGCGGTTTGTCAAACGTACAGCAGATCCGTTTTAATTACGGTAATGTTCCTGTGGATTTCGATACCACTACACCGCCGACGCTGAGTGGAGATATCACGACATCCACACCGCAGAGTCCGGTCTATACCATTCCAAACACGGCAACACTCTCGGCGGACGGCAATGCAACCCAACCCGATCATCTTACGGCCAATGCCAGTGCCGACGTGTACATCCGCGACAGCTACTCCCAGCCTACGGTAAGTAAAAGCGGCCCTTCGGGCGAAGTGAATATCGGCGAGACGGTAACGTTTAGCATTACGGTGTCCAACAGCTCAAGCGCTACGCAAACGATGGAAAATCCGATTGTCTCTGATCTTCTGCCAGTAGGTTTTACCTTTAACGGTATGACGGGTGCAACCACATGTGCCATCGGTACACCCGCAGGTGTTACCGGAGTGAGTAATACGACGGGAACAAGTGCGCAGCTCACTACCGATTTTCACGGCGATACGAGTCAAACGCATCTGCTTTGGGCATTTACCGGCGCATTTGAACGCGGCGAATCGTGCCAACTGGTCTATACGGCTACCATTGACAATACCGCCAACGAATACACGGGCGAGTCGGTAAATAAAGTCTTTATATCGGCTGATCCGGAGCCTAACGATGGCAGAGCGTATGCGTGTAGTACATCTGCTCAAAACGGTACGCAAAGCGGTGCTTACGATGAAAGCACATTTGGCTACGACCTGAATAATGACAGCGATACCACCGATATGTTATGTCAGGCTTCGGCATTGGTGACGATTCTTGATGTTACTAATATGTCGTCACAAAAATGGGTTAAAGGGGCGCTTGACAGCGACTGGACCCGTCTTCCCAATACCGGTAAAACCCTTCACGGCGGTCAGGCAGATTACAACATGACCATTGCCAACAACGGAAACGTTGCCGTCTCGAACATTCAAATTATCGATATTTTGCCTATCGAATCCGATCACGGGGTTTTGGCTATCGGCGAAGATCGCACGACATCATGGAGACCCAATCTAGCAGAGCTTCCCGATCTCTCGGCATTCCTAGGAGCGGTTGTAAAATACTCGCTCTCTACCAACCCGTGCCGCGGTGATGGCGATGAAGCGGATTTTGATGTGAATGATCCTACATGTGAAGACCCAGAGTGGAGAATACTTAGCGATTTCGCACCGACAGACCTCTCACAAATCCGCTCCATTTGGATTGACTTTAAAAACAGCGTCACGCTTGACGGTAGTGAGTCGTTTAGCTTTTACTGGAAGATGTTTGTTCCCGTCGATGCCCCTACGGGCGATGTCGCGTGGAACTCTTTTGCCTTTAAGGCGCAACGTATTGACAATAGCTGGTTGTTGCCCTCAGAACCGCTTCGTGTAGGGATTGAAGTCTTTGCTGAGAGTGGCGATGATAATAACAGCGTAGGCGATTATATCTGGTTGGATATTGATGATGACGATGTCCAAGATAGCGAAGAGCCCGGAATGAACGGTATTGACGTGGAGCTATATAGTGGATCGGGATGTAGCGGTAGCGCTATTGACACCACCGTCACGGCAACAGACTACAACGGAAATATGGGAGCGTACCGTTTCGTTAATCTTCCCAACGGAAGCTACTCGGTCAAGATTATCGCTCCGGCAAATTACGCGTTTACCGACAATACGACCGGATCGAAATGTTTGGACTCGGTTGCTCTAAGCGGAACACAAGAAGACGATACGCTTGATGCGGGGCTTAACAGTGCCACACACTATGCGCTGGGCGATTATGTCTGGTACGATACCCCTTCGACCGACGGCATTCAAAACGACAGTAATGATAGCTATAGCGTGACCGTTAAACTCTTTGATGAGAGTGATACCCTTATCGACATTACGGCTACAACAAAAACGGGGCGCTATCTCTTTTATGGTATTGATCCGTCAACGAACTATTATGTCGAGTTTGTACCGCCCACTGGATTTGGCATGACCTATGACAATCAGGGAAGTGACGATACGCTTGACAGTGATGCAAACATTACCATGCGCACACCTTTGTTTGGATTCGAGAGTAATCCTAGCGGCGAAGACGGTAGCTTCGATGCCAATACCGTCGGCAATGTTAATCTTAGTGTTGATGCCGGATTAACCGGTACGGCTACGGTGGGTAACTTCATCTTTTACGACCGTAACTATAACGGTATTAAAAATAGTGGCGAAGATGGAATTTTGGGCGTTGACGTAACACTGTGGCGCAATATCGACGGTGCAGTCGTAGCGACACAAACGACCGGAAGTAACGGGGTGTATCTCTTTGAATATCTTACGCCGGGTGATTACAATATTACGTTTGACTGGAGCGGTGTGGATGTAAGCGATGATCCTTCGCACCCCTATCTTTTAAGCACTTTTAGTAGCGGAGATAATCACAACAACGGTATTTCAACCGGAGTAGATTCTGCCAAGATTGTGAATATTCCGCTCTCCATCGGAAGCGATGACCGTACCCGTGATATTGGGCTATATCGACAAGCTTCTATAGGCAACTTCGTATGGCTTGATTATGACGGTGACGGACTGCAAGATGCCGAGAGCGGTGTTGATGGCGTGAGCGTATCGCTTTATAACAGCGCAGATGCTTTGCAGGGTACTACTACAACATCCTCGGGCGGCACCTATCTGTTTGATAACCTAAATCCGGGAGGTTATTATCTGGTTTTCTCCGACTTGCCCGCGGGACATGTGGTTGCACTGAAAGATCAGGGCGGAAACGATAATGCCGATAGCGATGCCAATCTTGTAGCTCCGCATCAAACGGCAACGACGACACTCACCTCTAACGAAGATGATATGAGCTGGGATATGGGTATCTATATTCCGGCATCGCTGGGTAATTATGTGTGGGAAGATTACAACATCAACGGTATTCAAGAAGCCGGAGAGAACAGCGTTTCGGGTATTGATGTCTATCTTTACTATGCAAGTGATACAAATACGTATCTATCGAGTACGACAACTGACAGCAACGGTATTTATAGCTTTACGGGGCTACGACCCGATAGTTATGTGGTCGGTTTTGATGCTCAAGATTATCTGGTAACGCTACTAAATCTTGGTGGAGACGATACGGCCGATAGCGATATTACATCCACTCAAAATAGTGATGGATACTATCTAAGCAGTGCCGAGACACTGGTTTCGGGTGAAAATAATGAAACGATTGACGGCGGGCTCTATGAGTATGCGTCGCTAGGCAACCGCGTATGGTACGACAACAACCGAAACGGTATTCAAGATGGTGCTGAACACGGTGTTGCTAATGTTGAGGTCTATCTGCTTGATAACGGCGGTATCATCAGAGATACTAATACCACGGACAGTAACGGGTTATATATGTTTAGTGACATTATGCCGGGTACTTACTCTGTCGAGTTTAATCTCTCTACACTGCCGGCTTCGTACTATGTGGTTTCTCAACAAGATCAGGGCGGTGATGATACCGCAGATAGCGATGCCGATACGGTGAGTGGCAAAACCGCTTCGGTCACACTCTATAGCGGTGATGTGAATACGACGTTTGATATGGGTGTGTATGTGAAACAGACCGGTCTGGGCGATACCGTATGGCACGATAGCAATGCCAACGGTATTCAAGATAGCGGCGAAGAGGGCGTTAACGGTATTGAAGTGTGTCTTGAAGATACTTCCGGCAATAGCGTCAATGATGCCAACGGTACGGCAGTGGCATGTACTACCACGGATGCTAATGGCCATTATGACTTTATCAATTTAGATCCCGGAAATTATAAAGTACATTTTACACTGCCAACAGGCTATGTACTCTCTCCTAAATCGGTGGGAAGTAACCACGGTATTGACAGCGACGTCAATGTAGCCACCATGCTTAGTGATACGATTACGCTTGTGGTAGATACCTTTGATCCCGATTGGGATATGGGAATTTACCGACTCGGCTCCATCGGCGATACCGTATGGCACGACGATAATGCCGACCAAACGCTTGATGGTAGCGAATCGGGAATTTCGGGTGTGAGTGTCGTGCTTAAAGACCATTTGGGAACCGTTGTCGATACGCAGATTACCGATGGAAATGGAAATTATCTTTTTGAAGGGCTCAAACCCGATACCTACAGCGTTAGTGTTGATGAGAGCACGCTACCATCATCATATAACTGGGCCATTACGACATATAATAACCCGCTTACCTACACATTGGCTCCCGAAGAGGATTATGTCGATGCCGACTTTGGGTACGATTACGACAAAGACGGTGACGGCATTCCTGATGACGTAGAAGAGCCTGAGGATGATGACGGCGACGGTACGCCAAACGATGAAGATGAGGATAGCGATAACGACGGTAAAAAAGATATCGATGAGGGTACCGGTGATCGTGACGGCGACGGTATCCCCGATTATCGTGATTATGATCCTTCGGGATGGTTTTACAATCAAGAGGACGGCGAAGTGATTCCCGGAGGTAGTATCAACATTACATGTAACAACGGTGCTACTGCAAGTCCGGCTAATCAGACCAGCGGTGATGGCAGTTATGCGTTTGGTGTAAGCAATCTTTTGAGTAGCAATATCTGTAGCATGGATGTCACGCCGCCTTCAGGATGGATGCTTAGTGATGATTATAACGCTTCAAGTACACCGTGTCTGATCGCTTCAGGCGATACGTATGCAGGGCAGGATAAAGATGCCGGTAATCACCTTGCGACAAGCGGTGTTTTTGATATTGCCGCCAATCAGCCCTACTGCTTCGATTTTGAAATTGATCAAAACTCGGGCAATCTGTACTTCAACAACATTCCGCTTAAAAAAGCGCCACTCACCGTACCGTCTTTAACGGATTGGGGTCGTCTGTTGATGCTGGCAGTACTGCTACTTGTAGGATTCTATCATCTCAAACGACGCAACACGGCAGCGTACATGTAAGCGTGAAAGGTTCTAAAAAGCGGGTATAATTCGCTTTATGAACAGCTATGATATTATCGTTGTCGGCGGCGGTCATGCGGGTGTAGAAGCCGCGCTGGCCGCATCGCGCATGGGCAACACGACACTACTAATCTCCATTTTGGCCGAACAGGTGGGCGCGACAAGCTGCAACCCCGCCATCGGCGGTCTGGCCAAAGGGCATCTGGTGCGCGAAGTCGATGCGCTTGGCGGCGAAATGGGGCGCATTACCGACGAGGCGGGCATTCAGTTTCGCATTTTAAACGCCGCCAAAGGACCGGCCGTGCGCGGTAGCCGCGCGCAGATCGATATGGACCGCTACCGCATTATTGCTAGAAATCTAATCTTACATGTAGAGAATCTCGATCTACTGCAAGAGATGGTGGATGAGTTGATTATTGAGGATAATCAGGTTGTCGGCGTGCGGACGCAACTGCTTAATGCGTACCGCGCCAAAAAGGTGATTTTAACCACGGGCACCTTTTTAAAAGGGGTGGTACATGTAGGCGAAGTCACGCAAGAAGCGGGGCGTTTTGGAGAGTTTTCGGCCAATAAGCTATCGGATTCGCTACACCGTGCAGGCTTACATGTAGGGCGGCTCAAAACCGGAACCTGTCCGCGGATTGACAGCTCAAGTATTGATTTTTCGCTCATGGAAGAGCAAGCGGGCGATGCGGTGCCTAGCCCGTTTAGTTTTCGTACTGACCGCGAGGCATTTGCGAAAGAGAAAGAGCAGATTCCCTGCTATATCGCCTATACCAATGACGAGACGCACCGCATTATCGAGGGCAATTTCCACCGCGCACCGCTCTTTACCGGACAGATCGAAGGGGTAGGGCCGCGCTATTGTCCTAGCATCGAAGACAAAATCAACCGTTTTCGTGACAAAGAGCGCCATCATCTTTTCATAGAGCCGCAGACGTGGGAAAATACGGAGTGCTATATCAACGGCATGTCTACTTCACTGCCGCCCGATGTACAGCAGCAGATGATCCACTCCGTGCGCGGGATGGAACATGCCAAAATCGTGCGTTACGGTTACGCGATTGAGTACGATTATGTCGATCCGACCGAGCTACAACATACCCTAGAGACCAAAAAAGTGAAAAACCTCTATCTTGCCGGACAGATTAACGGTACTACGGGTTATGAAGAGGCAGCGGCACAAGGGCTTATGGCGGGTATTAACGCGAGTCTTGCACTGCAAGAAAAAGAGCCGCTGATTTTGCGCCGCGATGAGGCGTACATTGGGGTACTGATTGATGATCTGGTCACCAAAGGCACCAAAGAGCCCTATCGCATGTTTACCTCGCGCGCGGAGTATCGCCTGCTGTTACGCGAAGAGACGGCAGATTTGCGCCTAAGCCGCTACGGGCACGAATTGGGGCTACTGGATGATAAAGAGTTGGAGCGTGTTGAACAAAAACGCTTACAGATAAATGCGGGAATGAATCAGATAAACGCGAGTAGTTTTACACCTAACAAAGAGTTTATTGCGTTTTTACAAAGCATCGGCGAAGAGCCGATTAATGACCGTCAGAGTGCTTCACAGATTATTGAGCGCAAAAGTTTTACGCTGGAAAAACTGCCCAAACTTTTGCCTGAACTTGGCCAATACGATGCGTATATTCAGGAGCAGATTCTCACCGAAGCCAAATACGCCCGTTATGTCGAAAAGCAGCATGAGGACATCGAGAAGATGAAAACCCTCTTACATGTAAGCATTCCCGAGGATTTTGACTACGCCTCGATATCGGGACTCTCTAAAGAGATTGTTGAAAAACTTGAGACCTTTAGACCTCCTACGCTACAGGCCGCATCGCAAATCAGCGGCGTGACACCCGCGGCGCTGGATATTATACAGATCTATATTAAGATTGGGGCAAAAAAATCGTGAGACTCTTTTATTATGCACACACCGGACATCGCATTGGACTGGACCGTTTCCGTCGTGCTGCGGCGATTATCAATGCACTGGATATGGATATGACACTACTCACATCCGATTACCGTATTGCGTCTGTGGCGCGTGATTTTGGGATTAAGCGCGCCGTAGGCATTGATGTGGTGCGCAATATTCCCCAAATTGCGCAGCATGGCGACAAGATCATTTTTGATTCGGCCGAGCATAATCCGGCACTGCTTGATGAGATGACGGCGTTTTTTTCCACCTTTATTCGTATTAGCGATGATCCCAACGACACAAGGCATCCCAACGAATTTTTGATCTCGCCGTATCTTGAAGGTACGGGTACATGTAAAGGTGTTGTAGTAGATGAAAGCTATTTTCAAAACGGCGAAAAAACAATTGAAAAAAGTTTCTTTTTTGGCGATGACGATTATGAGAAAGATATCGAAGCGCATCTTGAGATGCTTCAAGAACATCAGATGGATCTGGGTGTGGGGTTTTACTATTTTTACGATTATGAGGCAGCGATTGCCAAAGCGTTTACCGCGTGCCATGAGTTTGAAAATTATGAACAAATGATAAAAGCTTCAAAGATGTTGCTAAGTGCTTCACCACAGGCCGTTTTGGAAACTCTGGCATCACAAGGCAGACCAATCTATTTGCAACGCAGGGATTACCCTCGCGATTTTTTGCCGCTTTTTAAGGCATTAAATGTCCCAATTATTGACGGATTTAATGCTGAAAAATTAGCCAAAACAATAGGTGCAGTCGCATCACATTCTTATCACATATTACCTAACGAAACAGCAAAGGTGGTACGCTTTATTAAAGAATCGTTAGCTTTATAAAAACTTAATGCTTTCTTCTGTATATTGTGAGCTAAATTTCACATAAGTGAGAATGAATATGACAAATGAAAGTAGAAGAGGTTTTATCGGCAAGACTTTTGGTCTTGTCGCGGCCGGCGGTGCAGTAGCATCACTGGTAGCAATGAAAAAAACTTGGGATCCGCTTCCAAGTGTTATGTCTGCAGGTTTCACGACAGTAGACGTATCGACACTTGAAGAGAATAAGCTTGAGGTTGTGGTTTGGCGCGGAAAGCCGGTCTTTTTGCTCAAATACAGTGCGGATATGGCTCCAACCGACGGACGTAACGTTAAAGTAGGTGATTATTACTACTCGGTAATGATCGGTTTGTGTACGCACCTTGGCTGTATTCCGGCGTATCGCCCTGATAGCAAAGATTTTAAATGTGCATGTCACGGTGGTGAGTTTACTGCTGCCGGTGTGAATACCTTTGGACCTCCTCCAAAGCCGCTCGTCATTCCTCCGTTTAGTGTTAACGGTGTGACGTTGACGCTTGGCGAAGAGGGCGAAGAGTACAAAGCTCTAGTGGCTCAAGCGTAAAGGAGGCGATATGGCAGAATTTAAAAAAGCAGAATCAACATACGAGTGGTTCGATCAACGCCTTGGCATTGATAAATTTGTTAAGGTGATGATGACGGAATATTGGATTCCGAAAAATATCAACTTCCTTTGGGCAATGGGTATGATCCTTGCCATTTTGTTTAAGTTACTCCTGATTTCGGGAATTTTCCTTTTAATGTATTACAAACCGGATGTGAATCTGGCATTTGACAGCGTTAACTTTACGATTATGCAAGACGTGGCGTACGGATGGCTCTTTAGACACGTTCATGCCGTAGGTGCATCGGTGGTCTTTTTGGTAATTTACATTCACATGTTTACCGGCATCTACTACGGCTCTTATAAAAAAGGGCGTGAGATGATCTGGATTTCGGGGATGCTACTCTTTATGCTCTTCTCGGCTGAAGGGTTCTCGGGTTATATGCTTCCGTGGGGGCAAATGAGCTACTGGGCGGCGTACGTTATTACTGAAATTTTCGGTGGTATTCCGGTGATCGGTGATGAGCTTGTGGTATGGATTCGCGGTAACTTCTATGTTGCGGATGCGACGCTAACACGCTTCTTTATGCTACATGTACTCTTGATTCCATTGGCGATTTTAGGCGCCATCGCGTTTCACTTTTATGCATTGCGCTTTCCTCACGTTAACAACGAAGAGGGCGAGTTCTTTGATTATGAAGAAGAGGCGGAAAAATACAAAGCAGGCAACAAAAAAGAGGCTAAAGTTATTCCATTTTGGCCTATGTTCCTCTCCAAAGACTTTATGGTTCTGGGCTGGTTTTTGATCTTCTTTTTCTACCTCGTGTTTTATCACTACGGGTTTGCGATGGATGCCATCAACTTTGATAAAGCAGATGGTCTTAAAACGCCGGCACACATCTATCCTGAGTGGTATTTCCTCTGGTCTTATGAAGTGCTTCGTGGCTGGTTCTTTGACATTGCCGGTATTCACGGTAAAGACCTTGGTCTGATGGCCTTTGGTTTTGCAAACGGTATCTTCTTGATTCTGCCGTGGCTTGACCGTTCACCAATGGTCAAACCGGCCAATCAGCGCCCGATGTTTAAGTTTTGGTTCTGGGCGTTGATGGCAGACTTAATTGTGCTTACCATCTACGGTAAATTGCCGCCAACCGGTACCAATGCATGGGTGGGATTCTTCTCATCCGCTACGTTCTTGTTGCTCTTTATCAGCTTGCCGATTCTGACGAAAATAGAGTCAAAAATAGTAGGAGGTAAATAATGAAAGAGTTTAAAATATTAGCTGTCATTATTGCCCTAGTTGCAGTAACGTATTACGGTATTGAGCCGTATGCGCACCATGTAATGCACCCCACGCCGGATCCTGTGGATTATGCGTGTTCGGATCTTAAAAATGTGGATACATCACTTGCAGGCGATGCAGAGCGCGGTAAAGCGCAGTTTGAAGCAAACTGTATTGCATGTCACTCGGCAGAAAAAGTCGGCTACCCTGCAATGATGAGCGATGCGGATTCTGCGGCAACGTATGGTGTGGTTCCACCGGATCTTAGTAGCGCCGGCCATATCTATGAGACCAACTATCTTGCCAACTTTATTTTCGATCCGGTAACGGCATCGCACCTGAGCCATAAATACCCCGAAGGCGGGGCCAAGGTGCATCCTATGCCGGCATTTAACTGGATGCCTGCTCAAGATATTATGGATATCGTGGCATTTTTGAAAAGCATTCCTGAAGAGGAGTACGCAAGTGAGAGTGAAAAGCATCGTGCAGACTTTGTAAATGCGTGTGGCCGCTGTCACTCACTTGGCTATGCAGGTATTGAAGCGCGTACGCCAAGCGATACGCTAAAAGCCTATATCGGTGCTGCTGCTCCGGATTTGTCTCAATACATCAAGAGTCGTGGTCATCACTATCTTGAAAACTTTATCAACGATCCACAGCGTCTGCTTCACGGAACCGGTATGCCGCGTGTAGGAGTTACTGCAGAAGTCGAAGAGCATATTATTGCGTATCTTGAAGAGGTGGGTGATTCTAAAAAAGCAGAACGTGAAGATCTGGGTTGGAAAGTAATGCTCTATATGTTGGTGTTTGCAATTTTGGCAACACTTTGGAAAAACAAATTGTGGAGAGATGTGCACTAAGCGGCACATCTTTGAAAGGGCAACTTATGAAATTTACAAAAACTTTAGTATTTTTAGCACTTTTTGGTAGCGCGCTTATGGCGGCAGATGATACTTTGGCAGTCAATATGAGCCATAGCGAAAACGGTTTAAGTAACATTCAAAAAGGGTTTTTATATAACTCTGAGCCGATGATCCGCAACGGTATTAAAGAAATTCGTAGTGCAAATGAGATGTTTGCTAGTCTTGACGAGACGGTAAAATACCTTCCAAAAGATAAACAACATATGAAAAATGTAGCGTTTAATGCTGCAAAACGCATTAACTCTGCTGTTGATGAGATGGAAATTTATTTGGCACAAAAAGAGATGGGTAAAGCGCATCACGCATACTCTGATATTGTCAATGCCTGTACGGCATGTCACGCCATTGTTCGCGGCTGGTAATAAGCCCGCGAACTACTTTTAAATATCTTCTCTGCTTTTACTACTTTATTTTCTTCCCGATATAATGTCATTTACTTTACATGTAAGGATGAGCTCTGTTAATTGATAGTTATGATCGTGTTGTGGATTATCTACGCGTCTCCGTGACCGAGCGCTGTAATTTCCGCTGTCAGTACTGTATGCCCGAAAAACCTTTTACGTGGGTACCCAAAGAGAATTTGCTCTCTTTTGAAGAGCTGTTTGCATTTGTCAAAGTTTCTATTGACGAGGGGGTTAAAAAAATACGCATCACCGGTGGTGAACCGCTACTTCGTGAAGGTTTGGATGTCTTTGTCAAGATGATCTGCGACTACGCTCCAGATATTGATCTGGCTATGACAACCAATGCGTACCTGCTCAAAAATACAGCGCAAAAACTCAAAGATGCGGGCTTAAAACGCATTAATGTTTCCATCGATACATTGAATGCCAAAACAGCGGAACACATTGCGCAAAAAGATGTGCTTAAAAATGTTCTTGCAGGCGTTGAAGAGGCATTACATGTAGGCTTACATGTAAAGGTGAATATGGTGCCTATGAAAGGTATTAACGATCATGAAATCCTAGATGTGCTTGAGTATTGCAAAGATGGGGGCATGAGTATTCGTTTTATTGAATATATGGAAAATGTTCATGCGGCTGATGTTAAAGGAATGAACTCCGATGAACTCTTACATGTAATCTCGCAGCGCTACGCGTTTGAAGATGAAGGTTTTGATGGTCACTCCCCTTCACACTATTATAAGATGCAAGATGGCTACCGCTTTGGAGTTATCGAACCGCATAAAGATGACTTTTGTCTTACATGTAACCGTATTCGCCTCACCGCTGAGGGGCATCTGATCCCCTGTCTCTATTTTGATGAAGCGATGAGTATTCGTGATGCCATTAAGCGTGGTGATATCAAAGAGGCGACTGCCATCTTAAAAGAGGTGGTGCGCACTAAGCCCGAAAAAAACCGCTGGAGCGATGGAGAGGGTGAAGCATCAAGCCGCGCGTTTTATGAGACAGGCGGCTGAGATGCTCTATTTGGTCGAGCATTTTTACTCCATTCAAGGTGAGGGCAAATACACGGGTGTGCCCTCACTCTTTTTTCGCTTTGGCGGCTGTAATATGCGTTGCGAAGGTTTTGCGTGCGAAGAGCGTACGCCTGAGGGCACAACGATTAAAGGGTGCGATACCGTCTATGCCGTAGACAAAAAGCATTTTGGCGCCACTTGGCAGGCCATAAACGATACCGAAACCTTGATCGCTATTTTTCAAAGCTATACCCTACCCGAAGATGTTGACATTGTCTTTACGGGCGGCGAACCGCTACTTTTTGCCAATGATCCGATTCTTATCCATTTTTTGGAATATCTGATTGCCCATCATCACCACGTTACCTTTGAAACCAATGCTGCCGTAGCCGTCGATTTTGATCACTATCCGGTCTATAAATCCTGCACCTATGCGCTTTCGGTGAAGCTCTCTAACAGTGCAGAAGTATTTGATAAACGCGTACGTCCTGAAGTGTTCAATGCCATTATCGATCATGCCGATGAGAGCTTTTTCAAATTCACGGTCGATGCCGCGTCGCTTGAGGCGGGTCTGGACGATGAGATTATGCAGATTCTTACCCTTGCACACAAAACGCAGGTGACATGTATGCCCAAAGGCGGCTCCAAGCATGAGGTCGAAGCCAATACCGAAGCGGTGATCGAGTATTGTAAAAAACGCGGATTTACCTACAGTGATCGTTTGCATATCCGTATCTGGGATCAAAACAGGGGAGTGTGATGATTATTCGCAAAGAGTTTAAATTTGAAAACGCCCACATCGTCCGTAACTGCACCAGTGAGCGGTGTAGCGCGTCGCTTCACGGCCATTCATACCGCGTGGAGGTGCTGTTTGAATCCAATTTTCTCGATCATGGGCAGATGGTGTACGATTTTGGCTTGATGAAGTTGCATATCAAAACGCTGATTGACAGTTTTGATCATGCGGTGAGCTTGTGGAGCGGCGATAATGCAGAGTATATTGAAGATATAAAACGCCACTCCAAACGCTGGGTAGAGCTTCCGGTATCGCCATCGGCAGAGCAGTTTAGCCGCGTCTTTTTCGTGCTGATCGATAGGCTCATGCAGCTTACCACCACGCAAAACGGCGAGCGCGAAGTGAAACTGCATAGCATTATCGTTCATGAGACGGCCACGGGATATGCACAGGGTTTTAGAGACGATGCCTACAACGAAGCGATGGGTGCTATCGTGCTGGAGCAGATTGTGTTTAGTCCGGCGGTGCAAGCCGAGTGGAGCGATAGCGAACTCTTTGAAAAGCTCAAAGCAAAAACGGCGTTTGTTAATCCTCTAACGGTGTAGTCACCAGACTCACAGCCATTTCACCAAGTGACTTAAAACGAGTCGGAAGCATTTTAACTTCACTTCCCGCCTCAAGCGTTTTTACAGACTCATCAAGCATGATAAATCCATTGGACTTGGCTAGTGGCGACACCATGCCCGGCGCAAATTTATCACACACATGAAAGGCAATCCCGTCATAATATCCTGGCACCAGCGTACGCCGACCGGGCTTTACTTGTAAGGGTTGCGCAAGTCTTACATGTAAAGGTTGGAAATGGCGTTTGCGCGTGCCGCTAAGTGCTAAAATAATAGCGTGTGCAAAGAGCTCAAAATTGAGCGCGGCGGCCAGTGGATTTCCTGGAAGATTGAGCACAAAACTGTTTTTGATGCGGCCAAACGTGGTGGGTTTACCGGGTTTGATAGAAACTTTGTCAAAAAAGCTCTCAAAACCAAATGCGCCAAAAGCCTCTTTGGTAAAGTCCGCATCGCCTACACTTACCCCACCCGAGGTAATAATGAGATCGGCATCGAGCGCACTTAAAATATGCTCTTCAATGCTTTTAAGCGAATCTTCTGCGGTACCGATAAACGCGACCTCACAGCCAAGCTCTTTAGCACGTGCGATAAACGTCGGGCTGTTGGTGTTGTAGATTTGATGCGCACCCAGATTTTCATAGTGCATTTTAAGCTCACTGCCCGAAGCAAAAACAGCAATGCAGGGGCGCTTATAAACCATGATTTGTGAAATGCCCTGCGAGGCAAGTAGCGTGATCTGGTGGGCGTAGAGGCGTTCGCCACACTCTAAGAGAGTGTCGCCGTTTTGAATATCTTCGCCGCACAAGCGAATATGGGCTCCGGTTCTGATGGATTGGGGCAGGATCACATCGTTATTATCATACGAAACCTCCTCTTTAGGCACGACGGCTTCGCACCCTTGCGGAATTTTGGCACCCGTCATAATTTTCATGGCGTGCTTTGCGGTGAGTTTGAGCTCTTCACGATCACCGGCAAAAATGGTATGTTGCACCGTGACCTTTTTGCCTGCATCAGCGCAAATAACGGCGTATCCGTCCATGGCAGAGTTATCAAACGGAGGAAGGTTGTGTGCTGCCGTCACATCGATAGCCAAAATGCGGCCAAGCGCATCTTCAATTGGAACAAGCTCCGTGGTCTTGGCGCTGACGCGTTCTTTAATAATATCGAGACCCTCTTCGACGCTTACAAGCATATTTACTCCTTGTATGGTGGGGAATTATAGACAAGCTCTGGTAAAATCCCGTTTATGAATGAAATGTATAACATGACGATAATTATCCACAGCTATGGGGCGCTCCTGCTCATGGGCGTGATTGCCGCCAATCTGCTCCATCTTAAAGGTGCTTCGCAAATACACCGCTATGCCAAGCAGATGCGCATCATGATGCCGGTATCGGCCTCGCTTTTGGCGTTACTGCTTTTTACCGGAGCCGTGATGATGGCGGCCAAGCATCTTGAGTTTACAATTGAAAATATCATTATGATCGTGCTCAATGTTCTCTTTATTGTTCTTGAAGCCAAACGCTACGGCACGCTCAAACGCAGCGATCCTAAAGCTGATGGTGCGCTTGAAAATTACCGAAGCAAAGCGATGAAATTTCTGCTGATTGAACTTTTTGGCACTATGGCGATAACCCTCTGGATACTGTTGTGATCTTTACTTTTTGTGAGGATGCCGGTATTGAAACGCTTCAGATCAAAGACGAGCTATTTAAATACTTGATTAAAGTGCGTCGTCATAAACTCAAAGATTTGATTGCACTGCGTTCGCCACAAGAGCGTGAATGGCTTTACATGTACGAACTTGACGTGATTGAGCCACGTTATGCCATGCTTAAACTCAAAGAGCGCACGATCTTACATGTAACGCCGGAGCGCGCTTTGCATCTGGGGTGGTGCTTGATTGATCCCAAATCGATTGAAAAAGTGTTGCCGATGCTCAACGAGATGGGTGTCGAACAGATTACGTTTATTACATGTAAGCGTTCACAAAGCAATTTTCGGCTTGATCTTAAACGATTTGAACGCATACTCGAAACATCGTCACAGCAGTGCGGGCGAAGCACGATATTGACAATACGGACAGCTTCTTCGCTGGAAGCATTTTTAAAAAATTATCCCGATGTAGCGGTTTTGGATTTTTCGGGCAAATTGCTTCAAGAGGAGAAGCCTAACACGGTTTTGATAGGCTGTGAAGGCGGATTTGACGAACAAGAACGTCAACTCCTTCGGAGTCAGCCGCGCTTTCGTTTTGATACGCCGATGGTATTGCGCTCTGAAAGCGCCGCCACGGCTATTAGCAGTAAAATATTATTGTAGATTTATGTGTCAAATATAAAAGCTATCAAGCGATAGCAGTTTTAAATGTTACGGTATATGGTGCGCCAATATCAACAACATCACCATTTAAGGCCGGAAGATAATTATCAATGGTGATACTATACCATTGATCATACTCAAGCTCTTGTGCAAGCGGTGTTAACTCCAGTGTTGTTTGAGTGATCCATTGAACATTGACATTTAGAGCCTCGTCACTGCTATTACGCACGTGAACACTCTCTTGAGCGCTCTCATCCATTGCAGACGAAAATTCAATAACCATCACGACATCCAAAGGAATTTCCGTCTCTCCATCCAGCTCTTGTTGAATACCACCGTTATTGATAAAATAGATATGCACCTCTTCATATTCATGTAGGGGCCCGGGTCCATAAACTACCCTACCTTCAGAACTGCCACAACCGGACAATGCAAATGTCGCTGTGCTCAACATAACAAATTTTTCTAAAAACGCTCTTCTATGTTCATCCATATTAACTCCTTGCTTTTTGGTACTGGCACAGAGTAGCACCATTAATTTTTTGATCCAAAAGGTGAAATCCTCCGCCTTCACACAACTCCCAATGTTCACACGTTCCACACTCCGAAGCAAAGAGCTCCTTTCTACCGTGACGGTAACGTTCAAACCTGCCATTCCATATCTCTATAAATGCGTTGTTTTTGATATCGCCCTCTATAAAGTTTCTAGAACCGCTAGGGCATCCCGTAACTTTTCCATCATAGAGAATGGAGCCGATCTGAATACCGGAGCCGCAATAGTGCATCTCATCACGGATATGCCCCTCAAACTCCGGGCCATAGTAGCCCTCTTCACTTAGGGTAACATCAATCTTACGATTCGGTAATGTACGGTACGCTTTAATGAAAGTAAGAAGTTTGCGAACCTGCTCATTGCTAAGCATCAGATGGCTGTGCTGCGAAGCGCGGCCATGAGAAAAAATTGGAGTAAAACGCACTTTGGGTACCCCCAAGGCAATTAACTCTTCTACAAAAGGCTCCAGATGATCGATATTGAGCGCATTAACGCAGCAAATGATGTCAAAAGCTTCAAAAAACCTGTCGGATAAGAGCCGTTTGATCCCTGCCGTTACGATCTTATATGAACCTTTATGGTTACGCAGTTGGTCATGATGCGCTTCAAGTCCATCTAAACTGACTGCAATCGTTTTGAGATTGGCCTTTTTAAGTTCGGCCACTTTGGCATCGCTTAAAAGCATTCCATTGGTGGTGATGCCCCAGTTGTATCCCAATTTCGCAGCAAATGCACCAACGTCGATAATATCACGGCGCACTAACGGCTCTCCGCCGATAATAGCGAAAGTGATCGTTTTAGGATCGTAGTGTTTGGCGATATCCACCAATTCCTGTTTTATCAATGTACTATCGAGCTCCTCATGTTGCGTGGCGTTATCACTAAAACAGTCACTTCCGCAGTGCAGGCAATTCAGAGTACATCGCAGGGTTGATTCCCAAAAAAGATAGCGTAAAGGATGATGCTCTTTTAGCCTCTCTTTCTCTTCAATAAAATGTACTAATGCTTGAACATTTTGTTGTAACTGACAATTCATCTTTTCCCTGTAATTTGGTTTTAAACCACTTTAGTTATAAATAATGTCATTATAATGGTAAGTACGCTTTCATGTCAAAGAAATTTGCAAAAAAACGGTTCATTGCGCTTAGTAAATTATTTTGCTATAATTGCGCCTTCAAATAATCCGCACCCGTACGGATTGAAAATATATACCGTATTACGTACACGACGTGATACCAAAGGCAAAAAATGAAACCTGAAATCCATCCGACAAACATTCCTTGTCAGGTGACTTGTGCGTGCGGCAACAGCTTCACCATCAATTCAACCAAAGATAGTATGCGTATCGATATCTGTAACGAATGCCACCCATTCTTTACCGGTTCTGAAAAAGTTGTTGATACTGCCGGACGTATCGAGAAGTTCAACAAACGTTACAACCGCGGTTAATCACGCGCAAAAGCAGAGTAAATGCTTACTCTCGCTCCCACCCCTATCGGCAATATCGCCGATACCTCCTTTCGCACGCTTGAAACATTTTCAAAAGCCGATATTATCCTTTGCGAAGATACCCGTGTTAGTAAAAAACTGATTCGCCTTTTGCAAGAGCGCTACGACTTACATGTAAAGCCTCCGCGCTATATTTCTCTGCATTCACACAATGAACATGAGTTTATAAAAAAACTTGAACCCTCCTTTTTTGATGATGAGGTGGTGTATGTGAGCGATGCCGGAATGCCGGGCGTAAGCGATCCGGGGCAGGCATTGGTGCATTATTGTCTCGATCATAATATCGCGTATGATGTCTTACCCGGTGCCAATGCGGCGTTAACGGCATTTGTAGCCAGCGGATTTATAACGACCCAGATGCTCTTTTACGGCTTTTTGCCCCATAAAGGCGGTGAACGCTCCAGCGCACTGCAACACGCCCTTTATAACGGATTTACTACCGTAGTTTATGAAGCGCCGCATCGGCTTAAAAAGCTATTGAATGAACTGGTGCATGAAGCCCCGAATCGTCGAATTTTTCTGGCCAAAGAGCTTAGTAAAATGCACCAAGGCTATTTTAGCGGCACTGCGCAGACGCTTTTAGAAACACTAGACGATACGCCCAAAGGCGAATGGGTCGTGGTAATTGAGGCGGGCGAAGTGCGCAGTGCCACACTGAGTGAGCGCGATATCCTTTCCCTTGATTTGCCTAAAAAAAGCGCGGCAAAGCTGATTGCCAAGCTTAGCGGCGAGTCGCCAAAGGCCTGTTATGAACGCCTTATAAAGAATGCGGTAGAATAAGCGATGCTGATTTACGGGAAACAGACAATCTATTATTTGATTGAACGTCATAGTGATGCTATAGAGAAGCTCTATTTAGCCAAAGAGCTGGATAAAAAAGAGTATTCACGACTGATGCGTATGGGGTTTGAGATCAAGCGCATTCCGCCAAATGCGGCGCAGTCGATGTGCCGTGGCGGCAATCATCAGGGCTTTTTGGCAGAGGTCAAAGAGGTGACCGCTCATCGGCTCTCGGAGCTTGGCGATATCGGCTTTGTGGTGTTGCTCTCTTCGATTACCGATATGGGTAATATCGGCGCGATTATCCGCAGTGCTTATGCTTTAGGCGTGGATGCGTTAGCCATATGCGGCATCAAATCGGTACAGTTTGAACAGCTTGCGCGCACCAGTTCGGGGGCACTTTTTGAACTGCCGATCATTATTGAGCCCAATATTCACGATCTGCTCAACGAGCTTAAAACGGCGGGATTCGCACTCTATGGAGCGGTCATGGAGGGCAAGGATGTCAGAGCCTTACATGTAAGCGGTAAACGAGCGTTGGTTTTGGGGAGTGAAGGCGAAGGTATTGCACAACGCGTGGTGAACAAACTCGATCATAAAGTGCGGATTGAAATGGCACATGGGTTTGATTCGCTCAACGTCAGTGCGGCAGGCGCGATATTAATAGACAGGATGCGGTAATGGGTGATTCGATCGGGGTATTAAAAGAGCATAGCATTGAGAGCATTCACGAAAAGACACGAATCGCTCACGAGAATATCAAAAAACTGCTTGCCAAAGATTTTTCGGCGTTTTCAAAGGTGCAGTTTATGGGGTTTGTCTCCATTATCGAGCGCGAATATGGCGTTGACTTGAGCAGTTACCGCGAGGCGTACTTTGAAGCTATGGGCGGAAAGCCCAAGTCTACGCCCAAACCTGAAGCATACGTGACACCCGAAGAGCATACCCAGCGCTTTAAAGGGCTATCGCTACTTTTGAGTATTGTCATTGCCGTAGTGGTTGTTGTGTTTTTTGTTTCAAACCGGTCACCTGAAGCCCCTGTGGCTGTCGAACCCATACAAACCGTTTTGGATGATGCTAAACTTAATCTTGAGACCATCACTAAAGAGCAAGAAGCACTCAAAGCGGAGCCTGTTGTTGAGCAAAATACGAGTAATGAATCTCTTGATAGTGCGCAAGAGGAGGTCGCAGAACACCCCAATCGTCTGCTTATTTTGCCTAAAAAACGGGTTTGGATGGGCTTAATCGAGCAACCGGACGGTAGACGCATACAAAAAGTCTTGCAAGATGCCTATGAGCTTAATACTTCAAAAGAGTGGCTCATCGTTTTTGGGCACGGCTACCTTGATATCGAGTCTAATGACAAACTCATTGAATATACCGATCGCAATAAGCTCTGGTTTGTTTATGAAGGCGGCACACTTGAACAGATTGACAAAGCGACGTTTAAAATGCGCAATCAAGGTAAAAGTTGGTAAGAGTATTTGTCGTACTGGCGGCACTGGTTCTTAGCCTGTATGCCGATTCGGCTCTATTGGAAAAAGTACGCTCATTCGTAGGCGACGAGCGCTTTGCTTCGCACCATAGTTTTATCGGTATTCTTTTTAAAAACGAATCCGCTTTTTATGTGGGAGATCGCATTGATGCCGTAAAGGTTGTAGAGACGCTCAAACAAAACGGCCTGCTCAAACTTTATTTTAACCAACCGCACGACCTTTCACTTACCTTTACCACAAATGGCCAAGCGCTCTATTTTGTCAAACTGATGGGCGATACCCTTCATGCTATCGGCTATTACCGCTATATGACCGAATATTCTAAAAGGGATGAATCACAGTTTGTTTGGCGTATTACGATGCGTTCCGAGTATGCTACGGATCCGACCGTCTTGCGCCAAGAACTGCAAAAGCGTGGTTGTGATATTTCCGATATTGAGCGTCTAAGCCAGTTTGAGTGGCATTACAATATCAATATGGTTGCGGCACATCTGGATGCGATAAAACTCGATACCAAAGAGCGCGTGAGTCTTAAGCGATCTTTGCAACCGCACTGGGTTAATGTCTCGCAGATTAAAAAGGTAAAAATCAGTTCGCATGGTGCGAATGTGTGGCATCCCTATATCGCCTTTTTTGACACATCTCTGCATCTGCTCAAAGTCTATAAACGCGACCGTAAAACATGGCAGGTTCAGATTAATATTCCTCAAAATTCGCTCTATATGAAGATTGATGACCTTTATCATCTCAAAAATATCAAAGATGGATTGGATATTGAAGCGATGCACATGAAATAGCCATGGCGTTGTGCTAAAATGTCGTTTTAAATTTACATGTAGGTTCAATCATGTTTGACGAAATCGAGTTTGACCGTATCAAAAGACTGCCAAAGTATGTCTTTGCCGAGGTTAATGAGCTCAAAATGGCCGAGCGTCGCGCCGGTGCGGATGTTATCGACTTTAGTATGGGAAACCCTGACGGTGATACGCCCGAGCATATCCGCGAAAAGCTGGTAGAGTCGGCGCAAAAGACCAAGACACACGGCTATTCGGTATCCAAAGGTATTTATAAACTGCGTCTGGCCATTTGCGACTGGTACAAAGAGCGCTATGACGTGGATCTTGATCCCGAGACCGAAGCGGTAGCGACTATGGGCTCTAAGGAGGGCTATTCACATCTAGCTTACGCGATTACCAATCCGGGCGATGTGACCGTAGTGCCTGATCCCACTTACCCCATTCACTCCTACGCCTTTATTTTGGCCGGTGGCAACGTGCAGAAGATGGAACTACCGTTTAACGAAGATTATGAGGTAGACGAAGATCAGTTTTTTATCAATCTTGAGACGGCGTTTAAAGATTCGTTTCCTAAGCCTAAATATGTGGTGGTAAACTTTCCGCATAACCCCTCTACGGCAACGGTAACGCCGGAATTTTACGAGCGTATTGTGGCCATGGCGAAACGAGAGCGCTTTTATGTTATTTCCGATATTGCGTACGGTGATATTACGTTTGACGGCTATAAAACCCCTTCAATCATGAGTGTGCCGGGGGCAAAAGATGTGGCAGTTGAGAGTTTTACCCTTTCAAAAAGCTACAACATGGCCGGCTGGCGCGTCGGTTTTTTTGTGGGGAACAAAAAACTTATCGGCGCACTTCAAAAGATCAAATCGTGGCTTGATTACGGCATGTTTACGCCGATTCAAGTCGCTGCAACGGTGGCACTTAACGGCGATCAGCAGTGCGTCAGCGATATTATTGATAAGTACGATCATCGTCAAGACATATTGATCGAAGCCTTTAACCGTGCAGGCTGGCCGATACGCCGCAATAAAGCCTCCATGTTTTGCTGGGCCAAAATTCCCGAATGCGCGGCGCATCTGGGCTCTTTAGAGTTTTCCAAACGTCTGCTGGTCGAAGCGCAAGTTGCCGTAGCACCGGGCATCGGTTTTGGTGAATACGGTGAAGGGTATGTGCGTATCGCACTGATCGAAAATGACTTGCGCATCCGACAGGCCGCTAAAAATATCAAACGCTTTTTGTCACAGTTTGAGGGGTAAAACTCATGAAACTTCGTGTAGAGCACCTTGCCAATATACAAAATGCAGAAATTGAAACTAAAAATTTAACGCTATTTGTAGGACAGAACTCTACGCATAAAAGCTATATGGCGCATGTAATTTATGAGCTTTATAAAGAGATAGCAAAACTTAAAAACGAGTATAGTGCAGTATCAAGATTGGTATATATTGTTTACAAAAAAATACTTCAAAATAGAAGCGAAGAGCTAAACTATATACTCTCTTTAAAACGAGAATTGTCTGAAGAGACGCATAGGCATCGAGTTGATGTCGATGAGTGGGAAGATGAAGAGTTTACAATAGTAAAAATCTTTTTTGATCCAGAAGATCAAGATGTATTGAAATTTTTTAAATTGATCTATGAATTGGTATTACAAGAGTTGGCTGAAAAAGTAGATAAAAGCTTTAATGTTGATAGAAAAATAATTCAAAGTTTATTTATTGAATCTCAAAAAGAGTTATTTGGTAATGGACATATTGCTATGGGTTTCTCTACGCCTTTGGCTCATTTTGAAGAGGAGCAAGAGGAGATAGGGGATCGAGTTATCAATAGTATCGTAAGGCAGGTAATAGAGACTTTGCTAAATGAGCTTAATAACTATTATACTGCATATTATTTCCCCGCATCACGTACAGGATTTGTGCTTACGCTTGATGAGATTTATGCTGGAATATTTAGAGATAAGTTTAGGGGTCAGGTGAGTGCAACTAGGTTGGGTGAGCCTACTATCGATTTTATTCAAACATTTGCAGATATTAAAACAGGGAAAGTTGCGGGTACGGTTCGATATTGGCAACCCTCACTTTTTTCTTCTCAGCAAAATCAGCCCAAAAGTATAAAACTGATTAAATTTTTAGAAAAAGAGATTATAAAAGGGCAAATAAAAGAGGTAAGAAGTGATCAGGACTATACAAGTTATTACTTAGATATACAAGGGAAAAAACTGGATTTACATTTGGCATCTTCAGCAACCTTGGAGACATTGCCATTTATAGTCTTTTTAAAAAATACAAAAAATATTGAAAATACATTTTTTGTGATCGAAGAACCTGAAGCGCATCTGCACCCCAAAGCGCAGGTTCAAATGGCAAAATTTATTGTTTTATTGTCAAAAATTGGGGCAAAAGTGCTCGTGACGACACACAGTGATTACATTCTTAATGAAATTAATAACTGTATAAAACGCTACGCAATTGATGATACAGATGAATTTGCTATCTCAAAAGATAATGTTTCGGCATATCTGTTTAAAAATGAAAACGATAAAACGGTTGTGAATAGTTTGGAGATCGATCATTTTGGTATTGCAAATGATAATTTTGACGAAGTTTTAGAAGAGCTTATAGAGATGAGCAATGAATTAAATGAAAAAATTTTAGACAATGATTGAAGTTTTACACACGATTTTTGAAACCGTAGATGTTTGTAAAGAAGAAGGCCACGCATGTAAAACTCATAAAGATGCCAAAGGTATCTTTAAACCCGATGCCGGAATATGTAAAACACTTGAAAATGACCTATTTGGGGGCATTACGCCGAAACTTTGTGACTGTGTTGTCGTGTGTCAAAACAATAAGTGTAATTTGGTAGAGATAAAGTGTGGAAAAGTGACTCAAAGTCTCTTAAAAGATGTTCATGAAAAACTGACCAATACCAACAAAATTATCAATCACAAAATGATTGATGCTAATAAAAATATTCTCATATATAAAAGTTTTAAAGATCCGCAAATTAGAAAACTCATAAATTCAAAAAAATATTTTGTTTGCGGAAGGCCAATTATCCATAAGCAATACCAAAATCAAGCCATTGAAGTTTGTAGTTAAGGAAAGAAAATATGATTAAAGTCGGTGTCATCGGTGTCGGAACGGTCGGTACTTCGGTTGTCAATATATTGCGTGACAACGCAGATATTATCGAAGCGCGTTCGGGTTCAAAGATCGAGGTCAAAACAGGAGTAGTACGCAATTTAAACAAAGACCGCGGTTTAGATATTGCACTGGTGAATGATCCGTATGCAGTGGTAAACGATCCCGAGATTGATGTCATCGTGGAGCTGATGGGCGGCGTTGATGAAGCGTTTGAAGTGGTTACACAGGCGCTTAAAAACGGCAAGCCTGTGGTGACAGCCAATAAGGCGCTACTCGCATATCACCGCTATGAACTTCAAGATATGGCTAAAGATGTGGCGTTTGAATATGAAGCTAGTGTCGCCGGCGGTATTCCTATTATTAATGCGCTTCGTGACGGCCTTTCGGCAAACCATATCGAATCCATTACGGGGATTATGAACGGTACATGTAACTACATGATGACCAAGATGATGAACGAAGGCGTGGCCTTTGATGCCATCTTAAAAGAGGCGCAAGAGTTGGGGTATGCCGAGGCCGATCCCACTTTTGACATCGGCGGTTTTGATGCGGCGCATAAACTACTCATTCTTGCATCAATCGCTTACGGTATCGATGCGAAACCCGAAGAGATACTAATTGAAGGCATCGAGAATGTGACACAAGATGATATCGCCTTTGCCAAAGAGTTTGGATATCAGGTTAAACTGTTGGGTATCGCCAAACGCGATGGTGATGAGGTAGAGCTACGCGTTCATGCCGCACTTATTGATGAGAATGAGATGATTGCCAAAATTGATGGGGTCATGAATGCCGTGAGTGTCGTGGGTGATAAAGTAGGTGAAACGCTCTATTACGGCCCGGGTGCGGGTGGTGACGCTACGGCGAGTGCGGTGGTAGCCAATATCATCGATATCGCGCGCTCAGGCAAGAGCCGTCCGATGCTAGGATTTGATCATCCGCTGGAGCACGGCTTGAAACTCAAAGATAAAGATGCGATACGCTCCAAATACTATCTGCGTATGAAGGTTTTGGATGAGCCGGGGGTATTAGCACAGATTAGTACGATTTTTGGAACCCACAACATCTCTATCGCGACGATGCTACAAAAAAATATTGATGCTTCTCATGCAAATCTGCTATTTTCAACGCATAGTGCCTTAGAAGGCGATATTCAGGCGGTTATAAGCGCTTGTGAAGCACTCAATTTTGTTGCCCAAACGCCGGTAATGATTCGTATTATATAAATCATAAGCGAAGTTTAAACTTTTTTTTACCTTTCGATAGATACAATACGCTTCCGTTTTGCCCTAACTTGGACACTTTTTTGTGAATATTTGTACATAAAACTCAAAATTTATATACAAGTATTGGTAGCAGTAAATAGAGTAATTGCTACCTACATGTAATGCGGTAGAGCGAAGCAAAATTATGGAGCTTACCATGAAAGTACGTTCTTCGGTAAAGAAGATGTGCGATGACTGTAAAGTTATCAAACGTAAAGGTATTGTAAGAGTCATCTGCAAAAACCCAAAACATAAACAGAGACAAGGATAAGCATGGCACGTATCGCTGGTGTGGACCTACCTAAGAAAAAACGAGTTGAGTACGGTTTGACATACGTATACGGCATTGGCCTTCATACGTCACGTCAAATCCTTGATGCTACCGGCATCGATTATAACAAACGTGTTCACGAACTGAGTGAAGACGATGTTGCCGCGATTACCAAAGAGATCCGCGCCAGTCATATGGTTGAGGGTGATCTTCGCAAAAAAGTGGCTATGGATATTAAAGCACTTATGGACCTTGGTAGCTACCGTGGTCTGCGTCACCGCAAAGGCCTTCCATGCCGCGGTCAAAAAACTAAGACGAATGCGCGTACCCGTAAAGGTAAGCGTAAAACCGTCGGTGCAGCGTAAGGAGTAGCGACATATGGCTAAACGAAAAGTAACCCGTAAAAAAGTGGTCAAGAAAAATATCGCGCGCGGTATTGTTCATATCGCCGCATCTTTTAACAATACGCTTGTGACCATCACGGATGAGATGGGTAATATGATTGCGTGGAGTTCTGCCGGAAGCCTTGGTTTCAAAGGTAGTAAAAAATCGACTCCATTTGCGGCGCAAGCAGCAGTTGAAGCAGCAGTTGAAAAAGCAAAAATTCACGGTATCAAAGAGCTTGGTATCAAGGTGCAAGGTCCCGGTTCAGGCCGTGAGACGGCAGTCAAATCTGTAGGTGCTATCGAGGGCATTCGCGTGACATTCATGAAAGATGTTACGCCACTCCCTCACAACGGTTGCCGTGCACCAAAACGTCGTAGAGTGTAAGGAGGTTGATAGATGGCACGATATAGAGGTCCCGTAGAAAAAATCGAAAGAAGATTTGGAGTCAGCCTTAACATGAAAGGCGAGCGTCGTCTTGCAGGAAAATCTGCACTCGACAAACGCCCTTACGCTCCTGGCCAACACGGTCAGCGTCGTAAAAAACTCTCTGAGTACGGCTTGCAACTTAATGAGAAGCAAAAAGCGAAGTTCATGTACGGACTTTCCGAGAAGCAGATGCGCGCACTCTTTAAAGAGGCAAAACGTCGTGACGGAAATACCGGTTTTAACCTTGTAACTCTGCTTGAGCAACGCCTTGATAATGTTCTTTATCGCATGGGATTTGCCACAACGCGTCGTTTTTCGCGCCAATTGGTAAATCACGGTCATATTCTTGTAGACGGCAAACGTGTTGATATCCCATCTTACCGTGTGAAACCGGGTCAAAAAGTCGAAGTTCGCGAAAAAAGCAAAAACAACCCTCAGGTTGTGCGCGCTATTGAGCTTACGAATCAGACCGGTCTTGCGCCATGGGTTGACATTGATGCTGAAAAAGTATTTGGTATCTTTACACGCCTTCCAGAACGTGAAGAGGTTGTCATCCCTGTTGAAGAACGTTTAATCGTCGAGCTATACTCGAAATAATAATTTTTAAAATAAAGGCACTGACGCATGAATAAGATTAAAACATCGCCGCTCCTTCCACAAGAGTTTGTTGTTGAACCCATTAGCGAGAACGAAGCGAATATTATCGCCTATCCGTTCGAGACCGGTTTTGCCGTATCGTTGGCACACCCGATCCGCCGCTTTTTGCTCAGCAGCTCTGTGGGATTTGCACCAGTCGCCATTAAGATCGAGGGCGCGTCACACGAGTTTGACTCGGTACGCGGTATGCTTGAAGATATTTCCGACTTTATCATCAATTTAAAAGGGGTGCGTTTTAAACTCAAAGAGGGGGCAAAAGAGGCTGAAATTAGCTACAGCTTTGCGGGTCCTTGCGAGATTAAAGGCGCTGATTTGTCAACCGAAGAGGTTGATGTGGTCACACCCCATGCGTTCTTGGCAACGTTGAATGAAGATGCAACACTTAACTTCTCAATTAAGATCTATCAAGGTATCGGATACGTTCCGAGTGAAGAGATTCGCGATCAGCTTGATGATGGCTATATCGCACTTGATGCCTATTTTACTCCGGTACGAAAAGCAACCTACAACATTGAAAACGTTTTGGTTGAAGATAATCCAAGTTTTGAGAAAGTGGTTCTGAATATCGTTACTGATGGGCAAATCTCTCCACATGATGCATTTCGTAATGCGTTGGAGGTGATGTATGCACAGCTTGCGGTATTTAACAGTGAGATCAACATCCAAGTACCCACTTCGATTGAACGTAGCGAAGAGGCTCCGGAGCTTAAACAGCTTATGGCGCGTATTGATGAATTGGGTTTGAGCGCACGCAGTTTTAACTGTCTGGATCGCTCAAGCATCAAGTATGTCGGCGAAATCGTTATGATGAGCCAAAACGACCTTAAAAACGTCAAAAACCTCGGAAAGAAATCGTTCGAGGAGATTGTAGAGAAGATCGAAGAGTTCGGTTTTAGCGTAGGTGCTGATTTGAGTGCCGATCTTCTCTCTACACTGAAAAAGAAAATAGAAGCTGAATAAGGAATTCCTATGAGACATCGTCACGGATACCGTAAACTGGGTCGTACAAGTGCACACCGTGCGGCACTATTGAAAAACCTTAGTATTGCGTTGATTCAAAATGGTAAAATCGAAACTACGGTAGCAAAAGCTAAAGAGCTTCGCTCCTATATCGAAAAACTGATCACCACAGCAGGCAAAGGTGACTCTAATGCACACCGTGCTGTTTTTGCAGCGTTGCAAGACAAAGATGCGACCAAAACGCTTATGAATGAAGTCGCACCGAAATATGTAGAGCGTCCGGGTGGTTACACACGTATTACCCGTACCCGCATTCGCCGTGGTGATGCTACCACTATGGCATTTATTGAACTCGTTTAAGAGTTCAATACCTTTTACCTTCTCTACTTAAAAATTCACATGCACCCCAAAATTGCACTAGGTACTTACCGTATTATTGATGAAAATCCTTTACATGTAGAAGCGATCAAAGATGCCATCGAAGCTGGAGTACGTCTTATCGATACCTCCAGTAACTACATGGATGGGTGTGCAGAGCGGGCGATTGCTGCGGCATTTTCACAGCTTAATGATACGCTTACATGTAAGGTAGAGATTGTGAGCAAATTGGGTTATATTCAAGGCTCAACTTTGCAACGCATTCAAGCGGGAGCACTGTTTGATGAGATGGTAGAGTTTAGTGAGCATGTGTACCACTGCATTCACCCCGATTTTATCCGTGATCAGCTTGAGGAGTCTCTTGGGCGTTTACATGTAAAGCAAATAGGGTGTTATTTAATTCATAATCCTGAATACGCGTTGCTTGATGCACTTAATCGTGAGATAGAGCGTGAAGCGGCACTTGAAGTGCTAAATAGACGGCTCTATAATGCGTTTGTAACGCTAGAGGAGCTGGTAAACGAGGGTACGATACTCAGTTACGGTATTAGCTCAAACAGTGTTGCTAAATCCGAGAGCGACACAGCGTTTTTGCCCTATAAGCATCTGATAGATTTGGCGGCTCAGGCTGCAAAAGAAGTTGGAAATACCCAGCACCGTTTTACGACGTTGCAACTGCCGATTAATCTGCTGGAGCAAGAGGGGCTAAAATGCGCTTCATGGGCAAAAGCTAAAGGTTTAAGAGTATTAGCAAATCGTCCGCTTAATGCACAAAAAGAGGGCTTAATGTACCGCTTAGCCGATTATGATGCCAGCGCGGAGTACTACCATATTTATAACGAACTGCTTGAGTTGCTTGACGATGACGCAACACGTACGCTCTATAATCTCATCGAACAGCTCGATAGCGTGCAGCATCGTTTTGGTTGGTTGGGCGAGTATGATGCCTTTTTATACCAAGAAATTTTGCCTAACATGGCGCGATTTTTAAAACCGTTGGACGCCTCGGCTCAAGAGTATCTGCTCCAACGTTTGCAACTCTTTTTAGATGAATATGGCAAAATGGTAGCCAACGCGTGTGCTACAAATACGAAAACAGCACTCAAAAGCGTGTTTGAACCCTGCCACGAGTCGATGCAACACTGTGCACTCAAATTTCTGCTTGAGCACGATGCAATCGATTATGTGCTTGTGGGAATGCGTCAAAGCCGCTATGTTGTAGATGTTATGAATATTGCTTAGCTTGTTTTTTTTAGGGGCTGTTAAGCGATATTAGCTTATTTTAAGATATTAAAAAACCAAGGCATATCATGATACCTTTCACCGACGATGAACTGATGGCTCCCGTAAGCGCTGTGATCGACAAAATACGTCCATCGCTGGCACTAGACGGGGGAGATATTGACTTTATTACCATCAAAAACGGTGTAATTTATGTGCAACTCAAAGGTGCTTGTGTGGGGTGTGGCAGCAGTGGGAATACCTTAAAATATGGGGTGGAACGTCAGCTTCGTATTGATATTCATCCTGAATTAACGGTAGTTAATGTACCATTAGGGATGGAGAGTCAGATTGACCAACTTTAAACAATGTGATATTTTAACCGATACTTTAATTATAAATACTAGGTAATGGAGGCGGAGCATGAAAACAGTTAACAAATATAAAGCCCTCGCTACCGCAAACGAGAATTTTAACCGTGCGGAGTATGATCAGGCGTTACGAAATTACGCCTTGGTGCTCAAAGATTATCCAAACTCAAAAGAGGCGTATAACGGGGCTATTCTGGCCGAGATGGCGATGAGCGGCGAGATGAGTGCCGTGGCGCTTTTTGATTATTATGCCGTATTGCGCGAAGAGAACGCCGATGAAGCCGATATGATTATGGGTGAAATCTTAGATAGCCTTGATGGCGGTTTTGAAGAGCTTGGCGCGCTAATCGGCGATCCGATCAAAGAGCGTGTAGAGGCTGAAAACGGTATTTTGTACTCTGATTTTAAGCAAGTTGTGGATGAAAGCGGCGACTTTAAAACAACGTTTGAAAATATCATGTTCTCCACCCGTGTGATTATTACCGAAAAAGAGGATTTTCTTGACTTTTTAGAACAACTCGTAGCGCACGGTTTTAAAGAGATGGCACTTACTTATATTGAAAGTGCGCTCTCTGTTTATAAAAACGATACGCGCTTGATGAGTATTTTTGATTCCATCAAAAACGAAGGGGCGGTTTGAAGATAGCCCTGCCAAATCGGCCCTATCGCTATGTAACCGAAAACTCCAAAGCGTGCGACACTAAGACCGCTTTTGTACTCACGGCGCAAAATCGCAACTATCTTGACGATGCCAAAGCGCACCGTCCACACACTATTATAGAAGCTAAAGAGCTGGTATCCGACTTTGGGCTAGATCGTATTAAAATCATCGGTATTACCGGTACGAACGGCAAAACTACCACCGCCAGTGCCATCTACTCCTATCTGCTTGATCTGGGCTATAAAGCCGCGATGCAAGGCACGCGCGGCTTTTTTATGAACGACGATGTGATTGAGGGTAAATCCTTAACGACGCCCTCGGTGCTGAACACCTACCGCCATATCTATCAGGCCGTGCGTGCGGGGTGTGAGTATTTTATTATGGAAGTGAGTTCACATGCCATTGTGCAAGAGCGTATCGAGGGGATCGATTTTGCGCTAAAGATTCTGACTAACATTACGCAAGATCATCTCGATTATCATGAAACATTAGAGGCGTATGCGGCGGTGAAAAACAGCTTTTTTCAAGATGAGACGATGAAGCTTGTCAACCGCGATGAGGCCAAAGCCAATATAAATATCAAAAACGCTTACACCTACGGCATCGAAAACAACGCAACCTATAAAATGATGGCCTATTCGCTCAATGAGGGTACCGGCGGTATTATTCAGCACTTTGGTGAAATGGTGCCGTTTCACGGTGAACTGCACGGTTTTTTTAATCTCTACAATACGCTTGCATCCGTTGCCGCGGTGCATCTGCTTACCCAAAAGCCGCTTGAAGAGATCTGCAATGTAGTCGGTAATTTTGCCGGTGTGAGCGGTAGAATGGAGCAGGTGAGCAGTGAGCCTAATGTCATTGTCGATTTTGCGCACACGCCCGATGGCATGGCACAGGTGCTTAATGCATTGAAAGAAAAAACGCTTCGTGTCGTCTTTGGTGCCGGTGGCGACCGCGACCGCTCCAAACGGCCGCTTATGGGAAAGGTGGCCTCGGCTTATGCCAAAAAAATTTATCTTACCAGCGACAACCCCCGCCATGAAGACCCCGATGAGATTATCAAAGAGATTCAATCGGGAATTAATACGGCAAGCGAGCTGTATGTCAATCCCAACCGCCGTGAAGCAATAGCGATGGCACTCAAAGAGCAAGAAGCGGGCGAGATCGTACTCATTTTGGGCAAAGGCGACGAGGCGTTTCAGATTATTTATGATGAAAAACTTCCTTTTGATGACCGCGAAGTCGTGCGTGAACTGCTTAGAGCAACCTAAAATATATCGGACAATTTTTATCCTTTTTTGTTGAGGCAGTATAATTTTTGGCGAAAATTATTTAAAGGAACAGAAAATGGGAATTCCACAACCCGCGTTTTATATCTTCAAATGTGAGCAGTCATCACCTCCAGGGATGCCAAAACCTTCGTGCGTTAACCCGAAAACTCAAGACCTTTTTCAGCATTTAGCACAATCTTTGATGCAAAAAGGTATAATTGCAACTGTACAACCCGTGCGTAGTGGCTGTATGAACCGCTGTAATGCCGGACCGGTAGTATTAGTTGAGCCGGGGCATGTCATGTACGCCGGACTGGACAAAGCGAAAATTGATCGCATTATCGAAGAACACATCATGGGTGGCAATATCGTTGAAGAGTATGTGATCAACGAGGAGCTATGGGACGCTCCGATTGCGCCTGCCGATATGGCCGCTCAGATGGGAAGATAACTAAGGATATACCATTATGACCATTGAAATGCTCTATAGCAAAATTCATCGTGCAACGGTGACAGATGCCAATCTTAACTACGTTGGCTCTATTACTATTGATGAAGCACTGCTTAAAGCATCCAAAATGCGTGTCGGCCAGAAAGTTGAGATTCTTAATATCAACAACGGTGAGCGCTTTTCGACCTATATCATTCTTGGTGAACGCGGTAAAGGCGATATCTGTCTTAACGGCGCGGCTGCGCGTAAAGTGCATAAGGGTGATAAGATTATTGTCGTGGCGTATGCTACTTATGACGAAGAAGAGCTTGAACGGTATCAGCCGACCGTTGTTTTAGTTGACGAGACCAATTCGATTACCGAAATTTTGACGGAGATTTAGCACATGTTTGGCAATATGAACCTTGGCGATATGGGCAAAATGCTCGAAGGTATGCAAGAGCAGGCCGAAAAACTGCAAGCAGACATGGCTTCAAAAGAGTTTACCGTTAAAACCGGCGGCGGCATGGTTAAGGTAAGCATTAACGGCACGGGCGAGGTGATCGATATCGATATCGACGACACGCTACTTGAAGATAAAGAGTCCTTACAGATTCTGCTCATTGCCGCATTTAACGATGCCAACAAAATGGTCGAAGACGCCAAAAAGCAGAGCGCTATGGGACTCTTTGGCGGTATGAACCCTTTTGCTCAGGGCTGATGCCACGCCTTCTTTTACTTGGGCTTCTCTTTGTAGCATCGCTATATGCTTGCGGCGGTGCCTTTTTTACATGTAAACAAAAATTGCGTGATGCTTCCGCGTTTCATGCCACATCACTCGCACTTCCGATTGGCAACAACATGCGTCTGGTGTATAGCGAAACCAAACCCGATACTGCACTAAAATACGATCCGCTACTCGGTCTTGCGCTCATTCCTGATCAGAAGAAGTTTAAGTATCCGTTTCATTTTGCCGATACGGCTTCAAAAGGCTTAGGGGCGATTTTAAAATCTCAAATTGTTGAGGGAGAAATCGTGTCGCATCAGTGCGGTCTTGATAGATTGGCGTGTTTTTCAAAACCGCTTCAGGGTATCGGCATAGTGAGTGACCGTTGCTGCGCACTTGATGCCATTGTGACCCCGCGCGGTATTATTGAACAGCGCTATTTAGAGCACTTTATGCGCAAAGATTTTAGCGGTTACGGCGATGCAGGGATACAATTTGCAGTGCGCCATAAACGTGTAGAGATTACCCAAATCAATCCCTACTTTGAAGATTTAGCCTTAAAGGTAGGTGATGTCATTGTGGCGTTTGATGGCAAAAACGTTAGTAGCGTATGTGCACTTAAAGAGAAGATTCTTTTTTCCAGCCCCGACACAATCCATACATGTAAGGTATTACGAGGCAATCAAACCTTACATGTAAAGGTGAAACTTCGTCAAAAACTCGGTGGCGGATTGGTGAATGAGAGCTATCTTGAACGTAGCGGCATTATGCTTGATTCACAACTCTGTATTGCCAAAGCAAGCGCACAAACTCAAGCACTGGAACTCAAAGCGGGTGATTGCCTTAAGGCGGTCAACTATAAAACCGTTGCCACGCATAATAGGGTGAGCGCTTTACTTCGTGGCGATAATGCAGACAATCTTCTGCTCTTTGAGCGCGAAGGCTTTGAGTTTTTTATCCATATCCAAACAAAAACATACTAAAATACCGAAAAAATTTAGCGAGATGGTATGCAGGATTTTGAGGCATTTTTAACAGCACATTTGCCCCAAGCCCCCAGTTTTCATCCGCACTACGAAGCGGCATTGGGGCGTATGCTACGCGCCGGCGGTAAACGCTTTCGCCCTGCACTGTTGCTGGGTGTGGTCGATGCGTATGCGCCGCTGTTGCGTGAGAGTGCTTTACATGTAGCCTACGCCATTGAGCTGTTACACACCTATTCGCTGATTCACGATGATCTGCCCGCTATGGACAATGCCGCGCTTCGCCGCGGACATGAGACCTTACATGTAAGCTATGATGAGGTGACGGCGATTTTGGTAGGCGATGCGCTTAATACCCATGCGTTTGAAGTATTAAGCAGTGCACCCTTTTCGGATCGTATTCGCGTCAAGCTCATCCACTGTCTGGCGCAAAACGGCGGTGCGGGCGGTATGGTATTGGGGCAGGCGATTGATTGCTATTTTGAAAACACGCCGCTCTCAATCGATCAGATACGCACCTTGCATATCAATAAAACGGCCAAGCTGATTGCCGCGTCGCTAAAGATGGGAGCCATCATCTGCGCCCAAGAGGATAGCGCCGCATCGCTATACGATTTTGGTATCGATCTGGGGTTGCTGTTTCAGATTCAAGACGATATTTTGGATGTGACCCAAACGTCAGACGAGGCGGGCAAAACTACCCAAAACGACGGCGACAAAAACAGTTTTGTCACGATACTGGGGCTTGAAAAAGCGCTACAAGAGGCCGACGCACTGGCCGGAGATCTTTTAGACCGACTGGCAGGTTTTGATGAGCGTTTACGCGACAAACTCTCACCAATGCTTGTGAGCTATATTAATCGACATAAGGAAATTACATGAGTAAACCGATGCGCCAAAAGATGGCCGATACCATCCGCTTTTTAGCGGCAGACATGATTCAAAAAGCAAACTCAGGCCACCCTGGTGCTCCAATGGGGCTTGCCGATATCGCCGTGGTTTTGGGCGAACACCTTTCGCATAATCCTAAAAATCCGCAGTGGCTTAACCGCGACCGTCTCGTTTTTTCAGGGGGTCATGCCACGGGTTTGATCTACTCGCTCTATTATCTCTGGGGTTACGGCCTTGAGATTGAGGATCTGCAAAACTTTCGCCAACTGAACTCTAAAACCCCCGGCCATCCCGAGTTTGGGCATACGGTAGGCGTAGAAATCACAACCGGACCGTTGGGGCAGGGCGTAGCCAACGGTGTCGGTTTTGCGATGGCGGCTAAATATGTCGGTGCGCAGGTTAATTCCGAAACCGCGCCGGTAATCGATCATCACGTCTATGTGTTGTGCGGTGACGGTGACCTTGAGGAGGGCGTGAGTTACGAAGCGTGTTCGCTTGCCGGACACAACAAGCTTGATAACCTGATTATGATCTACGACTCCAACCGTATTACGATTGAGGGCTCAACCGATATCAGTATTTCCGAGAATATCCGCGGACGCTTTGAGTCGCAAGGGTGGGCAGTGCTAGAGATTGACGGGCACGATTTTGATGCCATCGACAGCGCGCTCACGCAGGCTAAAAATGCCGATAAGCCGTGCTTGATTATCGCCAATACCACTATTGCCAAAGGGGCGGATAAGATGGAGGGTACGCATCATTCACACGGTGCGCCGTTGGGTGATGAAGAGATTGTAACCGCGAAGAAAAAAGCGGGTTTTGATCCTGAAAAAACCTTTCATGTGGATGATGACGTTATGGCGCGTTTTCGCTGTGCGATCGAAGCGGGCGATCTGGCGGAGCGCGAGTGGAATCACCGTCTGAAAACCCTGCCGCTCTCAGAACAAAACGAAGCGCTAGACGCGCTACTGAACCCCGATTTTTCTCGTATTCAGTGGCCGGTGTTTGATGCCAAAGACGCCACTCGTTCTACCAATGGCAAAATCATCAATGCCATCGCCAAAGCCCTTCCAGGATTTTTAGGCGGTTCGGCAGATCTTGGCCCCTCAAACAAGACCGAGATGAAAGATATGGGCGCGTTTCCTAAAGGCAAAAATATCTACTTTGGTATCCGTGAACACGCCATGGCCTCTATTAGCAATGCGATAGCCCTTTATGGCCCGTTAATGCCCTTTAGTGCCACCTTTTTTGTCTTTAGCGACTATCTTAAACCGGCGGCACGTATTGCGGCGCTGAGCGGAATTCAGCACTTCTTTGTCTGGACGCATGACAGTATCGGCGTAGGCGAAGATGGTCCGACACACCAGCCCATTGAGCATCTTAGCCAATTTAGAGCACTTCCCAATTTTTACGTCTGGCGTCCGGCGGATGGCAACGAGAATGTTGCGGCGTGGCAAGTGGCGCTGGAGATGAAAAACGCACCTAGCGCTTTTGTGGCATCACGTCAGGGGCTATCGGTGTTGCCGGAAGCTAAAATAGGGAGTGCGTCACAAGGTGGCTATCTTGTGGCGGCTGATAAGAATCCTGTGGTGACGTTGATGGCATCAGGTTCGGAAGTTCAGCTGGCACTTGACGTTAAAGCGGCACTTAACGCCAAGGGTGTTGCTACTAACGTAGCGAGTATGCCGTGTTTTGATCTCTTCATTGAACAAGATACAGCGTATATCGATTCGGTGATTCAACCAAATACGAAAAGAGTCGCTATCGAAGCCGCGCGCGGCATGGAGTGGTACCGCCTTGCCGATACGGTTGTCGGTATGGATAGCTTTGGCGCTTCGGCTCCCGCAGGAGCGCTGTTTGAAAAATTTGGCTTTAGCGTCGAAAGCATTCTGGAGCAGATCAAGTAGTCTAAGCACTGCTTGATGCAAGGAGCTGCGACGATGCGAAGGTTCCGGCTTCTTCTTCAAAATTATCTTAACAGCGGGTGGGAGTTCTCATCGGATGAGTATCTTCAAAAATACCGTTTCAGACTCATTAATGCCATTTTTATTGTAGCGTTTATTGCTCTTATTCAGGGTGTGACTTACAATTTGATAGCAGGCTACGACATCTTGGTATTTTTGGATGTTTTTATGATTGTGTTTTTTCTCGTCTGCATCTACCTGCTCCGTCGCAATAAAAAAAATTATGATCCCGTAACGGATGCCATCGCATTTGCGACACTTTTGCTTTTTAATGCTTTAATTCTCTTTTCGACTCCCGAAGATATTAAGCTGGTGTGGTGCTTTTTTTATGTGGTGACCTTTATGTTCTTAAAGGGTAATCGCGCCGGTCTATCTTGGATTATTATGTTTATGGCATCGTTGATGCTGGTACAATTCCAGCCTTTTGTTACGAGCCATCTTGATATGTTACATACCATATATTTGGTGTTTGTTCTTTCAATCGTAACCGCGACAACCTACTTTTTTCAGCGTATGATTGATAGAGGGTATGCCACGATTTTGAAGCAAAACCGCCAGCTTGAAGAGCGCATGGAGACGATTAAACGCCAAGAGAAGATGATGATCGATCAATCTCGTCTGGCGGCTATGGGTGAGATGACGCGTATGATAGCCCATCAGTGGCGACAGCCGCTCTCGACCACGACGCTACGCATCAGTAATTATCAGATTACGGCGATGCTCTCAAAACACAAGGCGCGCAAAATTGATGCGCTGTTGCAAGAGATCAGTGATACCTTAAGTTATCTCTCCAATACGATTGATGATTTTCAAAACTATTTCAAACCCGACGGTACACTTGGAAGCTGTGCCATTTGCGATATATTGAAACAGGCTATTGATCTTGTGATGCTTCGCTTAGAGCAAAGCGGCATACGTGTCACGCTTACATGTAACGATAATATCAGGGTAAAAGCCAATGCAAATGAGTTCAAACAGATTGTTTTAAATATACTCAATAATGCGATTGACGCGATTGAGAGTGCACAAAATCGCGAACGCAATATCGCTATTGAAGTTTTGAATGATGAAGCCTATGTTCAAATACGCATCAGTGATACGGGAGCGGGAATTGCAGAGGATATGTTGGAAAACCTGTTTGATCCATACTTTAGCACCAAAGGTAAAAACGGCACAGGGTTGGGGCTTTATATGGTAAAAATGATTGTAGAAAATCAATTTGGAGGCGAAGTCTGGGCCGAAAACGCTACGCATGGAGCGGTCTTTATCTTGAGACTCTTTAAAGCGGATGCTATAATGCACTCAGACAAAGGGGTGACGTGAAAAAAAATGTGATGGGATGGACGCTAGCGGTGGCGCTGGCGGGCTGTATCAACTCAAGTGACGAGAATACGACCAAAATCGTAGAGGTGTATAGTGCCGCACCGGTGATGCGGGCGGTTGTAAAAGATGCTTCGGGACAGATTGCACAGCAAGCGGATTTAGGCGTCAACCGGTATCGTTTTAGCAAAACGATACTTTATCCGATAAGCGTTCAAGCGAACGGGAGCGATAGTTATATCGATCTCGATTTTGACGGTACGCGCAGTGCAAGCGATGCGATATTTTCCGATACGCTTTACAGTGTCACTCCCGTGGTAACGCTTGTCACGACGGCGCTGCTTGAACATGCCGATGTCAACAGCAGTAGGGGCGATTATAATGTGAGTGCATACCGTCAAGAGCGCGATGCGTATGCCCACGCCTTCTCTATTGCCGCATCAGAGTTGGAGTCTAAGACACCGCTACAAAGCAACAGCCGTAATCTCTCTTCACTCTCCGATACGATCTTTTATGAGCGTGTGTCGGGAGACTTTAATGCCTCGGATACCGACGCCATGATGGCTACATTTAACCGCATGTCTAATTTTCATAATGAGTACCTTTATACCCGAAGCGATGAATCGGCGGTGAAATACAGTGCGTTTTATCATGCGCTGGAACTTATAGAGTCTAAACTGCTTTCGCGCGCTAATCCTAACTTTATGCCATCGATTCCTGCCTTTATGAACACCGAATATGCCAGTGAGATTGCAAATTTGCCGAGTGATAGCCTGCTCTCATCAGAGTATAATGATGCAAGTAACCTTGCCTATTGGGCTATTGCCAATGACGAAGCGAACACTATCGCTTATGTTGCTGCCGGAAACGACGGTTTTGATGTGGTTGAAACCTCTACACCCTCGGCGCGCCTTGATAACCGTGACGATAACAGTAGCGGCTTTGGCACATCAATCCGCTATATGGATCGTGACGATGCACGCTGTATCTTTTTGGCCGATCAGGAGAATCAGGTCAGCATCGCCGGCGTATGGCCGCTAAGCAACGTGACGTATGAAAACGGTGCCAGTAGCTATCTTGGGAATTACCGCTCCGCCACCAGCGGTGCCAAAAGTTTTGATATCGATTTTGCCTCGACCAATGCCGGCAATTTGGAGTATCTTCTTATCTCAAACGGTCCTGCGGGTCTGGAGATAGTGGATGCGACATCGCTTACATGTAAGAGTGCCGTGGAACTCAATGCAAGTCACCGTTTCAACGCCACAGCCATCGGTAGCGACACCCATTCGGCAGTAATGGCAAGTAACCGAAAAATCGTCTATGCTGCCGATGGTGCTGCGGGAATTATTGCCGTTGATATTTCAGGCAGTGCTCCCACGGTGTTGGGCACCACGGCGCTGTATAATACGCAAAGTGCATATAATCTGGAGATGGTAGCAAACTCCAATGAGCTTTATGTTTCAACGGATGAAGGGGTGCAGATTTACAATACCGACAATAGCGGAGCGATTGTATTTCGTAGCTTTATGCCCACCGAGGGAAGTCGCGCTAACACGCTGGGTGAGACGCTACGGGTGAGCGCTTCTGCCAATAATCGCGCCCTTTTTGTAGCGGACATTACCGGCGGCATTAAAGTCTTTGATGTGAGCGACAGCGCCAATCCAAAGCTCTGCGGCGCCGCCTATTTTAGCGCCGCCAATCTAGCCGAGCGAAGCGCCGTGCGCGACGTCTATCTCCAAGAGCATACCGACGGGCGAAAAACGCTTTATATCGCCAACGACTCCAACGGCCTGATACAACTTGACGATGCCAGCGATCTACTCTTTGATCACTGTAAATCGCTACTGGAGCTATAGTGAATAACGAATATCAAAAACGTAAAGCTTTTTTTGATTCGCTCATTACGCTTTATGGCCGAAATGTAGTGCTGGAGGTGCTTGAAGAGCACTCTGTAACGCCTCATAAGCTTCATTTAAGCCGTAG
The DNA here is from genome assembly GCA_050292115.1 of Sulfurimonadaceae bacterium. Classification (GTDB taxonomy): domain Bacteria; phylum Campylobacterota; class Campylobacteria; order Campylobacterales; family Sulfurimonadaceae; genus JAFGUB01. The sequence continues at coordinate 65,347 of JBNKLA010000107.1, read as the reverse complement.
CAATAAAAGCGATAAAACGATTGACAAGATGATTGCACTGGCACAACAGCGTGGTGTTGAAATTGCGTATCACTCCAAAATCGAGCTCTCACGCATCTCCAAAAACGCTAAACAAGATCAGGGGGTGGCGCTGGATATTGTGGCGCAAAACTATCAAAATGTGGCGGCGCTCTCACACATCGATATGCCTACATGTAGACTGCTGGCACTCGATGGTATTCAAAACCCGCAAAACCTCGGCATGATTATCCGCTCTGCCGCCGCAGGCAATATCGACGGTATAATTTTGCCTCAATCACGCAGTGCCAAAATTTCGCCGCTGGTCATCAAAGCCAGTGCGGGCACGCTTTTTAAGATTCCGATCTTTACATGTAAGCATCTGGACGAAGCGTTTGAATATCTTGAGGGCTTTACATGTTACACACTCTCATCACATGCCAAGCAGAGTCTTTATGAGTGCGAATTGAGCGCACGTTCACTGTTTGTGCTAGGTAATGAAAACGAGGGGGTATCAGATGCGATTAGCGCACGCTGTAATGATGCAGTCTCGATTCCGATGCGTCGCGGTGTAGAGTCGCTTAATGTGGCGGTCACCGCCGCCTTAATCGCTTTCTTGCCCTAGGGCATCCAAAAAGGCTTCCATATCGTATTTGATGCGGTACTCCGGTGTCATGATATGAATTAAAATATCGCCCAAATCGACCACAATCCACTCATCGCTGATATCGACGCCCAAAAACTCCTCTTCGGGTTTGAGTTCGCGTTTAAGATGATCGAGAAGCGCCTCGGTGTGACGTGTGCCGAGTGACGAGGCGATAATTACCGTATCCACAAAATAGTCGCGCTCTTTGAGGTCAAACACCTCAATCGCTTCGGCTTTATTTTTGTCTAATACGTGACTGATTTTTTCTATGCGTTTATGCACTTATGCTCCTTATAGTATTCAATAACTTCTTGAGTGATAGCTTCGGGTATCCATTCGCGTTTGAGTTCGCGGCGTAATGCCGTTGAACTGACGGGAACGTCCACGGATAATTGAATAAAGCGCGGATCTATTGCTACGTCTGTACGCGTGGCGACTACCCATGTTACCGCTTCATCAAGCGTTTCAAAACGGTGCCACTTATGCAAATGTTCAAGATGATCCGAACCGATAATGACGTAAACGTTATCGGCTCCATTTTTGAAATGCGTTACGGTCTCAATGGTGGCAACGCTTCGATTTTGGGCAACCTCAAAATCACTTACCACGACACGCGGATCGTGCACAAGCGTTTTGAGCCATTGCAACCGTAGCGTTGCAGGTGCGGCGGTTGCCGATTTAAAAGGACTCACAAAAGCGGGTACCACATAGAGCCGTTCGATTGGCAGATGTGCCAGCGCCGCATCAATAACGGCCAGATGGCCAAGGTGTGGCGGATCGAAACTTCCCCCAAAGATTGCTATATTCATTTAATCGTGATTATAACGTTTATTTGTTAAAATCCGCACGATATCAACGACTTATGAAGGATACCGATGGAGCTTTACTCGATCAAAGATCTTGATCTGCGCGACAAAAAAGTCTTTATCCGCTGTGATTTTAACGTACCGATGGACGAATACGGCAACATTACCGATGATCGCCGCATCCGCGCCGCGTTGGCAACGATCAACTACTGTATCGATCAGCGGTGTGCACTTATTCTAGCATCGCACATGGGACGTCCCAAAGGCGAATTTAGCGAGAAGTATTCACTTGCTCCAATTCAGCGTAGGCTTCATCAGCTACTAAAAAAAGAGGTAATCCTTACCAAAGACGTCGTGGGCGAAGATGCCAAAGCGAAAGTGGCGGCATTGCAAAACGGAGAGATTTTACTGCTTGAGAATCTTCGTTTTGAGAAAGGCGAAAGCAAAAATGATGAAGCCTTTTCAAAAGCGTTGGCGGATATGGCCGAATTTTATATCAATGATGCTTTTGGCGTAAGCCACCGTGCACACGCTTCGGTTGAGGGGATTACGTATCATTTTGATAGCGCACATAAAGCGGCGGGCTTTTTACTGCAAAAAGAGATTAAATTTTTCGGCACGCTACTCAAACGCCCCGTACGTCCGTTTGCGGCTATTGTAGGGGGAAGCAAAGTTTCGGGCAAACTCGAAGCGCTCAAGCATCTTTTGCCACGGGTGGATAAGATCTTTATCGGCGGCGGCATGGCCTTTACCTTTTTAAAACAGATGGGTTATGATGTGGGCAATTCGCTGGTTGAAGACGACCTGCTTCAAGAGGCGCAAAACGTTATGGACGAGGCGAAGCGTTTGGGAGTGAAATTTTACCTTCCTGTCGATGTGGTTGCGGCTCAAACCTTTGCAGCGGATTCCGTGAGCAAACTGGTTACCGCACAAGAGATTCCCCAAGGCTGGATGGGTCTGGATGTCGGGCCGGCTACGGTACGCCTGTACCGCGAAGGCTTAAATGATGTGCAAACCGTGCTTTGGAACGGTCCTATGGGTGTTTATGAGATGGAACGTTTTGCACGCGGATCGAGTAAAATCGCCCACTTTGTTGCCGATTCGTACGCCACTACCGTGGTAGGCGGCGGCGATACGGCAGACTTGGTACAGCGTGTTGGGCTTGATGGCGAGATGACCTTTATCTCCACAGGCGGCGGCGCGTCGTTGGAACTGCTTGAGGGTAAAGTGCTCCCAGGAGTTCAGCAACTTGTGGCTAAAGACGACGCATGATATTGGCCGCCAATTTTAAAAGTAATCTCACACGCGCTAAAACCGAGCAGTATATACAGACGCTTGAAGCGTATGCCGAGAATAACGAAATTAGCGATGAGCTGATTATCTTTCCTCCGGCTACGGCGCTACGAGAGCGTAGCTTACATGTAAAGGTAGGCGCTCAAAATGCGTTTGGCGTACAAAACGGCGCATTCACCGGTGAGCTTGCACTTGATCAGCTTGAAGAGTTTGGCATTAAAACTGTACTTATCGGTCATAGCGAACGCCGTCATGTGCTGGGGGAATCTCAAGAACTCATTGCCGAGAAGTTCAACTTTTTTAAAGAGCGGGGCTTTCGTATCGTGTACTGTATCGGTGAACCTTTGGAGGTACGCGAAGAGGGCAATGAAGCGCTATTGGAGTATCTTGAAGCACAATATGAGGGCATTGACTTTGGCTATGGCGATCTTATTGTTGCATATGAACCGGTTTGGGCAATTGGCACGGGGCGCACCCCTTCGCTTGAAGATATCGAACTGATCCACGGTGCTATTAAGGAGATGCATAACGTACCCCTGCTTTATGGCGGCAGTGTCAAAAAAGAGAATGCTAAAGATATTCTCTCTCTCGATAATGTCGATGGCATCCTTGTGGGTAGCGGAGCGCTAGATGTGAATGATTTTTGTACCATGATTGCCGAAGCGCAACAGATTAATAAAGGAGAATAAAAAATGATTATGAAAGGGAAAAAAGGCCTTATTGTCGGTTTGGCAAACAATAAGTCGATTGCTTACGGTATCGCCAAAGCGTGTGCGGATCAGGGTGCCGAGATGGCATTTACCTATCTTAACGACGCGCTTAAAAAGCGTGTTGAGCCGATTGCCAAAGAGTTTGGCAGTGATTATGTGTATGAGTTGGATGTCTCCAACGAAGAGCATATGGCCGGTATCGCCGCACAGATCGAGCGCGATTTCGGGAAAATCGACTTTTTGGTGCACTCGGTAGCCTTTGCCCCTAAAGAGGCACTGAGCGAGCCGTTTATGAAAACTACCAAAGAGGCCTTTCGTATCGCTATGGATATTTCGGTTTTCTCACTTATTGATCTGACTAACCGTCTTGAGAGCGTACTTAGCGAGAATGCTTCGATTTTGACGCTCAGCTATCTCGGTGGTCCGAAATATGTACCGAATTATAACGTGATGGGCGTAGCCAAAGCGGCACTTGAATCTACGGTGCGTTATATGGCGGTTGATCTTGGTGTTAAAGGGCAGCGTGTGAATGCTATTAGCGCAGGCCCTATTAAAACATTGGCCGCCGCGGGTATTGGCGATTTTAAGCAGATTCTTTCATGGAACGAATGCAACGCGCCGCTACGCCGAAACGTTTCGATTGAACAGGTCGGTAATTCGGCGATGTATCTGCTAAGTGATCTCGCATCAGGCGTGAGCGGTGAAGTGCACTACGTGGATTCGGGCTATAATATTATGGGTATGGGTGCCGTTGAAAAGAGCGATGAGGGCAAAACCGTACTGGCTTGGGATAACCGCGACGCTTAGTCTGCCACCTTTTAGGCAGACCTCCTATAACTTTCTTCTAACTTAATTTCAAAAATTACAAAACAAATTCTAAATCTTTAATGTAGATATAAGGGTTTTATGGCACAAACTCCCCTATTTAAGGGGTTATAAGCTATTGCAATTTATCAAAATTATATCACATTCCTTATCTGGTGTTAAGTTTTGTAACATTTATGCAAATGGTGAAAAATTGCACAGCAGTTTTCAAGTAAAAAATAGCGGCTCATGCTACAATCGTTATGTTTGAAATTTCAAGATGAGGATATGAAATGAAAATTGTAAAGATGAGTCTAGTTGCAGCTATGCTGATTGGTACTTCTGCGTTTGCAGTAGATAATGTAAAAATTAGCGGTGATGCGAATGTATTCTACTCAACTACGGATGCGGCTGGTCAAACAGCTAATGCTATTGATGGTGATATGAAAGCTACTGATAACGGTACGCTTTTTGATAAAGATTCAAGTGCGGCTGATGCTTCGGTAAATCTTACCGTTAGTGCTGACCTTATCAAAAATGATCTGGTAACCATCAGTGGTGGTGCAAGCTATACGGCAATCTCAACATTGGGTCTGGAAAATAACTTTGTAAGTAATGTATGGGCTGGGTCTCACACTGCGACTATCCCTAATGGTGCTGATTATGCACATGCAGTTGGTGGTGCAAAAGTTGAAAATGCAAGCTGGTTTACTGAAGCATTTGTAGCAGCTACAGTAGGTAACTCAACTGCAAAAATCGGTCGTATGGCTCTTGATACGCCACTTGCGTTTACGGAAACATGGTCAATTGAGAAAAATACATTTGAAGCTGCGGTACTTATTAACCAAGATCTTCCTGGCACAACACTTGTAGGTGCATATGTTGGTAACGGTAACGGAACTGAAGGATTTGGTCAAGTGGAACATAGCAATGTTCAAACACTTGCTCTTGCAGTAGGTCCGGTTGTAAATGCTGAGGGTAAATTTACTACATATGGTACTGACGGTGCGTATGCATTTGGTGTAGTTAATAACTCACTTGAAATGTTGACGGTTCAGGCATGGTATTATGATGTATCACGTTTGGCACAAGCTTATTGGCTTCAAGGTGATGTGAACTTCCAAGGTATTCTTGCCGGTGTTCAGTATTCTGAAGTTGAAGTTGATGCAGACAATAGTGAAGCTGATAATATCATTGCTGCAATGCTTGGTTATGAAATGAAAGATGTTGCGACCGTAAAAGTTGCATTCTCTCAAACTAACGATAAAGGTAGTCTTGGTGCGGCAGGTTTCAATACCGCAACAAGTACCGGTGCTTCTAAAATCTATACTGAATCATGGTGGACATACGGTGTAATTACACAAACTGATACGACTTCATTCTCACTTACTGCTGAAGGTTCTGTAGGTGATATCGTTGATCTTGGTCTATATTACACTAATGCTGATCAATCAGAAGATGCTGGTAATAACGACATGTCAGAAATTACTTTGACAGCGGCGAAATCATTTGGACCACTTGATTTGACATTGGCTTATATCAATACTGATATGGAACTTGCTGATGATGCTGTGAATACTGTTCAGGGTTATATCACTCTTAACTTCTAATTTCATGCTCTCTTGACTGCCCAATCGGGTAGTCAAAGCATTCACTTCTACGCTCTATCTTCATAAAACTTTTGAAGGCACGTTATGCCGAAAAAAATCATAGTAAAACTCTGTTATCTCGTTGCCATGTTGCTCTTGATCTCGCTAATCTCGTTTATAGCCATCAATGCCGCTCCCAACTCCTTTCTTTCCGCCGGTGAACTCAATCCCAATATGACGCCCGAAGCGATTGCTAAGCTTAAGTCGGTGTATGGACTCGACAAGCCTTTATGGGCACAATATACGAGTTGGATTTTAAATATGGCGCAACTTAATTTTGGCATCTCGTTTGTAAGCGGCGGCAATGTGATTGATGAGATTGCCAAGCGTCTGCCCATCACACTAATTATGAATATTACGGCCATGCTTTTTGTCTTTAGCATCTCGATATATCTGGGCGTTAAAGCGGCACTTCGTTTTGAAACACGTAGCGATTATTGGATTCGACAGTTTGCGTTGGTGTCGTTTTCGATGCCCTCGTTTTATCTGGCACTGCTGTTGATGCTGGTTTTTAGTGTACTGTTAAAGTGGTTTCCCATTGCCGGATTACACTCTATCGAAGCCAAAACCGGTACGGCATATTATTGGGATATGGCGTGGCATCTGGTGCTTCCCATTGGGGTAATGATCTTTGTATCACTGGGAAGCATGATCGTCTATATCCGTTCACTGACGCTGGAGATTTTAAAAAGCGACTACTACTTTTTTGCCAAAGCGCGGGGTTTAAGTGAGCGGGTATTGTTGTGGCGTTATATCATTCCCAATCTTTTACCTCCGGTAATTACGCTTTTAGGCCTCTCATTGCCGGGGCTTATTGGCGGTAGTGTCATTTTAGAGGCGATTTTTGGAATCGAGGGGATGGGTCAGCTCTTTTATTTAAGTGCGTTAAGTCGGGACTATCCGGTGATTATGGGCATTTTGATGGTCACGGCGTTTTTAACTTTGTTGGGTAACATGAGCGCCGATCTGATTTTGATGAAGCTTAACCCCTTTGCTAAAAGAGGCTAAGCTTTACATGTAAGGCTAATTAAACAACGATTCGAGTGCAGAGATATCGTCTTTTTTCTCTTCGCTTTCACCGGTAACACTACTGCTTACGCCATCTTGTTCAACAAGTTCAATCTCATAGCCGGTAATCATAGAAGCAAGGCGGATATTAATACCGCTTTTCCCGATGGCTTTGGATTTTTGATCGCTTGGAAGCGTAACAATCGCCTTAGTAGGCTCTTCTTCATTTTCACCCGCTTCAATACTTACCGACGAGATAATAGCCGGCGACATCACACGCGCCACAAAGAGTTCGGGAACGGTAGTATATTCGATACAGTCGATACTCTCACCCATAAGCTCTTCGCTCACGGCATTAATACGCACCCCTTTTACGCCTACGGTAGCACCGATGGGGTCAACTTTGGGATGTGTGGTATACAGCGCAATTTTGGCACGCTCTCCCGGAATGCGTGCCGAGCGTTCAATAATAACCAGTTCATCTTTGATTTCAGGCACTTCAAGAGCTAATAGCTCCTCAAGAAATTTGGGTGAGGTGCGTGAAAGTTCGATCTGAATGCCGTTGATTTTATCGATATGCACACGACGTACAATCGCTTGAAGTACATCGCCGACTTTAAAGATTTCGCCTTTAATACGGCTTTTCATCGGCAAGACGGCGCGCACTTCATCGATATCGATATAGGTGTTGTTATCACCATCCACACGCGTCACGCGACCCGTGGCAATGGTGCCGATTTTGCTTTTGTATTTGTTGTAAAGCTCATCTTCGACCAGACGCTGGATATGGTATTCGATTTCACGGTGCAACGTCATCGCGGCGGTGCGGCCACGGGTTTCAAGATCGTGTTCAATCTGAAACTGATCGCCGATCTCAATCTCATCATCACTCTCTTGGGCTTCGCTCAGGCTGATATAAGCTGCCGCCTCTTCGCCTTCAAGCTCCTCGGCATCATCGGCAACAACGGTAATGGTTTGATTGATCGTGACTTTTTTACTCTGCTCATCAATTTCGGCTTCATACGCAAAGCTATCATTAATGAGCCGTTTCGCCGCTTGCACAAAAGCGGTTTTTATCGCCTCTTTAACCTTCTCGGGAGCCAGCCCTTTTTCGTGTGCGATCGAATCTATAATGTCTAAAATATGTTCCATAACTATCCCTTCCGGTTATCACATTGGGTTCATAAAAACATGGCTACTGGGGAGTCAACTTTATGAAGAAGCATAATTATAACTAAAATATCAGGGTGTGTCCACTCCGTTACATGTAAACTTTTAGTCGCTTTTTACGCAAAGCAAGCTATAATCCGCCCATTTATAGAGATAATAAAGGAGCTTACATGGAGCTACTCATTGCACGCGTAGAACCCACTGCAAAACCTAAAAAGATTGAGGTGAGCAAGATTGATGAAATGCTGGAAAAAGAGGAGTCGGTGATCGTCTATTTCGATCGTGAAAATTCGCACAAAGACCTACTGGAACTGCAAGACCGTTTTGAAGAGCAAGGAAAAAGTTTTTACATGAGAGAGGTCAAATTCGGTCTTTCCGATAATGAATACATGTACGAGGTGCATATCCTCTAATGGCCAAAAAACTCTTTATCGAAACCCTCGGCTGTGCCATGAATGTGCGCGACAGCGAGCACATGATTGCCGAGCTTGGCGAAAAAGAGGCCTATGAGTTAACGGATAACTCCGCCGAGGCCGATTTGATTATTATCAACACCTGTTCGGTTCGCGAAAAACCGGTGCACAAGCTCTTTAGCGAGTTGGGTGCCTTTAACATCAAAAAAAAAGCGGGTGCCAAGATTGGTGTAGCGGGGTGTACCGCGTCGCATCTCGGCGATGAGATTATTAAGCGTGCGCCGTATGTAAACTTTGTACTGGGTGCGCGTAATGTTTCTAAAATTAGCGATGTGATTCACCGCGACAAAGCGGTAGAGACGGCGATTGATTATGACGAATCACAGTACGCTTTTAAAGATTTTCGCTCTAGCCCCTACAAATCGTTTATCAACATCTCCATCGGGTGTGATAAACAGTGCACCTTCTGTATTGTGCCGCATACGCGGGGCGAAGAGATCTCGATTCCGGCCGATCTGATCGTTGAAGAGGTGCGAAAAAGCGTAGTGCGCGGGGCGTATGAGGTCTTTTTACTGGGTCAAAACGTCAACAATTACGGGCGGCGCTTTTCGGGTGAGCATGAGAAGATCAACTTTACCACACTGCTACGGCGCATCAGTGCGGTCGAGGGATTGGAGCGTATCCGCTTTACCTCGCCGCATCCGCTACATATGGATGATGCGTTTTTAGAAGAGTTTGCTTCCAATCCCAAAATCTGTAAATCGATGCATATGCCACTGCAATCCGGTTCAACGCAACTGCTCAAAGCGATGAAGCGCGGCTACAGCAAAGAGTGGTTTTTAAACCGCGCCAAAAAACTGCGCGAAATGGCGCCAAGTGCGAGTATCAGCACCGATGTGATTATTGGATTCCCAGGCGAGAGCGAGAGCGACTACCTCGATACGCTTGAGGTGTTAGGCGAAGTACAGTTTGAGCAGATGTTTAGTTTTAAATACTCCGCCCGCCCACACACCGAAGCCGCCACGTACACTAATGTGGTCGATGCAGAGCTGGCCTCACGCCGTTTGGCACATCTTCAAGCGTTTCATAACACACTGCTAGATCGTTTCAGTTACCGTCAAATGGGCAGTGAGCATGTGGTCTATTTTGAAGAGCTTAAACCCGATGGCTATGTCACGGGGCGTAGCGATAATAATCTTTTGATCAAGGTCAAAGGAAGCGAGGCGCTTTTAGGCACACTAAAAAAGGTGCGTATCATTAAAGTATCGCGCCTCTCATACGAAGCCGAACTGCTGGAATGAAAAAGCTTAAAAAGCGTCTGCTTCAGAAACTCTCGCTATGGGTTATTCCACCTGTGGGCATGATACTGATACGCTTTATCTATCTTACATGTAAGAAGCGGTTTTATATTGCCGAACCGATCGGCGATAAGCCGGTCATTTTTGTGTTTTGGCACGGCGATCTTTTAATGCAACCCTACCTTTACTACCAATTGCGTGAAACGCCCCATGCCAATGTTGTGATTAGCGATCATTTCGATGGACAGATTATTGCCAGAATTATGCGTTATTTCAAACTCGGTACAATACACGGTTCGAGCAATCGCAGTGCCGCCAAGGTGCTTATTGCCGCGATTCGTACACTAAAAGAGGGGTATGATATCGGTCTTACTCCCGATGGCCCCCGCGGACCGCGTCATGAAGTGGCGGACGGTGTAGTGGCGATGGCACACAAAAGCGGCGCGAAAGTGATAGCGTACAGTTGTGTGCCTACATCGTATTGGCAGTTTTCAAGTTGGGATAAATTTACCATACCAAAGCCGTTTTGCAGGCTTGATTTTTATGCCTCTGCGCCACTTGATCTTGTAGGTATGGAGTTCGAAGCGGCAAGAGCGGCCGTGAAAAAGGAGCTGATGCACCATGCGTTTTAATTACTGGCTTATCGCGGCGGTAGCGACTGTGTTGTTCACGGCGGGCTATTTCTTTTTCAATCCCTCCTACGAGCGTTCGCTTGAAGCGAAATTCTATTATATGATCGGTGATTATAACGAGGCGCACCGTTTGGCGAGCGAGGCGTTTGAGCGTAATGCCTATAATCGGATGGCCTCAACCATCATGGCGCAGTCTCAGACGGCTATGAAATTTGTCGATTATATTGAAGAATCAAAACGGTATATGGCGCGCATTACCGAAATTGCTGCTCAAGAAGGAGTGGGCGATGCCGAGCGGACACGTATTAAGATGATGTGTGAGATCATGATCGATTCGTATGTTCGTATTTCGGCTACCGTGGTTACCGATGAGGCTTTGGTAAACGAGGCGACGCATTATCGTGATAAATTTCAAAAGCTATATGATGAGATTACTAAGTGAGCACACACGGGCATTTTTAGAGTACATCGGCGAGATTCGAGGCTATTCGGATTTGACGCTAAAGAGTTACGATGAAGCACTGCGTGCGATGTTTGAGTATGCCGAAATTGAAGAGCTTTCGGGAACATATCGTATTAATCTAATGCCGTTGCGGCTCAAAATTGCGTCGCAAAAACCGCGTACCATTTCCCGTAAACTGAGTGCCATCCGCAGTTTTGTAGCCTATTTGCACGATCATAAAGGCTTACATGTAAGCTTAGAGTCTGACGATAGCATCAAAGTCCCCCATACATTGCCTAAGCCTCTAACGCATGAACAGGTTAAAAGTGTACTGGATGACAGTGATCTTCAAGAGCGCTGTATTATTGTAACGCTCTATACGTTGGGACTGCGTATTTCCGAGTTGGCGTCACTAAGGCTTGATCAGATTGGTAGATCCTGGGTGCGGGTGATGGGTAAAGGAAAAAAAGAGCGTGAAGTTCCCCTGCTTGAAAGTAGCGCCGCACTGATTGCCGAGTATCGGGCGCAATACCGCCCCAAAACGTATCTCTTTGAGCGCGAGGGTACAAAATTAAGCGAAAATAGTTTAAGATATATCCTTACGAAACGGTTCAAAAAAAGCGGTCTTAAGGTCACACCCCATCAGTTGCGTCACACGTATGCTACGGAGTTGCTCAATCACAACGCCCGTATTGCCGATGTGAGTGAATTGCTGGGGCATTCGTCGATGGCAACGACTCAGATCTATACAAAGCTTGGAAACGCTTTGAAGCTGGAACACTACCTGCGGTCTCATCCGTTGTGCAAGGATAGCATTGAAACTGACAACACTCTTTGAACGTCTTTATGTCAGCTACTTTATCGCTATCGTGCAACGGGGCGAAGGCTATGAGGTCGCGCTGGAGAGCCGGAGTAGCGGCGAGAGTGAACGCGACACGATTACTTTTGACACTTTCAGCGCTATGTCGGATTTTATTACCGAGCACGCCGATGCATCCCCTTATTGCTATATTGCGACGCTCAGTAGTGCACAAGATCAGGGTGCTATTCCCACATGCGATAAGATCGAGATGCGTGAATTTGCCGATACGTCGTTAGCACTTACACTCTGTTTTGATGAGCGCTGGAGTGTCTATTGTGCTAAAAGTGAACTTGGCGAAATAGAGCGCTTACACGCCGCGTACGGACTCGATTGCATCTTTTCTCCTTTCACGATTTTACAGCGTTTTTTTGCCGATAAAATCGAAGAGGTTGTGGGTTTGTATGTATTGGTTCAGCATGATGCCATGACGATTGCAGTCTATTCCAAACGAGGCCTTGAGTTTGGGGAACACCTCCATATCGATGCCGATGAGATGATGCTAGATGAGCAGAGTCACGATATGTTTGAGAGTGAAGAGCAAGAGGATCATGAAATCGACGATTTTGATGAACTGGATGTTTTGGACGACATTGAATCACTGGATGATCTTGAGTCACTCGATGATATAGACGATGTGGAGTCTTTTGAAGATTTTAACGAAGATGAAGCGTCGGATATGGATCACGATAACGTATCGCCAAAAGAGGGAATTGATGGGTATAATCTTGATTTTCACCGTTTTACGATGATTCAACATGCGTTGCAACGATTTTATAGCGGCGATCACTATGACAACGCGTTTGTAGAGGCGGTTTTTATTGCCGATGCCGTTGGTGTGGGAGCCGATTTTAAGAACTATCTTGAGGAGGAGCTCTTTGTGATACCGATTTTGCGTAAAATTGAACTGGCAAATGCGGTATTGGAGCTATGTAAAGAGGAGGTTGGCAGTGCGTCATAGTTTTATCAAACCGCGACGTAAAAGCGTGATCACCCCTGATGTACGGCTGGTGCTGATCTTTTTTTCCATTACGCTGGTGATGCTGGTCGGTACTTATCTGTTTTTGAGCTACAAAAGCTACGCCTTTGCCAACAAAACTTTAGCAATTAAAGCACAGATTTCCGATTTGAATCAGAGCCTCTACTGTTATGAAGATGAGATTACGTTTATTCAGCGTGAACAGCACCGTAGCGAGCAGGTGTTTACATCCAATACGGTGCTCAAAGAGAGTATTAAAAATCTTTTCGATCTGGTGCCTGAGCGCATTACGCTCTCACGGGCGATGCTAGAGAAAAATGCCCTTATACTCTATGGTGTTACTCCCAACAAGGATGTATACGAATTTATGCTGCAAGCGCCGCTACGCTCTATTTTTCACCGTACCTACAGCAGTTTTTACCCTTTAGAGAACGGCTGGTACCGTTTTGTCTCGACCAACTATCTTGACGAGGAAGAGCTGTGAAGATTGCGCTTTCGCGTCAGACGCTGTATATGTTGATTATGGCATTGATACTGCTTATTGTCGTCTTGGCATTTGCGTTTTTGTTGTTGATTCCTAAAGGAAAAACGTACCGGTTAGAGCGTTTAGCAATGAAAAAAGAGCTTGCCATCGAGCGTGAATATCAGCAGTGGCATGATGATACGTTTGCCATTTTGCAGCAGATGCGTTCCAAGAATCGCCATATTATTGCCGCTTTTGACAACCCTTTTAATGCGCAGCAGTTTATCAACCGGCACCGAAACCATTTTGAATCGCTAGAGTTGAGTCGATTGAGTGAGGCCGATCGTAACGGGAGCGAATATGCCGTATATGAAGTCAACGCCACCTCAAAAATCGATTCGCCACAGCTCTTTTACGATTTTCTCGATCAAGTCAATAAGAGTGAATGGATTATCGGCGTGCAGTTTCCCATCCGTTTTGAGCGCGAGGGCAATCTGATACGATCAAGTTTTTGTATGCAGGTTTATAGCGTGGATAGAAGCGAACGCAACGCTTCGAACACTTCAGGCTCTTCGTAGAGGTAGCCGCGCAGGAGTTTGGGAATTTTGAGTTTCCGGCACTCCTCTTTAAATGTGCGCGTCATGACGCTATTGCGATAGGGGGCGATAAACCCATAATGGGGTGTCAACGCTACAACGTAACGTCTTCCTACTACATGCGCATCTTCTGATTTTAATATCGCTTTATCGCCTTGGCGCATAAGATATCCGTGCGTTTTGAGTATCCTATCCACAATACGGAGCGTATCGATACGCCGTTGTTGCGATTTAAAAAGCGTTAATGCTTTAAAGTGCTTTACATGTAAGGCGGGATCGGTACGCTCTTCGTTAAGATATTCAAAACTTTTCTGAATCCCTCTGGCGTAAGTTTGAAGTAGCGGCTGTGAGAAGTGATGGCGAAAATAGTTGCGTTTGATGCTTGTGTCGCTATTGCTACTATCTTCATACCACGCGATACGGCGTGATTCAAGATAGGCGGTAAGCTCGGGTTTGCTTACATGTAACAACGGACGGATCAGTGTATAGGCTTCGCGAATCTCAAAAGGCTGCATTCCTAGAAGTTCGTTTAAACCCGCACCTTTGCAAAGCTGCATCAAAAACCACTCCAACCTATCGCCAAGATGATGGGCGGTTAAGAGCGCGTTGTAGCCATGTTCTTTGATGCACTGCTCAAAAAACGCATAACGCTCCAGACGCGCTTCATGTTCAAAATTCTCGTCTTTGAGCGTTACATGTAAGGTATGACATTTCGTATTATGTTGCGCGGCCAATGCGGTGGCATACGCTTCCTCTTCGGCACATTGTGCGCGGGTTTGATAATTTACATGCGCAATGTCAAATACAATGCCGGCATCTAAAAGCAGATGAAACAGCGCCGTCGAGTCACTACCTGCCGAAAAGGCGAGAAGGTTCTTTGAAGCGCGAAGATGCGTTAGGGTAGACGAATCAAGCAATCACGCGTCCAAGCAGTTTGGTGCCGACACGCTCGGTAATAAGCACATTGTAGATCACGCCAAACTCTAATTCTTCTTCGCGTTCGTTGTCGTTGATGTAAATTTCGCCGTCGATATCCGGTGCCCACAACAGCGCGCGCGCACTGAGCAGATACTCGTGCTCATCACTCTCACCGTCAATTACGGCTTGAATGGTGGTTCCTACCATCTTCTCTATACTCGCTTCTTCAACTTTTGCGGCAATATCACCCAAAATTTCGGCGCGCTTAGCAATATTCTCCTCGCTTACATGTAAGGCCATATCATACGCCGCGGTACCCTCTTCGTTGGAGTAGGTAAAGACATTGATGCGGTCAAAACCGAAGTTTTGTGCAAACTCGCGCAGCTCTTCAAACTCCGCGTCGCTCTCTTGCGGATGCCCCACAATAAAGCTGGTGCGTACAAAGGCATTAGGCAAGGAGCGCATATAGCGCAACTGCTCCAGCGTTTTTGCTGTGCCAAAACCGCGCTTCATGCGTTTGAGCATCGCATCGCTAATGTGCTGAATCGGCATATCGAAATAGTTGTGAAAAATTTTTGATGTGCCAATACTCTCTAGTAGTTTCATACTGGTGGTGGAGGGGTAGAGGTATAAAATGCGCGCACTTTTTACGCCCTCAATGAGCTCAATGCGTTTGATGAGGTGGATGAGGCCGTCTTTAACATTGTGATCGCGCAGATAGGAGCTGGAGTCTTGAGAGATAAAACTAAAATCAAAATAGCCTTGCGCTACGAGTTTTTCAGCCTCTTGCGCAATGGAGTCGAGTGTGCGTGAATGGAGCTTGCCTTTAAACGAGGGAATAGCGCAGAAGCTGCACTGCTGGTTGCATCCTTCGGAGAGTTTGATGTAGGCGTGATAACGTGAGCCGGTCACCACACGCTCCGCACCGTCAATCAAATAGACCTCGTCGCTAAAACGGCTCTCTTTTTGTGCTAAAAGCTCATCAATCTTCTCATAATCGCTCACGCCGGTGAAGATGTCAACTTCGCTAAGCTCTTTAGAGAGCTCCTCTTTGTAGCGCTCGCTCAAACAGCCCGCCATCACTAGCAACGAATCCTCTTTACGCGTAGCATCAAGTGAAAGCACCGTATTTAAAGACTCCTCTTTTGCCGCATCGATAAAGCCGCAGGTATTGACAATAATCACGTCGGCATCACTGCTCTCATCGGTGAGTTCAAATTCTCGTAGCCTGCCCATCATCACTTCGGTATCGACAAGGTTTTTGGTACATCCCAGCGAGACGACATGCAGTTTTTTGCTCATAATGATCCTATTGATATAATGTCGTAATTATAGCGAAAGAGCGGATGTGCAGGAATTTGATGTTTTAATACTTGGCGGTGGTGCCGGCGGCTTGATGTGTGCGGCGTGGCTGAACCAACATAGTACTTTACATGTAGGTATTATAGAGGGTAATGCCATGCTAGGAAAAAAGTTGGAGATATCGGGCGGCGGCAAATGTAATATTACTAATGTCGATGTTTCGCCAAAACACTATTTAGGCGATGAAGCGTTTATTTCAGAAGTGTTTGGCACCTTTGGGCAAAAAAAGTTGCTGGAGTTTTTACATGTAAGAGGGTTGCAGCCTGTGATTCGCAAAGAGCGCTACTACTTTTGTTCTGAAAGCTCGAAAGAGATTATGAATATTTTAAAGCGTGATGCATCAAAAACGACTTTTTTGCTTAATCATAAACTCTTACATGTAACGTATGAACAAGCGTTTGTCGTGACGACCGACAGAGCGGTGTTTCGCGCTAAAAAGGTGATAGTAGCCACGGGCGGTGAAAGTTTTAAAAACATTGGGGCCTCGGCAATCGGTCTGGAGATTGCCAAACATTTTGGTCATAACGTCACACCTTTTCAGCCCGCACTCGCAGGATTGACCCTGCAAAGCCCGCAGTTTTGGATGAAAACGCTTAGCGGTATCTCGATGGCGGTGCAGATTCGTGTGGATGATCGGGTCATTGACGAAGATCTGCTCTTTGCGCATAAAGGCATTAGCGGCCCTGCCGTACTTTCGGCTTCGCTCTATTGGCATAAAGGAGAGATTGAGATTGATTTTCTTCCCGCTTTACATGTAAATGAGTGTTTAAAGGGTAAAAAACTGCTTAGTTCGGCGATACCGTTGCCAAAACGTTTTATGAAAGCATTTTTGCAAAGTGAAAATATTGAAGATAAGCCGTGCAGTAAATTAACGCAAGTGGAGATAACAAGTCTACAAAAGTTGCACCGCTACACACTCGCTCCTGCGGGCAATTTTGGTTTTAGCAAAGCTGAAGTGAGTCGCGGTGGAGTAAAAACATCAGAGCTTTGCGCCAAAACGATGGAGTCAAAACATCAAAAAGGACTCTATTTTATTGGCGAGGTTGTCGATATTACGGGAGAACTTGGCGGCTATAATTTGCAGTGGGCGTTTAGTAGCGGCATAAAATGTGCCAAATCGCTCTAAAATAAGGTAAAGATTGTTGCTAAAAGTGCCGATTTTGTGATACTATAGACTCTTTATTTAAGCGTAGTTAAAAGAGCTAAGGTATAATAAATGCGTACAAAGCTGAAAAAGCAACAAAAGCTCTGCTTTTTCAGGTTGGTATAATAAATTAAAGAGAAGGTGTATGATGATTTTAAAAACGCTTTTTGCAAAAGTGGGCATGGTGTTGCTTACGCTTCTGCTCCTTGGAGGGTGCGGCTCGAATAATTCGCAGACGGTGCCTGTTAACAAAGACTCTTCGGTAGTGTCGTCAGGAGATACAACGGCTTCGTTTCTGTTTGTTTCAGATGTGACGGTCAGTCAAGATGATGAGAGTGTTACGATACGCGTGCAAGCACTTACCAAAAACGGTTCTGCGGCCACTGACGGCAATGTCTCTTATCAGGTGACGGATGATGATGTAGGCCAATATGACAATGGAGCTTTAACTCCCGCCACGGCAGAAATTGAAGATGGATATGCAACTTTTACTTATAGCGCACCAAGTAATCTGCAAAATCAGATTGATGCAGGAAACCTTGGAACAAGTTATCTCTTTTATGTTAAAGATAGTACCGATATCACGGTACCGATTTCGATTACGTTCGATACTTCGGCGGTCACTACGAATGACCCGATTTCATCGCTTCTGCTTGACCCTAGCAGTCTGACGATTACGGAGGCTGGAAGTTACACAGTAAATGCTACCGGCTTAAACAGCGCAGGAAAAGCCGTAGCCAATGGTGGGGTCTATGTAAAATGGCCCGATACGGGATCGGTTAATCCCGGAAAAATGACATCAAGCTTTACAATTACTGCCGGAGAGGGATCGTTTAGCTACACCACCCCATCCGATCTTACCACGTTATCAACTATTTCGCCACTAACGTTTGAACTGTATGATTCCGCTACGTCAAACTTATTGACAACATTTAAGATCAATTTTTCCGGTAGTAGTATTACGCCACACCTTACAATAAGTCCTACCAGTGCAACAATAACAAAAGGTTCCGATGAGGCAACCATAGCGGTAGTAGCTACCGATAATAACGGTAAAGCACTGTCGGGTGTTACGATTGAGGTTCTTAATCCTGTCGGTGCATCGGCGGGTACCTTTAATGCATCGGAAGTCGATACGGATGGCTCAGGCAAAGCAACATTTACCTATACGGCACCCTCTACCATTGCGGCAGGCACGGCCACATTTACCTTCAGATATAAAGACAACACTGCATATAGAGCCTACTGGAGTGCCGTGTTTTCACCCGCAGCGGGAGAAAGTACAGACCCTATTACGACACTTGTGACCGATAATAATGTAACGGCAACGACTGATGGGGAGTCAATCAGTATTACCGTATCGGCATTTACGGCATCAGGGGCGTATGCGCAAACCGGTAGCATTAGCGTAAGACCGCAAAATCAACTTGCCAATATTGGTTCGTTTACAGCTACTCAGGTTGATATCGGTGAAAACGGTAGGGCAACATTTGAGTTTATCGCTCCAGATCCTATTGACGATTCGCTTGCCGATCAGGTCTTTATATTTACTAGTAGTAGCGGGGCTACCACACAAACTACCGTTAGCTATGAATCTCAGCCGATAAGCGGAGAGATTTATCCCGAACGCATCAATGTGAATGTCAATGGCGTCTATACGAATGACGTGAACATTACCCAAAATGGTGAGGTTAAAACCGTGCTAATTCGTGTTTGGGGTAATGATGACCAGCCGTATGATGGCGGTAATATTAAAATTAAGTTTCCGACAGAGGCAATACAAGGTACGGCCGATGTGGGTTATTTTGCAGAGAGTACCGTAGCGTGTGAAAATGGTAGAGCGGAGTTTACCTATAATGCACCCAGCAATCTTTCCGGTCGCGATGGAGATGCTTTTACGTTCTCTTTCGTGCACGATAGCACAGACAGTCAAGCGGGTGAAGCCGATTTAACCTTTACACTACATCCAGACCTTGATCAAATTGTGATTACTACATACGAGCTTAGACTTGTAGCTGCTGACGCTAAAAACACTATGGGATTGGAGGAGCAAAAAGCGTTTACCGTAAAAGTTGTTGATACCGATGATAATATTACTGAGATTAGTGAAGGTAACTATACTATTACGCTTTTAAATACGGATATGGCAGATATTGTCGATTCCGATGGAACGCATTCGGAAGTCTTAACCAAAAATGATGCGCAAAATGTGATTTTCAGACTTGAAACCAGTAGAATATCGGGACTACTTCCACTAAAAGTGAGTGTTACTTTTGTGGATGTCAACGGTGATACGCAAACTATTGAAGAGATATTTAATGTTTTGGTCTTTTCGGGACCGCCTACGACGATTGGTATTGATTTCACGCCTACAGTTGATTTTGATTCAGTGTATGCAGAGTTTACGGAGCACTTTGTGGTAACAGTAACTGATGAATATGAGAATTTGGTCAACACCAATCCCACAATATCGGTGGGCGCTATTGTGGGGTATGCGACTACTGATCTTGGGAACCCTTATAATCCCGATAATTATATCTATTTTCAACCCGATGGAGCTACCACAGGTACCATTACTAACGCGGCAGACCAGTTTACAGCCTCAAATGCTATTTTAGGCAATGTCGATCAAAGCGGTAATGATAAGTTGGCGATCATTCCTCCGGATTATGACTTTAATGCGGGCGGTAAATGGGACTTTGATTATGTTTCAAACAGTGTATTAAATTTGATTGATGACTATGATGGTACTGACCTTAGTGGACTGGGGTTTGCGATTGGGCATAACCATCGTGTGCGCACCTGTGAAGTTGGGGCAAAAGAGAATGCCAGAGTATACATTGATGGCAATAATACGATAGATGATTATGGAAGGGCGCTAGTAACAATGGCCTATCAGCCGTATATGGTTGGTAAGGACGTTATCTTATGGGTCAATATTCTTACGTATAAAAATGAGGATGATTCTACCCAACGTTCAGGTACCGGTAGGAAGTTTACACTTCGAGGTTCAGGATTGGCAAGTGACAGCTTTACGGTTCCCAAAAACGATGCAGGTACAATTACATTTTTTATAGGCCAAAATGACAGTGGACAACCCTATCTAAATGGGCATTTTTTAGCTAATGCCGAATCGACAGGTGATGTTGTGATGGGTACTAAAACCTATTCTAATATTACTGACTGTTCATATTCTGGTACGGATCCTATATATGTACCAGGTCAAGCTTATATTTCGATACCGTATGTGTCTGGTTCTGAAGGCGGTACGATTACGATCGCGCCTGTAGTTAGACCTGAAATTCAATAAGGAAGTTAAATGAAAAAAATAGCCTCATTACTCTTTGTAATATGCTCAGTGGTGTCAGCTTATGACGGTTCTACAAAATCTCTTGCAGGAATTGAAACCGGATACGGACAGTTTGAATATAACGCCGATGACGGGCGTAATGCCCAGAGTGAAGATCAGGGAATCTTAGGTCTTAAGATCGGTGCTGAAAATGAGCACTGGAGGCTCTTTATTGATGGGCGCTATTATCATGTAACGGATAATTTTGATTATGTCAATAGCTTTGGGATTAGTTTGCAGTATCTGCTTCGTTTAACACACGATTTTAACCTCTTTCTTGGCGTCAACGGCGGTGTGATCAATATGAAATTTGCCGATAGTAGCATCAATAAAACTTATGAGTTGTCAAATGGCTATTATGGTGGTGATATCGGGCTCAATTATGAAATTGTGAACAATCTCGATATTGAGTTTGGTGCTCGTTTTATGAATATCAATGCCTCGAATACGCAGCTTTATGTAGACCCTGACACAGCTGAAACAGTGGGAAGAACCTATAATATTGATCATATGATCAATGTCTATACAAGTCTTATCTTTAAGTTTGATACTGCACGCTATTAAGCAATAATAACATTCCTCTAGGTTCTTATAAGCTTAGAGGACAATTGCATATACTCTCTTTCAATCTATCTTGTAGCTCCTACAGTATAATGTCGCCAAACCTTACATGTAAAGCGACGCATGAGCAATAAACTTTCGCATATCGACCTTGGGGTGCGCTATATGCTTTTATCGTCACTACTTTTTGCGGCTATGGGCGCGTTTGCAAAGTTAGCAAGCGAATCGATGAGCTCGATTGAAGTGGTCTTTTTTAGAAACCTGTTTGGGGTACTCATGGTAGGCGTTATGGTGTTACGCTCACCAATAAAGCAAAAAGGAGGCAAACCTTTTTTACTCTTCTTTCGCGGCTTTATGGGCTTTACGGCACTACTGGCATTTTTTTATAATATTGCGCATATTCCACTAGGCGATGCCATGACTTTTTCTAAAACTTCACCGATTTTTACAGCTATCTTTGCGTGGTTTTTTTTAAGTGAGCGCATGAGTGCAAAGGGATGGCTGGCAGTTTTAATCGGCTTTATGGGTATTGTGCTCATTACCAAGCCCAGTGGGTTAACTTTGAGCAAAACCGATTGGTTAGGCATCTTTAGCGGAGTGGGTGCGGCACTGGCGTATACATCGGTACGCGAACTGAAACGCTATTATGACACCAGAGCGATTGTATTGTCGTTTATGCTCACCGGAACGCTTGGCCCCTTGCTGTTGATGCTATTCTCGCCCTATATTACAAGTGACTTTGATGTGTTGTTCGCGCCGTTTGTAATGCCTCAACACGAAGCGTGGGGTTATATTGTGGGCATGGGGGTTTTTGCCACATTAGCACAACTGTATATGACCAAAGCTTACGGCGAATCACAAGCCGGCGTCATAGGCGCAGTGAGCTATACGAACATCATATTTTCGATTTTTTTGGGTCTTTTGCTTGGTGATGATCTTCCCGATATGGCAGTGACAAGCGGCATAATTTTGATTGTAACAAGCGGCATATTGGTGGCCAAGTCCAAACCATCATAATAAAATGGTATAATCGCCATAAAAAAGGAGACACCGTTTTATGAGTGGAAATATCTATTTCGTTGTTCTGGGCGCATTTATCGTAGGCGCCGTTTTGGCATTTAGAGGCGGACGTTTGTGGCTGGGCATTCTTTTAGCTGCATTGGCAGGATGGACCTATTATTCTCATAAAACGGGTACCAATTTTCAAGATTTAAAGCATGAGCTTAATGAAGCGGTTGATGAATCCGCTAAGAAAAAATATGAAACTGGCATTCGTAGTAGAGCATTTGAATCTAATGCGAGTGTAGTTAAATAAAGGAAACAGTGAATGATCTTAATTGCAGGCCCCTGCGTCATAGAGAGTGAAAACAATCTTTTTACCATAGCGAAGGCACTTGAAAACTATCAAAACGATACGCGTTTTGATTTTTATTTTAAGGCGAGTTACGACAAAGCAAACCGGACGTCACTGGAGAGCTTTCGCGGTCCCGGTCTTGAAGAGGGGCTGAAATTGTTGGCTAAAGTTAAAGCCGATTTTGGGTATAAAATTTTAACCGATATACATGAATCGAATCAGGTTCAAAGTGTGGCCGAAGTGGTAGATGTGCTTCAGATTCCGGCATTTTTGTGCCGTCAGACCGATCTATTGGTAGCGGCGGCCAAAACTTCTGCCGTAGTCAATATCAAAAAGGGGCAGTTTATGAACCCTTACGATATGCGCTATTCGGTCTTAAAAGTGCTCAAAACCCGCGGTTGCGACGAAGAGGGCTATGAGGCAGCCAAGCGTAACGGCGTATGGCTTACCGAGCGCGGCAGCAGTTTTGGATACGGCAATTTGGTCGTAGATATGCGCTCATTGCCAATTATGCGCCAGAATGCACCGGTGGTGTTTGATGCGACGCACTCGGTACAGATGCCGGGTTCAGGCGGCGGCAAAACTGGAGGCGATGCTTCGATGGTGCCTTACCTTGCGCGCGCCGCTTCAGCTACGGGAGTAGACGGGTTTTTCTTTGAGACCCATTTTGATCCCTCAACGGCACTAAGCGATGGGCCCAATATGATAAAACTAGAGCAATTAAGCCGTCTGAGCGAAACCCTGCTAGAGATAACGGCACTATAAGGAGTAGTATGAAAGTGATTGAAGGAACCTTACATGTAATACAAGGCCAGCGCATAGCCATAGTCAATTCGCGCTGGAATCATCTGGTAACCGATAGACTGGTTGAAGGCGCTAAAGATGCGTTTTTACGTCATGGCGGTAATGAGAGTGATTTGGATCTGGTTTTGGTACCTGGGGCATTTGAGTTGCCGCTAGTGGTAGAAAAACTGGTAGCAAGCGGTAAATATGACGGCATCTGCGCATTGGGTGCGGTAATTCGCGGTTCCACACCGCATTTTGATTATATCTCGGCTGAAGCCACTAAAGGGATCGCCTCGGTAGCACTTAAAAGCGGTACGCCTGTGGCATTTGGCCTGCTAACCACCGATACGATTGAGCAAGCGATTGAGCGCGCCGGTACCAAAGCCGGTAATAAAGGCTTCGAAGCAATGGTAACCGTAATTGAAATGCTATCACTCTATAAAGCGATAGAGGCGTAATGGCGACACGTCATCACGCCCGTATGGCGGTAGTCAGTCTGCTTTATGCGTTTGATCTGGGCAATAAGTCGATTGCTGAGTATTCCGAGGAGATTCTTGAAGATAAAAAGATCCGCAACAAGCAAAAAGAGTTTGCAATGACACTATTTCGCGGTGTAATGGATCATATTGAAGCTATCGATACCGCGATTGTCAAACATCTTAAAGAGTGGGATTTTGAGCGTTTAGGATCAATTGAACGTGCGACACTCCGTTTGGGTGGCTATGAGATCATGTTTTCCGAACTTGATGCGGCAGTGGTGATCAATGAGGCCATCGAGGTGAGCAAAGCGTTTGGCACGGAGCAGTCGCCAAAATTTATTAACGGGGTGCTTGACGCCATTTCCAAAGATAAATAGATCATGACACGACTAAGCAAAGCAGAGGCACTAGAGCTGATTCGCCATGCTGATCTTAAAACATTAGGCATGATGGCGAGTAAACGCAAAAAAGAGTTGCATCCCAAAGGCATTACCACCTTTGTGGTGGATCGTAATATCAACTACACCAATGTCTGCTGGGTCGATTGCAAGTTTTGTGCGTTTTACCGCCACGGCAAAGACGGCGACGCGTATGTGCTGAGTTTTGATGAGATCGATGCCAAGATTGATGAACTTCTTGAGATTGGCGGCACGCAAATTCTGTTTCAAGGCGGAGTGCATCCCAAACTTAAAATTGAGTGGTACGAAGATTTAGTGGAGCATATCCATACTAAATACCCGCAAATTACGATTCACGGATTTTCAGCGATTGAGATCGATTATATTGCAAAAGTCTCACATATCAGTGTCAAAGAGGTATTAGAGCGCTTACATGTAAAGGGTTTAGCGTCTATTCCGGGTGCAGGTGCGGAAATTTTGAGTGATCGGGTGCGCGATATTATTGCCCCGCGCAAGATTGATTCTGATGTATGGATCGACATTCACCGGCAGGCACATCAACTCGGTATAAAATCTACGGCAACCATGATGTATGGAACCGTCGAGAGCGACGAAGAGATTATAGAACACTGGGATATGATTCGCAATCTGCAAGATGAAACGGGCGGGTTTCGCGCGTTTATCATGTGGTCGTTTCAAGGTGCCAATACCAAACTCATCGAAGAGTTTCCCGATATGGAAAAACCCTCATCAAATCGTTATTTACGCCTTTTGGCGGTTTCACGGCTCTTTTTGGATAATGTGGCGAATATTCAAAGCTCATGGGTCACGCAAGGGCCGTATATCGGGCAGATGGCACTGCTTTTTGGCGCCAATGATCTGGGTTCAACGATGATGGAAGAGAACGTCGTGCGCTCTGCCGGTGCAGGCTTTCGCATGGCCAAAGAGGAGATGATCCGCCTCATCCGCGACATCGGCGAAACGCCTGCCATTCGCAATACGGCATACCACACACTGGAGCGTTTTGCGTGAGAGCATTTATTGTTACAATTTTGACACTGGGACAGATACTTATGGCAACATCAATAGAGACGGTAAAAACAGGCGGGGTGAGCGTACCTCTGGTTTATGAAGCAGACAATCGTTTGCCGATTGTTTCCATGCAGGTGGTTTTTGTAAACAGCGGTCATATCGAAGACGGTAACCTATCGGGGCTCTCTAAAATGAGTGCGAAATTGCTCAATGAAGGCAGTAAAAGTATGGGTTCTAGTGCATTTGCCAAAGCGCTGGAGCAAAAAGCGATTCACTTGAGTGTACACACCGGAACCGAGACGATGGTAGCTGAGCTTAGTATGCTTAAAGAGCATATGCAAGACGGTGTTGATATGCTCTCCAAGCTGCTTCAAGACCCCAATTACGACGAAGCGGAACTTGAAAAGATCAAAACCACAACGATAGGTGCGCTTAAACGCAAAGAGAGCGATTATGATTATGTTGCCGCTTCAGAGCTTCGAAAACTACAGTTTGAAGGTTCGGCATTGGCCGCTTCACCTGAAGGTACCATTGAGAGTGTAAGCACGATATCGCTAAAAGATATTAAAGATTTTTTGACTCAAAGAGCTGTAAAAGAGCGTGCTATTGTGGTAATTGGCGGTGATGTCACGCTTGATGAAGCAAAATCGGCGCTCAAAAAAATTGTTAGCGTGCTTCCATCGGGTGCTAAAGGCGAAGAGAAGCGGGTGCAAACTGCCTCTAAAGTGAGCGAATCGGTGTTAAAACGTCCTACCGAGCAGGCGTATATCTATTTTGGTGCGCCTTATGAACTTAGTGCCAATGATCCCGAATATTACAAAGCACGCGTAGCGGTTTACATTTTGGGCACCGGAGGTTTTGGGAGCCGTTTGATGGAAGAGATTCGTGTAAAGCGCGGTTTGGCCTATTCGGCGTACGCGCGTGTGAATATTTCCAAATCGCACTCGGTCTTTAAAGGGTATTTGCAAACCAAAAACGAATCGCGCAAAGAGGCGGAAGCTACCGTTAAAGAGGTGATAGCCGAGTTTGTCAAAAACGGGGTAACGCAAGCCGAGCTTGATCAGGCTAAAAAGTTTTTACTAGGTTCCGAACCGCTACGCGTAGAGACGCTTTCGCAACGCCTTTCACGCACATTTATGGAGTATTACAAAGGTCAGGAGATCGGTGCGACGCAAAAAGAGCTAGATAATATAGCCGCGCTTTCACTCGATGATCTCAATGCATTTATTAAAAAACATGATGAAATTCTAAAACTTAGCTTTGCAATCGTGACAGAGTGACATATTCTTGCATGTAAAGCATAATATGGGGTATGATACGGCGATGAACCCTATTGAAAATGCTCCTGCCGAAGATCAAAAAAAGTTTGCCAAACTGGGTGTGAGTAGCGCTATTCAACTTGCCCTTTTACTGCCGCAAAAGTTTGAAGATTACCGCTTAAAGTCGCAGTTGATTGAGGGAAGCGAACAGCTTTTCGACGTGACGATAGAGCGCGTTTCGCGCACACCAAAAACCTTACAACTTACGCTTTTTGCACACAATCTCGGGTATCGAATTGAAGGCGTGTTTTTTAGACCCAAACCTTATATACAACGCCAATTTGTAACGGGTGAGCGCTGTTATCTTTTTGGTAGCGTTACATGTAAAGCGGGACACTGCCAACTCAGCCATCCCAAAAAAGTGGCGCAAGAGGGTGCCATTACGCCAAAATACCGATACGCTTTGCGAAGTGACGTGATGCAACGGCTCATGGAGCGTTATCTTGTGCCAGAAGCGCTTACGGCCGAAGGCCTGCCGGAGACGATTGCGCATACACTACTACAACTGCATCGCGAGCCTCTACGCAAAGATGCAGCAGAGCTGTACGCACTTAAATTTGCCGAACTCTATGACTATATGCGCGCTTTGCAGCATAAACGGCGCTATTTTAAGACGCTGCATCGTTTGAGCGGCGCGTGGCGGCAGTGGGCAGAAAAACTTCCTTTTGCGCTAACCAATGAGCAGATTAAAGCGATTGAAGCGATTGAGAGTGATTTGAGCGAAGAGGTAAGCGCTAAGCGGATGATCGTAGGCGATGTGGGATCGGGTAAAACAATGGTAATTTTAGCCGCGGCGCGTATCGCTTCGCCGCGGCGCGCCGTATTGATGGCGCCTACGACACTTTTGGCCAATCAACTCTTTGAAGAGGCGCAGAAGTATTTGAGCGATATACCGAGCGTTTTGATTACTAATACCTCCAAAGTGAAAGATCTACAAAGCTATCAGTTTATCATCGGCACACACGCTTTGTTGTACCGTGACCTACCGAGTGCGGCTTTGGTGATGGTAGACGAACAGCACCGTTTTGGCACACAGCAGCGTGCACGCCTTGAAAAACTGATACGCGAAGGCGATGAGCACCCCCATTTTTTGCAGTTTTCGGCCACGCCGATACCGCGTACACAGGCGATGATCGATTCGGCGCATATCGATGTGAGTCTGATTACCCAAACCCCTTTTAAAAAAGATATTAGCTCCAAAGTGATCGGCAAAGCCGATTTTGGCGCATTGATAGCACATATCAAGCAAGAGCTTACATGTAAACATCAAATCCTTATTGTCTATCCACTCGTGGAGCAGAGTGAGGCCATTAACTATCAGAGCATCGAAGAAGCACGAGGGTATTGGGAGGAGCGTTTTGAGCAGGTTTATGTGACACATGGTAAAGACAGAGAGAAGGAGGAGGTGTTGCTACGCTTTCGTGAAGAGGGTAACATATTGTTGGCAACCACCGTGGTAGAAGTGGGTATCTCTTTGCCGCGACTAAGCACGGTGGTGATTGTGGGGGCGGAGCGGCTTGGACTTTCGACACTGCATCAGCTTCGCGGTCGTGTAAGCCGAAACGGGCTAAAAGGGTACTGCTATCTTTTTACGCATCAGCGCCAAAGCGAGCGACTCGAAGCATTTGTGAAAACCACCAACGGTTTTGAGATTGCGCAACTGGATCTAAAATTTCGTCAAAGCGGCGATCTGCTACTGGGGCAACAGCAAAGCGGCAAACGCTTTGTTTGGGTCGATATGGCTGAGGATGAAGCGGTAGTTAGGGATGTGAGACAAAGCCTTACATGTAAGGCTTAATAAAGGCCGAATTTCCCGTCACTGCGCTTATAGAGCACGCGAAGTTTGCCGTCGTGATCGTTAAAGACTTCAAACACTTTTTCGCTCTCTTTAAGCGCTTCAAGCACATCGGCAACCTCTTGGGGTTTGTAAAGATCAAGCTCCATAGGAATAATCTCATCTTCGATAGCTTCGTGGGCACTGTTAAGATCAATTCCCTTTTGCACATCGTTTTTAGCATCGTTAATCGAGGTATTGCCATGATCGTTGAGGCGGTCATTAAGACGGCGAAGCGCTTTTTGAGCGCGCTCTATGGCGATGTCGATAGCGGCATAAAGATCATCGTCGCGCTGTTTGATCACAATTGTATTTTTGCCTGAGAGGTTGATAGTAAATTCAATGCTCATCCCTCGTTTGCCGCCATGCTCTTGTGGAGAAGCCACGGCATTGACCGAGATGATATCGAGATGATATTTACTAAGCGCCTCAATTGAGCTATGCAGATGCTCTTTGATGCTCTCGCTAAGTTCGACGCGACGTCCTACCATGGAGATATTCATACTGCACCCCTTGTGTGTTGAAGTAGTTTAGATTATAGCCAAAACTTTTTTAGAGTTTTTGTAGGGTGCGGCGGTGGTAGCGGATGGGTTCGGTGGTGAGGTTTTGATCGGCTCTGGCAGTGACGATTACATCAAGGATGATGGAGCCTTTGGAATCAGCATCATTGACATTCGCATTGAGTATATAACTTTGCGCAGGAGTGCACTCGTTATTGCCGTTACCTGCGCTAAGTCCAATATACTGCCATGACATATTAATATCGTAAAGCGCAGGGCCGCTAGGTGCATAGGTGGTGTTAAGTGTTGTAAGACATCCGAGGGCTCTATTGGTACCTGAAATGCGAAGCAAGGCATACTCGGTGGCGCTACGGGTCAGCAAAATGGCTTGTTCATGCAGATAATCATTAAGCGTCTGCTTGGAAGTGGTAGCAGTCATTTGAAGCATTAAAGCCATAATAGTCGCTAAAACGACAATGACCATAATCGCCATAATCATGGCAATACCACGGCGGTGGCCTTTTAAAATATGGTTTTTTCTTTGCATACCGAGAACCTTTCTGCGACTACAAGGGTTTTATCTGTTACACAGACCTGAACTTTGATCACATCTCCGATGGTCCAATACTGAAAGCTTTGCACATTGTCCATAAGTGTTTGAGATAAACCATTAGCAAGATCATTCTCGCCTTGCCACGGTTGGTAATCATAGAAGAGTGTCAGTTCATCATTGCCAGTTCTATTAAAGTCAACCGTGTAGGCACTCCATGCCAGTTGATAAAACTCATAGACATCCACATTGGTAAAATCATCACCCGGAAAAGGCGCAAACTCAAAAGCATTGGCGGTAGAATTTATAGGGTGTGCAAGCTCATTGGATTGATCGCCATAAGCATCCCAAACGCCGGAAGCGTCTCTAGTAGCACCGGTAAAGAAAATGGCACTGTTATTGAGCCCGGTAAGATTGTTGGAGAGAGCGCTAATCATTGTGTTAGCGGTAGCGGTGTTGGTTTGGGGTGAGGTTAATAAGTTTTCATTGGGGTTCGTAGCAGTGTCAAGATTGATAAACCCGCTCCAAGTAGGAACATTACGGTTTGCACCGACATTCCATGTACCGCGCCATCCTTCAATATCGGCACCAATCCAGCGAAGCGTACGGCTACCGTTAGAAGAAAGAATGCTTCCTTTGACGCGGTACTGTAACCGTGCGGCAATTTGTGTGATCACCGCTTCGCTTTGTTGCTGTAGACGGTTTTGAAGGGTAGAGTAAAAGTAGTTTTCATAGGCATTCATTAAAAATTCCACACCAAATTTGCCCAATATCCCCATAATCACAATCACAAAGATAAGTTCAAGCATGGTAAAAGCGGTACGACGTGACATTAGAAATAAGTCCTTTTGTTGTAATCGACTTCACCGATATTTGCGGCGTAACCGCGCAGTACAACACTCTCATCAACAGCGTCGGTATACGAACCATTACCATTGATGTCAATGATAGTAGTGACGGTCACGAGTTTCATGTTTGATGATACCGTTGCATTGCTGTCAAAAGCAAAGGTAGCGGCGACATCACTGATATTATTTTCAGTAACCGATAACTGCATATTGTATTTATAGCCGTTTGTAGCTGCGGCTACTACGATTGTTGCTCCCACTTGCCCTTCTATACCGGCTCCGGGAGTAAGAGCCGCAAGTTCGGCGGTATCAAAAAAGCGGCGGTGCAGACCCTGTCTGATATGACCTAGACGAAACCGAGAAGTATTGTCATCAGCTCCTACAAGATTTTTACGAACATAATTATTATTGTGCCAAGTATCCATCACACGGGCATAGTTTATAGTCGATGCGCTAAGATTGGCATCAATCGTAGCTCCATCCCAAGCATGTGAGAGCACCTGCATGAGTTTGGCCGAAGTGGCAAAAATTGCCTCTTGTTTAACATTGCCCTCCAAGCCTTTATAATTCGCCTGCACCATCATGGGCAGTGAAATTACGGTAATGGCAATAACGACGATCGCAAAAATAAGCTCGATCATCGTGAACGCGGAGCGTTTTACCACATGATCCTCCTATTGGAATTGACCTCGGCATTATCATCAACCATTTTGCTCTCATCAATACCGGAGCCTTCTTGATTAAATTCGATGTCAAGGCTATTTACAGTTGCATTTGCGTCAAAACGGTGGTAGATAAGCCAATTGTCAGTGTTGATATTCATCGTGCTACGATAAGGGTAGCCAAGCGTCGCATCATTGTAGCGTAGACCGTGAAGGGAGTGTCCATTGAGCGGTAGTGTCTGATTCAGCTCGGTCACATAGATTGTAGGGCGGTTTTCACTTAATGTAGCACTGCCATCCGTTGCTTGATGGCGCGTATTGCGATACCAGTTAATACTATCGACACTTAGCATTTGGTTGTTTGGTAGAATAACCGTATTGGGGTTACATATAGCGTTGCCATCCCAGTAGATCTCTTGATAGAGTATGATATTGCTTTGATTTCCGTCAATTCGGTATCGCGGTGCATGGGTACGCCCTTGAACAAAATTTACGGCATTATTGATCGGTGCGGTTTGACTATAGCTGTAATTATTATTTTGGTTTGCACTGATAATACAGTTGGCCGATACGTTACAATCTACCAGTAAGCCTGCGATGTTCAAGCGTTTTGGATTCATTGTAAGGTTAGTCGCGTTTTTATCATAATTGTAATTGATCTGAATATTCATTGTACCGTTGAGCTCTTTTGTGAAGTTATTATCATCAAGCTCGATACTTAAACCAGAGAGTCGTATATTTTTTGCGACGTCACTACCGTTTTCATCAAAGTTCTGTAAGTGATATCCAAAAAAGTTGTCGTCACATCCCGGAAGAGCGGTTTGTAATGTGAGGTTGAGGTCTTCGGCATAACAGGTGCCGACATAGTTGCTTAATACCGTACCCCCAAATCCCACGGCAGAGATTGAGCCAATGGCATTGAGCGACATATTGTCTTCGTCGTCACGCTCTGAAAGGTAGATAAAGACCTCTTCACCATTTGCCGTGGCATTAAAATCGGTGTCCAAATCCGGACCGTGTGACATGATAAGCTGGTCAACACTTAAGCGGTAAGGATGAAAGGAGATATTAAAATCTTGGTATACATTGGGAGTTACAAGGGGATTACGTCCGCTGTATCGCGTATCTACCGTATGAGACGAAGAGATTACACACCCTACATTTCTTGCCTGATTTGCTAGGGTGACATTATCATCGTCAACAATACTTGAGTTGGAGCGGCAGTCTTGTGTGTTAACAATAAAGTTGTTTGCTGTCGTATGGTGCAATGGTGTTCCCTGATCCACAAAGGTCCAGTTGGTGTCATTCATATCCAGAGTATAATAGCCGACATTGGTTTTTGAGAGGCCAACATTCGTAGTGGCACCATTGGTAACCTCGAAATTGTATGATGTATTGTTTATATCATTACATCCGGTACTAAGCCCAGTCCATCTAAGTAGCAGTAAGGCATCAGTACTGTTCTCTTGAAATGTTCGACGATACCCTGCGGTACTGTTATTGTCAAGATGGTTGGTGGCATTAATATCCATCAGATAGTTATATTCTGCCGCCAGTTTTACGGTTACATTAGTATCGGTGTTTGTGCGCACTTCAAGGTCGGTACCAAGCAAATTGCTATCATGGATTTTAATAAAAAAGCTCTCCGGACGTACCGAGAAGTTGTCACGCGAACAGAGTGCGTAGCCAAAATTTTCTTTAAGACATTGATAGCATGTGGTCGTAGTAGAAGGGGTACATTGAGATGCACAGTATGTTGGTGCATCAGGAATCTGTTCATAAAGATTAACTATCCCTAAAAGATTTCCATTGGAGTCGGTTGTCGCATTCCAGTCAGTAACAATATTAGCTGAAGCGTTTCGATCTTTTCGTATATACCAGATACGCAATGCAGCTTCATCTACGGCACGACTGGTAAGCATTCGCTGCATAGAACGGTTGGTGTCATTGAAATTAAGGTGCTTGATATCAGACAGTACTAAACTTACGTCGTAATCGGTACATGTATTATTGTGGTCATGCATTTCAGAGGCGTCAAAAACTTCTACAGAGACGGAGGTATTAATATCTAGTGGATTTGTAGGAGGCGTTTGTGCCGCATTCAGTGAAACCACATCAATAAAAAAGTTACGTGACGATACCTGCGTTAAAAGATTATTAAAATACTCAGAGCCTGTCTGTCCTGTTCGATATTTGTTAAGGTTGGTATCGATCACATTCATAATACCCCATTCAGGATTATACGAAGCATCCGGCGGACAGAGTGACATACGTCTGGGGTCACCGAGTGGAACACCGTATACCGGAGCGAGGTCGGTACCGCCACCACCGGCCAGTTTGTATTGGATATCAACAAAAAGGTTGAGCGGTGTATCGAGGGGATCACTGTTTTGCGGATCAAGCGAGTATTTAAAGCGTACCTCTTCGCCACTAGTAAAGCCACCGGCGTTCTCCAAAGGATATCCGAGCGCACCATTACCTAAACCGATACGAAAGTTTCCGGTTGTGGTTTGGCAAAGGAGGCTTGAAGTATTGAATGTTTCGTTACATGTAGTACTCGTTATTTCAGACCAAGAGGTATAGTGGCTACTCCCCACTCCGGTGTCTGTCATACTAAAGTAACCGGGTTTATATTGTACTTTTGAGAGATTCATATCGGAGTAGAGTGTGACGTGGCTAAAATCGACATCGCCGTCTAAACTTCGAACAAGAATTTTGACGTCAATACGATTGCCGCTGTTATTTGGTATAACGATATCAGCGGTTTCGGTGCCGTTGTTCTCTTCGGTATAGGTTAAACCATCTTGACGATAAGTATAGTCATAACACATTTTCGGTACATAAAGTTCTGCCGAGAAGGCCAGCATGCTGGGTGTGACATAATCATTGTTTGAAGAAAATTTAATATAGGCCGTATCTATGTTTGGGTCGGTATCGCGATAGCCTGTCATCAAGGTAGAGACATCATAGGTGTCGATATCGACACCGTCATTGTTGAGGGATAAATTATTGTCTACGATATTATCGCGAGTAACCCCATCTAACACACCGTCAAACATGTTGTCTGAATAGGTAGCACCGGGAATGTTACTAAACGTGCTACCATCATCACTGAGTTTCATCCAGTCGTGCTCACCAGTGTCTGATCCATAAAGGTATTCGCCTTCACCCGAGAACATCGATAAACGTGAGGTGACATCTCCGGCTTTTGGGAGTTTAAATCCAGAAATGGTTACCGTATCATTTAAGCCACTTGGAATAGGCAGTTTGATAAAACCGTTATAGATAGAAATATTTCGTGCTTGACCGAGATAGAGATCTTCAAGGTAGATGACAACAAGCGACCAGCCACCAAAAACACCGGGCGTATCTTCGCGCCCCTCTTCGGTGAGCAGGTTTGCTACCGTAAACGTATGTTTGCCAATGCCCAGTGAAGCGTCTTGTAGTAGGTCGGTCACTTCTGCAAATGCGGCATAGGTCACGCCCCCGTTACTGCTATAAGTGTAGAGTGATTTGGCCTGAACATCTTGGTAGGTACCAGTGTTGATTTTGAGTTTGATATAATTGGCCTTGGTGTTAGCAACATTGACGGTATAGCCGCCGCTACCATTGCCGGTTTCCGTCGTATTAAACCCTCCGCCCGATAACTCTTCATGAAAATGTAGTGGATGGTCGTTAGAAGCACTAATACGTCCTTGCCAGAACAGTCCAGCCCAAGCAATCCCACGTGTAGGGTCGTAGCTACTTGGAATAGTAATGTATGATGAGGTGGAGTTCCATGTGCTACCATTGCCGTCGATATCAATATAACGACTGACATAGCCGTTACTGGTTTTGCTTTGGTGTGAGGTACCGTCCAAACAGACATCGGACTGTGTGCCGTAACCATTCGTTCTATTGATGAGACACATAACGGTATTTCCGGCTACGCGGTAGTCGCCGACAAGGTTTTGAGCTAGCGGGTTCACTATATCAAAATCATGAAATCCCGTATCATACACGGTTGCAAACGGTTTAACGGTTATGGTAACGGTTGCGGTATAGATGCTACCATTAGCATCTCCTACACTATAGGTGAGAGTATCGGTACCATTAAAATCCGCAGCCGGAGTATAAATGATTTTTCCTGGTGCGAAAACACTGGCTACGCCATTTGAGGGACCTGAAGTTATTGCTATGGTTGATTC
The DNA here is from genome assembly GCA_050292115.1 of Sulfurimonadaceae bacterium. Classification (GTDB taxonomy): domain Bacteria; phylum Campylobacterota; class Campylobacteria; order Campylobacterales; family Sulfurimonadaceae; genus JAFGUB01. Next base: position 30,299 of record JBNKLA010000107.1, on the reverse strand, counting down.
ATCTACATTTACATCGTTGTCACAAACATCTATGACACCGTAATCATTAATAAATACATCCGCAGTGTCATCATATGCTCCTGGTGGTGTCACTGCAACAAGAGTGACAGAATCAATATAAGCTCTTTCGTTACTCTTATTACTATTGACACGAAGTCCGAGTGTAATACTTCCTGTAGCATCGGCAGTGGCTTCAAAATCATTGATGCCAAGCCATCTCCATGTATTACTTCCATCTGCTCCGGGATAAGAGTTAGTATCTACGGTGGCGCCATCAATAGTCATTGACAGCGTATCACTTGCTTCCCAGTATTGTGCGTAAGTTCCATAACTTATATATATTTTTGCATTGGCATAAGTTGCGCCAAAGTTGTAGGTTTTTGATGCGGTTGCACCGCTGTTGATCAGTAGCCAACCATCGACTCCTGCATCATTACTCCAGCCATCACTGGAGTTTCCATTAAAATTGTTCGTGATTGTTATGTCAGCGTAAAGTTGCGTTGACGAGAAAAGCAAAAAAAAGAGTAAAACCAAGGATTTCATGTCAGCCTCCTGAAGACCTTTAAGTACACATAAAAGCAGGGCTCATGCAATAATGTGCAATATATATTATAACCATACCATAACTTTTTAAAACATTTGATTAACAAAAAAAATTTATTTTTTAGTTTGATTGCAGAAAATATCTTTTGGTGCTATTGCGTCTTTAAAAAAGCAGCTTGGACGGCTTCAATGCAACTGGAGCGAACATTTCCTTTCTCCAGTGCCGCACACCCTTGTGCGGTGGTTCCCCCCGGACTCATTACTCCATCTTTGATTAGTGCGGGATGTTCATATTGTATCAGCGTACCGAATCCGTCAAAAAGCCCGCGCATCAAAGCCATGGCATCATCACGTTTAAGTCCCTGTTTGACGGCACCATCAGCCAAAGCTTCAGCGATAAGCGATAAATACGCAGGGCCGCTGCCGGCGAGCGCGGTGGCGATATCAAGCTCTTTTTCGCTACTCAGCCAAAGCGTGTGGCCGATGGCGTTAAAAATATCGAGTGCCTGATCTTTACATGTAAGCTCACCGGTGAGTGCCGTCATAGATTTGCCAAAAGTCGCAGCGAGATTGGGCATAGCGCGCACATACGCACGGGCAGAGAGGTGCGTTTTAAGCATCTCTAGCGTGGTTCCCGCCAGTACCGAAAAGAGTGCCGAGGCTTCACCCTGCAAAAGATGCCCCACCTCTTCTACATTGGCGGGTTTTACACACAAAATTGCGGTTTTATCCGAAATATCAAAATTTTCAAGCGTGTTAAGCTTACATTTAACGCCAAGTCGGGTTTGAAATTCGGCAAGTTTTTGTGAATCGCGTCCAACGACTTCAATATCGTAACTATTTTTGAGTCCGTTTGCCAGTGCGTAGGCCATTGCACCGTTTCCAATGAGTGTGATCTGCTTACGCATCGGCAACTTCTTGGGGCAAAAATTCCGATATCGGTTCCGCTACGCCGTAATCAAAACGGTCATTGATGATGTACTGTAACATGCTTTGATTATCGGTATTAAAAATCAGTGGTGCCACAAAGTTGACGGTAGAGTTTTCAATAGGTTTTTGAATCATGACAATATTAAAAATCAGAAGATTGCTTGTATTGTCAATCTCCAGTGCTTCTTGCACGGGTGCGGGCAGGTCAAATTCATAATTGCGAAGGACAAAGGGGTTGATTAAAGTAAACGATGGCTCTTTCGCATCGGCAGATTGCAATCGCATAAAAATATCATCAACCTTTTTGAGCTCCAATTGAGTGATCTGTTCAAATCCCAAAATAGGGGCTTTTAGCTTAAAAATCATTGCACTCTCTTACATGTAAAGTTCTATTTAATTCTAACATAACAATATTTAAAGAGGTTTTGGTAGAATTGCTTTTCAATCTTGAAGGATTATATCGGTTTTTATGACAAAATTTTTTATTTATGTGATTTCGGCTCTTATTCTGTTAGGCGGTTGCTCCAAAGAGATGCAAGAGTACAACAAGCCCGCGGCGTACTGGTACCAGAAAATGATAGAGTTTATCGGCAAGGGCAATCTTGAAAAAGCCGATAGCTACTACAGCTCTTTGCAAAGCGAACATATCGGTTCACCGCTTCTGCATGAAGCAACGCTCATTATGGCGCAGGCACATATGTATCACGAAGAGTATCTGTTGGGAGAGCATTTTTTAAATGAATACATCAAGCGTTATGCCAATCCCATGGAGCGTGAATATGCCGAATATCTCAAAATCAAAGCCAAATATTTGGCGCTACCGTATCCCAGACGCGATCAGGGGTTGATAACCGAAGCGATTAATGCGGGGGAAGATTTTAAGAAAAGTTATCCTAATTCAACCTATATTCCGGTAGTTGATACGATGGTAACGCGTTTGGTATTGGCTCGTGCTTCACTTAACGAATCGATTGCATCGCTGTATGAGCGTCTTGATAAGCCAAAAGCGGCTAAGTACTACCGAAATATCCGCAAAGAGGAGTGGATCGAGTGGAGCAAGGTTGAACCGGCAAGTACGCCGTTTTACCGCTCTATTTTTGAAGGTGACGGTGATGAGAGTTGGTACGGTTTTTTGATTCCCGATACTCAAAGCGTCGTTTCACGAAACTCACTTGATGATGAGACATCACGTGATAGTCAAAATTAATCTACATGTAAGAAGTTAATATGCAGTTAAGTCACTATAGCGAATTTCCTACCGACCTACCCATTATCGCCGAGGATGAGCTCTTTTTATACCCGTTTATGATCTCGCCGATTTTTCTTAACGACGAGGCGAGTATCAAAGCAGCATCGGAAGCGATTGAACACAATACGTTGGTGATCGTATGCCCCACACAACCCGAACATGAGGGTGAGCGTACCTTTGAGGCGATTTACAACGCCGGTGTGATCGGTTCGCTTATGCGTAAGGTGGCACTTCCTGATGGGCGTATCAAAGTGCTCTTTCAGGGTATGGCGCGCGGTCAGGTGTTTGAGCAGGTCGAAGCGGAGTATCTTAAGGGTCGTGTGGATCGTATTGTGGCTACCACTCCTAATGAGCTTAAAATGGATGCCATTCTTGCGGTTGTGCGCGAAAAGGTGCGTTCACTGGCGCAAATTAGTAACTACTTTCCACCCGATCTGTTGCGCACCATCGAAGAAAATCATGAATACAACCGTATCGCCGATCTGATCTGTAGTTCGATTAAGCTCAAAAAAGAGCAAGCGTACGATATGTTTGTCGAGGCCGATACGGAGCAACGCTATCTTAAACTGATCGACTATCTGATGGATGAGATTGAAGCCAATAAACTCCAGCGCGAGATTCGCTCGAAAGTGCATTCGCATATGGATAAGGTGAACAAAGAGTATTTTTTAAAAGAACAACTCAAAGAGATTCAGCGCGAACTCGGCACCGATACGCAACGTGATGAAGAGATCGAGGAGTATCGTAAAAAGCTTGAGGCCAAAAAAGAGAAAATGGGCGAAGATGCCTATAAAGAGACGCATAAACAGCTTGAGCGCTTTGCACGGATGCACCCTGATTCTGCCGATGCGGGGATGATTCAGACCTATTTGGAGTGGGTACTTGAGATTCCCTTTGGTGATGAAGCGAAAAAACCGCTGAAAATTCACGATGTGGAAACGCAACTTGATAGCGATCATTTTTCACTCACTAAACCCAAAGAGCGTATTGCGGAGTATTTTTCGGTCAAAGAGCTTTTGGAGTTGCGCGGCATTTCAGACAAAGAGGGTCGGGGTGCAATTTTGTGTTTTGCAGGACCTCCGGGTGTGGGTAAAACCTCACTTGCAAATTCGATTGCCACGGCGCTTAAACGCCCGCTTGTGCGAATTGCGCTTGGCGGTTTGGAAGATGTAAATGAGTTGCGCGGTCACCGCCGCACTTATATTGGAGCGATGCCGGGGCGTATTGTTCAGGGGCTGATTGACGCTAAAAAGATGAATCCCGTCATTGTGCTTGATGAGATTGACAAGGTGGCACGTTCAGGCAGAGGCGATCCGACTGCCGTGCTTTTAGAGGTGCTTGATCCTGAACAAAATACAAGTTTTAGAGACTATTACCTTAACTTTAATATTGATCTTTCAAAATCCATCTTTATTGCCACGGCCAATGATGTAGGGCGGATTCCGGCACCGCTTCGTGATCGCATGGAGTTTATTAATCTAAGTAGCTATACGCCGCAAGAGAAGTTTGAGATTGCCAAACGCTATCTGTTGCCGCAAGAACTTAAACGTCACGGGCTTAAAAACCGTGAGGTCTCTATTAGCAAAACAGCGCTTCAGGAGATCATTCACAAATACACGCGCGAGGCCGGCGTGCGAAATCTTAGAAGACGTATTGCCGACATTGCCCGAAAATCTGCCAAAATGTTGCTTGAAAACAGTTCGCTTGATAAGGTGAACGTGTCCGTGAAAAACATCAAAGAGTTTATGGATAAGAGCGTTTTTGAGATTGATAAAACCGACCATGTAGCGCATATCGGTGTGGTTAACGGCTTGGCGTGGACAGCCGTAGGCGGTGATGTGTTAAAGATTGAGACTATTCGGATTAAAGGTAAAGGGACGCTTCAGATTACGGGTAGTTTAGGTGATGTTATGAAAGAGTCGGCACGCATTGCGCTAAGTGTGGTTAAAACATTGATTGATCGCGGAGCGTTAACAATAGAGAGTGCGGTTATTCCCAAAAGTGTTAAAGAGAGCGAAGAGCATATTATGCCTGAAGCGAGTGAGGTGTATAAACGGTTTGATCTGCATATTCATGTGCCCGATGGTGCCACTCCAAAAGATGGTCCAAGTGCCGGTATCGCTATGTCTACGGCAATTGCATCGATATTAAGCGATAAGCGCGTGCAACCTGATATTGCCATGACGGGCGAAGTCTCTTTAAGCGGAAATGTTCTTCCTATTGGGGGATTGAAAGAGAAGTTGATTGCGGCACACCGTGCCGGTATGCTCAAGGCATTGATCCCGCAGAAAAATTATGAGCGGGATTTGGACGATATTCCTGAAGATGTTAAAAGCGATGTTGAAATTATTGGCGTATCACGTATCGAAGAGGTTTTAAAAATAATGCTTATTGATTGATTTAGAGGTTAATTAGCTGTTCAATCCTGTCAAATAGATCTTTTTCGCGAATCGGTTTCATCAAAAAGCCATTTGCCCCGCACTCCAGAGCTTCGGCTTTTTTAGTTTCATCGGTTGTGAGTACAATAATGGGAAGATTTTGTAGCTCTTCATCGGCACGCACAACCTTTAGCATCTCAATGCCTCCCATGACTGGCATGATAATATCAAGCAAGACAATATCAACATCGCTTTGCGTTTTTAAGATAGCAATGGCGTCAGCACCATTTTTGGCTTCCACAACTTCATCCACAGTAGGTGCCTTTTTGAGCATCGACTTGAGAAGTTTGAGGTTAATCATGTCGTCATCGACAGCAAGCACTTTAAGATTGGTATGTTTCATCTGTTACCCCTAAACAAACTTCTCAATAATGAGACGAAGCAGATCTTTATTAACTACGTTCTTGATAATTTCATCAACCCCGTCAGGATTAATGTGATCTTCATCTATTGCCGGATCAATCAGCATTACAAGAGCCGTAGAAACGTCTTGCGCAATAATATCACGCAGGTGCTTAACGTCTTTGACAATACTGTCATGATCGAACAAAATTATCTTATAGTTTTGCGTTTTTAGTTTCTCTTGAAGCTCTTCAAATGAAGAGGCACTATCGTATTTATACTCAAGTTCATCAAAAAGATGGAGATAGAGTTTACGCTCAAGCGGATTTCGTTTCACAATTAAGACATCATGCGAATACTCTGGTGCTTGTAGTTCCTCTTTGCTTTCTTCCACTTCTTGCACTTCGGGTTCCTCTGTGATAGCCTCTTCTTCGGTAGCCTCTTCGTGCTTGAGCTCATCGACGTGAGCTGGAACGCTTACGGCTGCATCAACGATTTTGTCGGCAATAAAGCGGTTGAGTAGTGTAATAATTTCTGCGCGTACCAGAGGTTTAGTTGTGTACTCATCCATACCGACTTCCATGAAGCGTTCGCGGTCTCCTTTGAGTGCATTGGCGGTAAGCGCAATAATAGGTATATGTGGCTGATTAAAATCTTCTTCGTAATCGAGAATCTCTTGTGTCGCTTCCATACCATCAAGAACCGGCATCTGAATATCCATAAAGATAATATCATAATCATTATTTTTACGCTTTTCAAACGCTTCAAGTCCATTGCCGGCCAGTGTGATTTCTAATCCAAGATCTTCAAGAGTACGCTTGATCAATTTTTGATTGATGACATTATCTTCGGCTACAAGACATTTTGCCGAGAATTTCGATGTCTTCTCATTAAATTTTTTACGTTTGGTTTTACTCTCTTTTTTGACCATGACATCATCAGGGTTATAAGCGTCGAGAACGCCCCTCACTTTAGTACCGTTAAGAGGTTCGTATAGCACTTTAAAAATATTTAAGCCGTACGAATCGATTTGTTTCATGAAAAATGATTTAGTGATAAGTACCATTCGCTGATCGAGTTCAGAATACTCTTGCAACAATGTTTCATCGACATCGTCATAATCAATAAAAATCATGTCATATTTGATCTGCTCTTCAAATGCATGGAGCTCATTAATATCATGAAAAACAGTGGTATTGACGCCAAAAAAGTTAAGATACTCTTTGAGGTAGCTATTTTGTGTTTTAAGCTTACCGCGGTTTTGTAAAATGAGGCTATTGATGTTGCCATACGTGCCTGCAATGGATTCATTGAGTGTTTCAATCTCTTCAAATTCAAGCGTAAAGAAGAAGGTGGTACCCTTTCCGGCTTCACTTTCAAGATCGAGTTGACCGCCCATAAAGTCGATAAAACGGCTGGAAATCGTAAGTCCAAGGCCGGTACCGCCATATTTTCGTGTAATTGACGTATCGGCTTGCGAAAAGGCTTCAAAGATTTTAGCTTTTTGTTCGCCACTGACGCCAATACCGCTATCTTGAACCCTAAATTCGACTTTGGTACGGTTTGGCTCATCAGTTTCAAGTTTGCGAATATCTACGTTGATATCGCCCCCACTGTTAGTAAATTTAACGGCATTGGAGAGCAGGTTGATAATAACCTCTTTGATTTTTGTAGGATCGCCTTTAAGCGGGCGTTCGAGATTAGGATCGATAAAACATCCAAGGTTGATATGTTTTTCAGAAGCGCGAACGGCATACACTTCAACCGCACTTTCAAACTCTTCAATCGGATTAAATACAATGGATTCAATTTCAAGTTTATTGCTCTCAATTTTTGAAAGGTCAAGAATATTATTGATAATTTCAAGAAGGTTTTCAGAACTTTTTTCGATAATGTCAATAAACTCGCGCTGTTCATCTTGTAAATTAGTATCTTTGAGCAGTTCGGTAAAGCCGACGATACCGTTAAGCGGTGTACGAATTTCGTGTGACATGTTTGCCAAAAACATCGATTTGGCTTCACTGGCTTCCATCGCAAACTCTTTATCGCGTCTTGTTTGCTCAATAATATTTTCGAGAAGCGCATATGCTTGTGCCGTTCCTTGGGTACTTTCAAGATTAATATGATGATCCAATACTCCCTCAGATTCGTTGTCGTGAGTATCCGATGCAACCCGTTTTAGTACGGATTCAAGGTTTTTAATATTTTTTTGGATCTCGTTAGCAAGAATCATCCCCAGAAGACCGATAAGGACTGATATTACCCAAATGGCAATAGCAATGGTCAGAATCCGGATAGCATCTTCTTGAACGGCTGTTGCCCGCTCATCCATAGCGGTCAGCAAAATCGTTTCAGCACTATCGATGAGATTCGATTTTTCCGAAATCATTGCAAACCAGATACCGGCTTCAGAGTCGTAATCCCCTTCTGAAGACATCTGCATAATAGCGGCACGTTCAGCAGCAATATCTTCAAAAAGTTCAGTATTGTCTTCGTCGGTAAAGATAATACGCAATTTGTTTTTGACAATCTTATTAATAAGAGTATCGTAGTTATAAGAGTCTGATTGCCCGATAAAGCGAAGCCAAGCACTGATACTTTCGGTTTCAAGTGCCGTTTTATGAGCCAATGGATATGCAATAAGATCGCGCTCTGATGAACTGTATGCTTTAGATCTGGCAAAAGAGAGATAGGTTGTGGAGAGTGAGTTGATCTGTGCATCAACTTGAACGGATACGAGCTCTTCGATCATGTGCAGAAGTTTAAGCTGGGCATTACCGTATTGCTTATAAAAGACATCGTCAAAAAGAACATGTTGCTCATCAACTTCAGGCCGAATGGCAGTAAGCATGGTTTTGATTTTTGAGATCGCAGTAATATTGTTAAGTGTCGTTTTTTGCTGTTTTAGTAGTTTGTTAGCACGAATTTTGCTGAGATACTCTTGGATTTTACTATCAACGATAGCTCGTTGTGCTTTAAGTGATTTAAAGGTTGTTGGCGACGAGTTCCCCATAAACATTACCGTCATACCCCGTTCACGCGAGATATTCGTAATAAGTTCATTTAGTGCTCTATTTTCGGTAAGTTTTGCTTGAAGCAGTTGGGCGCTGATGTAACTATTATAAGATGAATACACATAGTAACTTGCCAACGTAAAGAGAATCAGAATAGGAAAGAGACTGATCAGTCGAAGTCTGTTTTTAAGTCCGAATTGCATGTGTTGCCTTTGTTACAATTGATTAATTAGTTGTTGGAGTGTGTCAAAAGCCGATTTGGCTTGCTGAGCATCATTGGTGCTACTTAGTACCTGAAGCTCATATGAAATCGCATTAAGTCTGAGATTGTCACTGATGCCTTTGAGGTCTTTAGCTAGAAGTTGCCACTGAAGCGGTTCAAATGCACCAATAGCTTCTTGTATTGCAGAGGCTTGATTGCCGGCTTCACTTTTAAAATCTTGTACAAGAATATCGATAATCTCTACCGAAAGGCCGAGATCGTCGGCAGTTTTTTGAACATCAAACTCAAGAGAGGGTAGTGTAGATGCTACGTCGGGCTGATCGCTACTATTATCAGAAGAAACGTCATCAATTTCCTCACCAACTACATCCAATGCCTCTTCTGTATGCTGAATGGGTTGCGTAGATACTTCGGGTTCATTATCTTCTGTCTCGACGATAAGCATGGGTTCATCATCAACGGTTTTGAGTTCAAATAACGCATCGGCGTCACTGCTCTCTTCGACAACCGGCGGTTGCTGAGGGATGTCAAACTCATCTGTATCGGGAGTTTCAAGTGGATAAATTTCATCATCGGCATCGGTCTGAGTTTCAGATATCGCAGGCGACTCTTCTACGGTGATTTGATCTTCAACGGGAGCTTGCTCCACTATAGGTATGTCTTCATCGGATAAGACGGGTTCGGGTGCACTCGGCTCTTCTTGCGCCTCTTCAACAATTTCATTTTGCAAAGAAATTTCAGGCTCTGCCGGACTTGGCAAAGGTTCGCTCTCTTCGGAAGATGGGAGATCTAAACTCGACTCTTTGCCTTCAAGTTTTGCAAGTAAATGGTAAAAATATTTTAGGTTGGCTGAAATCTCATCAATATCGTGCGAGGTATTGACAATGCTTAAGACTTCAAACGCGTCTTCGATACGCAGATTTGCCGCTACCCCTTTAAGTTTATGCGAGAGCGTTTTAATGTTATCCATATCATTTGCGTTGGAAGCATCAAAGAGGGGGTCATGAAAATCGTGAGCCTGCTGGATAAAGTCACCGATAAACTCTTCAATCAGATCAACCGGAAGTCCCAGTTCGTCGGCGGCAACTTGAGGATCATAGCGATACTCTTTGTCAACTTGCAAGTTTTCAATGTATTGGTGATCGGCTGTACTGAGTTTGTCACCAAGCATTGGAATATCGGGCAGGTTTGAACGTTTGGGCGTTGCAGTGGCTTCAGGTGTTTTAGGCTCATCTACCTCTATGGGTTTCTCTTGAAAATCGGTCGGTTCTTCTGCAAGTTTGGGCGCAATATCATCGTTGCTATAGATATCGCCAACATCGAGTTTAAGCGCTTCAGGTGGAGTCTCCGACTCTTCTTGGAGTGAAGGCTCTATAGGTACATCGAATGGATCGGGTTCGCTTAGCTCTTGAGCCGGCATACTTTCAAAGTCCGGCAGAATTAGATCCGGAGCATCGGGTGCCGAGTCGCTAGGCGGCGTGATCGGTTCAACACTCTTCATTGGTGTAGGATGTGCTGATATGTCATGCGCTATTTGTGCATTTTGCTCATCCGAAAGCGCCTTTAGACTTTGCAGATATATGGCATAAGCACTTTGCCCTACCGCTTCGGCAAGATGAAAAGGCTTAATGGCGAGGGTGCAAGAGAAGTTTTGCTTAGGCGTATGGATAATGGCTTTTGAGTCTTCAGCCTCTGCGTGAAGCACAAAGTCGATCCATGCAAAATTCTTGAAATTATGAATATAGCCGGGACGCTTTACAAAAAGATCCGCAAAGTCGCTACAGTGTTCAAACAGTGTGGCCGCTGTTGCGAATCCTAGTTGCTTTAGGTCTTCGTCATCGATTCCGATAAATTGTTTGTTGTGATCGTAAATCAGCATCTAGTGGTACTCCTTATTATTCACTTGTACGCATTTTTGCGTACAGCGCTTCTGCTTCTTCGATGTTATTGCGTGATGCCGGTTTACGTGCAGCAATATAACTAACTGTATTTCCAGCCTCATCTCTGACGGGAGAGATTTCAGTCTCTACCCAGTAATAAAGTCCGTCTTTACGCAAGTTTTTAACCAAACCACGCCATGTTTCGCCCCGTTTAATTGTATCCCACATCTGTGCAAATGCAGCACGTGGCATATCGGGGTGGCGGATAATGTTGTGAGGCTTGCCTACGAGCTCTTCGGAAGTGTAACCGGAGATTTCGCAAAATTTGCGGTTGGCAAACGTTATGACGCCTTTTAGGTCTGTTTCACTAATAATAACACGACCTGAAAACAAAAACTCTTCATCAATGGGTGTCGGATGATGCATGGGTGATACCTTAAAAATACAGCAAGCAACTGCCAAAAACGTACACTCAATTATGCCATTGGCAGGCACTTGCGACATTTAGATAGCTTTAATATAACATATTCTGCGCAAATTAATACTTATTTGTAAAGCTTTTTGATCATTTTAGCCTCCTTAGCGCCTAGTATCTCCTCTATATCGTTAAATGTAGCACTTTTTAATGCTTCAAATGTGCCAAAATGATTAAGCAATTTTTTAATTTTTGCAGGAGAAATGCCATTAATGTTCAAAAGTTTTGATTCCTGATCGTGTTTAAGCTTCGTTTTTTTATGAAATGTGATTGCAAAACGGTGTGCCTCATCACGCAATTTTTGTACCCATTGCAACCGTTTGTCGCTACTTTGCAGCCGATGCGTCTGCTCAAGTGTATGGATGATGTCGTGTGCCTTACCTTTGGCGCGGTGGCTTTTGGCATCAATTTTCTCTTTTGAAATGGCAATCACATCGACATAGGTACCACACGATTCTAAAAGCTCTTTTGCCAACATCAGTAGCGTTTTGCCGCCATCTATAATCCAAAGATCGGGCGGGGGCTCTTTGCTGAAATTTTCAATACGTCGTGAAAGGGTCTCACGCATCTGAGCATACTCGTCGCGTGCATTAAGATGATAATGGCGATATGCGCTTTTTTCAAACGCTCCATGCTTACATGTAACCATAGCACCCACACTGGCCTCGCCCGAAAGATGGGAGTTGTCAAAAATTTCGACCATTTCAGGAAGCGCTTCTAATTCAAGAAGCTCTTGCAATGCTGTGGCCAATACATTAAAGGTATCGTTTTGTTGTCGCTCAAGAAGCGCAGAAGCATTTTTGAGCGCAAGATCGCTGAGTCTCTTTTTTTCTCCACGTTGAGGCACGATGATGTGCGCCTTTTTCTCAAAAACTTTACTAAGATGCGTGGCGACAAGCTCTTGTTCACGAAACGGGTGTGCTAAAAGAATCGGAGCTATGATAGGCGGTTTTTCATTTTTATAATATTCCAGCAGCAAGCGCTCATAGAGTTCATCGCGTTCAAAACTCTCTTTGATGTTAATAACGTCATAAGCGGATGAGACAATTTTGCCATGGCGCATAAAAAGTTTGACAATGGCGGCTTGTCGTGTGTTGTGCGCGATGGCAAAGATGTCGTAATGGCTGTTTTTGGCAAGATCGATATGAGAAATAGACTCTATTTTTTCGATACGTTCAATCCGGTCGCGCAAGGTTGTGGCTTCTTCAAAACGGAGGGTTTCGGCGTAAAAAAGCATTTTTGCTTTTAACGCATCAAGCAAAAGCGGTTTATTTTCGATATAGCGTCGTGCCTGTTGCACGATGGCGAGATACGCTTCGCGCGAAACCTCTTTTTCGCAAGGGGCGAGGCACTGCTCGATCTGATAAAACAGACACGCTTTTTTGCCTTTAAGACAGCTGTTTTTTTGAACCAGTTTACACAGTTCGTATACCGAATCGAGAATATCGCGCCCTCCGATAGAGTAAGGCCCAAAATACTCTATCTGTTTGCCTTCGATGACTTTACGGGTGATTTCAAAGCGTGGATACGGTTTAGAATAATCTATGTATATATAGGGATAGGTTTTGTCATCGCGCAGTAAAATATTGTATTTGGGTTTAAGCTGCTTAATCAGAGAGTTCTCTAAAATCAGCGCGTCATGTTCACTTTCTACAACAATATAGTGCATGGAAGCAGTCTGCGCTATCATGGCGGTTATACGGGCTGAGAGGTTGCTATTGGGGCCTAAAGTAGGTGACAAACGAAAATAACTTTTGACACGTTTGGCTAAATTTTTGGCTTTACCTATATAAAGCAGTCTACCGTTTTTATCGAAATAGTGGTATACACCGGGTTGGTGGGGGAGCTGTTTTAAAGTATTAAGCATCAGGGTTTGCTTTACATGTAAGGTTTTATACTAATGCGATTTGGTGGTATACTTTCGATCATTTTAGTGTGAAAGTGAAGACTTTGATAATGAGTACAAAAGGGTACATTCATGGAGTGATTATAGCACTCCTCATATTAATGGTCTCTGGGTGCGGCTATAAAGCCGATCCATTTTACCCCACTGAAGCGACGGAGCGTTAAGCGTGCAGTATGATGTGGTAATAATTGGAGCGGGTGTTGCCGGATTGTATACGGCGATGCAAATTCCCGATGATAAAAAAGTGTTAATTGTCAATAAAGCAGAGCCATGGGAGTGCAACACTTACTATGCGCAAGGCGGAATTACAACAGCATATGACGAGGCTGATATTCCTGTGCATATCAGTGATACGCTCGGTGCCGGTGACGGATTGTGCGACGAAGAAGCGGTTACGATCTTAAGTCAGGATAGTCGCGGTGTGATCGCCGATCTGATCGCGCGGGGGTTTCAGTTTGATTCGGACGAAGAGGGTAATCTCTATTATACTCAAGAAGCCGCGCACTCCAGACGCCGAATTGTGCGCGCAGGCGGTGATGCCACGGGGAGGTATTTACACTTTTTTCTACTCAATCAGGTGCACCATCCCATGCTTGCAGGCGCAACCGTCACGGATCTGCTCATTGACGAGGGGCGCGTCTGCGGGATAGAGGTCTATTATCGTGACCGTTTTATGCAAATTATGGCCTCTCAAGTTGTGATAGCCAGCGGCGGCGTGGGTTCACTGTTTAAATACCACACTAACGCCAAGAGTATCAGCGGTGAACTGCACGGTATCTGTATTGAAAAAGGTATTGAAGTTGAGCGCATGGAGATGACGCAGTTTCATCCTACTGCCTATGTCGGCAATGATTGGGCACAAAAGCAGCTTTTAACCGAGGCACTAAGGGGTGAGGGGGCTTTTGTAGAAGATGAAGAGGGCTACCGATTCTTGTTTGATTATGATGAACGTGGCGAATTGGCTTCACGCGATATTGTAAGCCGCGCTATTTTTGATTATCAAAATAAAACGGGTAAAAAAGTTTATCTCTCATTTGAAAATTTTGAGATTGAACATTTTCATGAGCGCTTTCCCAATATTACTGCAAGTTTCAAAGATATCGGGTTTAATATTCCCAAACAGCGTGTTCCGATATCGCCGGCATTTCATTACTCTATCGGCGGTATCAAAACTAATCTTAATGGAGAAGTTGCCACAGTCAAAGGCCTCTACGCTGTGGGTGAAGCGGCATCGACACGGGTGCATGGTGCCAATCGCTTGGCCAGTAATTCACTGCTTGAAGGTTTGGTTTTCGCCAAACGGGTTGCAACAACATTGATGCATACAAAAAATGCGGTGTGCTACAAAACGTTTCCTCTGATGCGAGAACCCCTTGTTTTACCCACAGATAAAGCTATCAAAAATGCACTTCGGCAGATAATGTGGCATAATGTCTCCATGGTGAGAACCCAAAAAGGCCTTGATGAGGCAAAAGTGTTTGTTGATACACAATTAAAGGAAAATCTCGGCAGAATGCTGCGTCTTCGTTTGCTTACCGCCCGCTCGATTATCGAGTCGGCGATACAACGAACCGTATCTGTCGGGGTGCACTACATATCTTAAAGGAGTATTAATGACAACATCGCACGATGCAGGGCTTGCTGTTGATTTGGCCGTAGAGCCGTTTGGATGGGTGATTCTCGCTATTTTTATAATAGGCTATTACTTTATCGCTGCTGAGGAAAAATACCATATTAATAAGGCGAAACCGGCACTCTTTACCGGAACGTTTCTTTTTATGTTGCTCGGTGGTTATTATGCCGCAACCGGCTATAGCTTTGAACCGTTTGAGGTGGAGATCGCGCATCTGATTTTAGAGATCGCAGAAATTTTCTTCTTTCTCTTTGTGGCGATGACGTTTATCGAAGCATTGATTGAGCGCGGAGTATTTAACGCTCTTAAAGCCAAATTGATTGCTAAAGGGTATGGATACAAACAGCTTTTTTGGGTTACCGGTATACTTGCTTTTTTTATCTCTCCGGTAGCAGATAATCTCACCACGGCGCTGATTCTCTCCACGGTACTCATTACGATTGAGAAAGAAAACAGGGCTTTTTTGGTTCCCGGAGCCATTAATATTGTCGTGGCGGCCAATGCGGGAGGGGCATGGAGCCCCTTTGGCGATATTACAACGCTTATGGCGTGGACCTCGGGTAAAGGAAGCTTTGTCGATTTTCTCTTTCTGTTTCCGGCCTCTTTTGTAGGTTGGATCATCACGGCATATCTGTTAAGCCGTTATGTTCCTAATGTGCACCCGAATAAAGAAGATGAAAATACCGCAGAACGGATTGAGATTCTTAAAGGCGGTAAAATGATTATTTGGTTGGGGGTTTTTACCATTGCTACCGCAGTTGTTTCCAAACAGCTGATGCATCTGCCGCCGATGTGGGGAATGCTCTTTGGGCTTTCGCTTTTAAAACTGTATACGCATTTTTTGAATGTCAAACATCAACAAGATATGAACATCTTTAGTGCTATTAGTAAAATTGAAAACGACACACTGCTCTTCTTCTTTGGTATCTTGGCCGCAGTCGGTGCACTCCACTTTGCAGGCTTTTTAGCTCATGCGGTGAAACTTTATGAGATTTTTTCACCTACGGCGGTCAATATCGGTGTGGGATTCCTCTCGGCTATTGTGGACAACGTTCCGGTAATGAGCGCGGTATTAAAATCGGATCCTAACGTTCCTCTCGCTCAGTGGATGTTGGTAACGCTTACGGCAGGCGTGGGCGGTTCGCTTATCTCGTTTGGTTCTGCCGCGGGTGTGGGCGTTATGGGTAAATTGCGCGGAATTTACACCTTTGGCGCGCATATGAAACTGGCATGGACGGTTTTGGTAGGGTATGTGATTAGCGTCTCTATCTGGTTTGTGCAGTACGAAATACTGGGACTGTATATTAAACACTAATGCTTACATGTAGAGGCTCGTCTTGAGCTTCTGCTTTGCCCTCAAACACTCTCAAGGGCACCTCTAAAAACCCCAAACGGATCTCAGAGGGAAGAAAAAATGATGAGCTGGCGAGAAAAAGTTTTACGTCAGATCGCTTTTTTTATCCCTCCCGTAGGGCATATCATAGAGTGCTGTACTCTACGTTGCATCTTTCTCACCGTAGCTACGGCTACGCTAAAAAAGATGCGCCTTGATTACAACGCTCTATGATATGCTGAGACCGTCTGGGGTTTTTAGAGGTGCCCTTAACCTCATTTAAGATATTCTTTCACTACTACTTCTGCATTAAAGGCTTATCTGTGAAAGATGTTAGCATCATTGTTTTGGATTTTGGCTCTCAATATACGCAACTTATTGCGCGGCGCTTGCGTGAAGACCGCATCTATTGTGAAATTTTGCCTTATCATTCAACTGTTGAAGCGATTCGTGAAAAGAATCCCCAAGGTATTATTTTAAGCGGTGGTCCTTCGTCGGTATATAATGAAAACGCTTATGAGGTGGATCAGGGGGTCTATAAGCTTGGTATTCCCGTATTGGGCATCTGTTACGGTATGCAGCGCATTGCTGTGGACTTTGGCGGTTCGGTGATCCGTTCTGACCATCATGAATACGGCAAAGCGGAGCTAGAGATTAATCAATCACACGGTGAATGCTCACCGCTTTTTGCCGAATGTGATAATAATCGGGTGGTTTGGATGAGCCATTCGGATCGTGTCGATGAACTGCCCGAAGGGTTTAAACCGATTGCTTACTCTGAAAACTCTCCGTATGCGGCGATTGCCGATGAAACACGCCGCGTTTATGCCATGCAGTTTCACCCCGAAGTGCAGCACTCCGAAGAGGGTTACTTGATGCTACGTAATTTTGCACGTACCATCTGCGGCATTACTGAAAAATGGAAGATGGAGCACTTTGTTAAAGAGCAGATTCAAAAGATTCGTGAGCAGGTGGGTGATGGTAAAGTGTTGTGCGCACTTAGCGGTGGCGTTGACTCTTCGGTGACCGCGGCACTGCTCTATGAAGCGATCGGCGATCAGCTGATTCCTGTTTTTGTCGATAACGGACTGCTACGCAAAGGGGAGCGCGAGCAGGTTGAAAATGTTTTTAAAGTCAATCTGAAAGTACCGCTGGTGACGGTGGATGCCGTGGATAATTTTTTGGGTAAACTCGCTGGAGTGAGCAATCCCGAAGAGAAGCGCAAAATTATCGGACATACCTTTATTGAAGAGTTTGAAAAAGAGGCTAAAAAGCATGACGGTATTAAATTTTTGGCGCAAGGAACACTCTATCCCGATGTGATCGAGTCGGTTTCGGTCAACGGTCCTTCAGAAGTCATTAAATCGCACCACAATGTGGGTGGTTTGCCGGATTGGATGGACTTTGAACTGATTGAGCCGCTTCGTGAACTCTTTAAAGATGAGGTGCGAAAAGTGGGTCTTGAACTGGGCTTGCCCGAGGGTATGATCCAACGCCACCCTTTCCCAGGACCGGGTTTGGCGATTCGTATTATGGGCGATGTGAATCAGGCAGATTTAGACTTGCTACGCGAAGCTGACGTGATTTTGCTAGATGAGCTTAAAGCCAGTGGGTATTACACCAAGACATGGCAGGCCTTTGCCGTATTGTTAAATGTAAAATCAGTCGGTGTAATGGGCGACAACCGTACCTATGACAATACGGTTTGTGTACGCGTGGTGGAAGCGGTAGATGGCATGACTGCCACATTTGCGCATCTGCCGCACGATTTATTAGAGCGTATCAGCCGACGTATTATCAATGAAGTTGACGGCATTAACCGCGTTGTTTACGACATCTCCTCAAAGCCTCCGGCGACGATTGAATGGGAATAGCGCGTCCTATTTATCTTCTCTCTAAAGCCCCATACGCGGGCGTTAATCATATTCCTATTATTCACATTAATGCTTTACATGTAAGCCTTGATATTACGCAATACGATCTTATGGTAGTGACTTCCAAAGAGGCTATCAACGCTTTAAACCGATCTGGTGTTGACTGGAAAAAGCTGGAGGTTATTGCAATTTCAGAACCGACGGCGGCGCATGTACGGTCGCAAGGTGCTAAGGTAGTGGCCGTTGGCAAAGGGTACGGTGATAGTTTGTATGAGCTCATTAGGGCACACTATGCGTCGCATAAAATGCTTTTTCCCGCTGCTTCTATTCTAGCGAGTGATTTTGATGCGCGGCTTCGCCAGGCAGGTATTGAAATTGATACGGTGCCGGTTTATGAAACGTCATGCCGTGATAGCGACACTCCGATTCCCGAAAATGCGGTTTTAGCTTTTAGCGCGCCCTCAACTGTAAAGTGCTTTATGAAGCGTTATGACTTTTTGTCTTCGCACAACGTAGTGGTGATTGGCAAAAGCACTGAAGCGGCACTACCCTTACATGTAAAGGCTAAATTGCCCAAAGTAGCGTCGATAGAAGCTCTTGTGAGTTTAGCAAAAAGCGTTGCCAATCAGTTCTAAATCTGCAAGAAATTCTAAGGTTTGATAAGTTATACTCTCTCTTAAAGCCTGGGTGGCGCGCGAGATCGCATATCAGGGGGTTCTACATATTCACTTGGTGGATGGCGTAGTCGCTTTTGTGTGTGGCGGTTTTGTTTGAGAGCCTTGCTTTAGAAACTGCCCCTAAGAGAGTGCTCGATCTGCTTTTTTTCGGCTTTGAGAACCAAAGCTACTTGCGAAACGCCCACTTGGACTTTTTTATGTGAGTATTGATATAAGAGATACTTTTTTTATATGAATACTCACCTCACATGATACAAATCACGGAGAGACTTAATGAATGTAATGGTTATTGGAAACGGAGGACGCGAGTACTCTATTGGTCGCGTTTTAGCGCAGGACGAGGCGGTTGAGTCACTCTATTTTGCTCCGGGTAACGGTGCTACGTCGCGCTTGGGTGAGAACGTTTCCATTAAAGATTACCGTGAATTGGCGGCATTTGCAAAAGCCAATAGTATTGATTTAACTATTGTCGGCCCCGAGGCACCTCTTGTTGATGGCGTAGTCGATATTTTCAAAGCCGAAGGGTTAACGATTTTTGGCCCTTCAAAAGCGGCGGCACAGCTTGAAGGCTCCAAAGTTTATATGAAAAACTTTTTGGCCAAATACTCCATACCAACCGCGCGCTACATCGAGACCGATCATATTGAAACAGCATTTAAATTTATCGAGACGCTACCTACGCCGGTTGTTGTCAAAGCTGATGGGCTATGTGCCGGAAAAGGGGTTATTATCGCCGCAACGCATGATGAAGCCAAAACTGCGGCTTCACAGATGCTAAGCGGCGAGGCCTTTGGCGATGCGGGCAAAAAAGTGATTGTCGAAGAGTTTCTTGATGGGTATGAACTTTCGATGTTTGCGATTTGTGACGGTAAAGATTTTATTTTGCTCCCTGCCGCACAAGATCACAAACGCCTGCTCGATAACGACGAAGGCCCCAATACCGGTGGCATGGGAGCATATGCACCGACACCACTGGTAAATGATGAGATTTACGACAAAGTCAAAGCGCGCGTCATTCGTCCGACTCTTGAGGGGATGCAGGCCGAGGGCGCACCGTTTGAAGGGGTTTTGTTTATCGGTTTGATGATTGTAAACGGTGAGCCTTACACACTGGAATTTAATGTTCGCTTCGGTGATCCCGAGTGCGAAATCCTTATGCCGTTGATGCAGACTCCTGCGAGTGAACTCTTTTACAAAGCGGCCACTAAACAGCTTGAGAGCTTACATGTAACGTTTAAAGAGCAGTATGCCGTGGGTGTAGTGATGGCAAGTCGTGATTATCCTTACAAAGGTAGCGAACCGGCGGAGATCGTGGTAGATGATATCGTGCATGATGAGATTATTCAAAATACCCATATCGCCTATGCCGGAGTTAGCGAAGAAGCGGGCGTTTTGTATGCAACCGGCGGTAGAGTTTTGGTTTGCGTCGGTTTGGGTGCAAGTATCAAAGAGGCGCGTGATCGAGCCTATATGCTTTGCGGTCAAGTCCATTTTGCCGGTAAAAAGCTACGCACCGATATTGCGTATCAGGCGCTATGAATCCCGAAGAAATTGAAGAACTGCTTTATCGTGAACAGCTTCAAATAGCCGATACCCAAAAGAGGGCATGGGCTTTTGTGATTGATGAATTTTTACTTTCATTTTTATTAATAGTGATTTTATGGGAGCCCTTTTCTCAAGCGGTGAGTGTAGAAGAGATTATCGCACTGACGAACAAATTTATCCTAGAGTATATGAGCATAAAAATCATCTATCAGACCTTTTTTGTCATGCAATATGGAGCCACTATAGGAAAAATAGCCATGAAAATTCAGGTACTTGAGCTTCAGTCGTTGACCTTTCCAGGGTTGATGTCGGCATTTAACCGTGCGATTTTTCGGGTAATCAGCGAATTGCTCTTTTTTATGGGATTTTTATGGGGAATATTTGATCCTCTGCACCGAACATGGCATGACCGTACGGCACAGACACTGGTGATTGATGCTTAAAATTCTTTTTGCGGGGTTGCTGCTTTTAACGCTTCAGCTTTGTGCCAAAGAAAACCTTGAGGTATTTGCAACGCGTTTAGACTCTAATACTACCCATCTTCATGCACAAGGCGATGTCGTAGTGCTTTATAAAGATCACTATCTAAGCGCCGGTGAAGCACTGTATGATAGAGAAGAACAACGTTTAGAGCTTTTTGGTCATATTGTGGCGATGCAAGGCAGTAACTACTTTGCTTTGGGAGAGTATGCCGAGTTTGACATTGACGATATGTATAGACGTTTTACCCCCTTTTACATGAGCGATAAATCGACTCGGGTCTGGATGTCAACGGCTCAAGCCAGTGCAGACGATCAAGATTTCAAGCTAAATGCAGGCATGGTTTCAGGCTGTAATCCCAGTGCACCGTTGTGGAAAATCTATTTTAGCTCATCTGATTATAATGCACAAACGCATTGGATGAATATCTATAACGCCAGACTGCATATTTACGATGTTCCTATATTTTATTTCCCCTATTTTGGCTATTCGCTTGATACGCGCAGGCGTAGCGGTTTATTGACACCCGGATTTGGTATTTCCAACGCCGAAGGGCTCTATTATGAACAGCCTTTTTATATCGTTTTACAAGATCAGTGGGATCTGGAGCTCAGGCCGCAAATGCGCACATTTCGAGGAGAAGGGCTCTATGCGACGCTACGCTTTGTAGAATCGCCCGTGGCCAGCGGCACATTTAAAACAGGCTATTT
Source organism: Sulfurimonadaceae bacterium (assembly GCA_050292115.1). Lineage (GTDB taxonomy): Bacteria > Campylobacterota > Campylobacteria > Campylobacterales > Sulfurimonadaceae > JAFGUB01. Next base: position 9,047 of record JBNKLA010000107.1, on the reverse strand, counting down.
TCAAGAGAAACAGGAATATGCAAAACAGTACGATCTTGCCAACGAAAAACATTACGGTTTTGGCCTTAATTATGAAAACCGTGCACTGCTTTGGGATTGGTTTGGATGGAATCTAGGTGGGCAGTCGGGGCTCTATAGCGACGTGATGTGGATGACCGATGTGGATTATCTTAATCTTACCGATAATGACGAAACCAAAAATACGACCTCAAAACAGATTGATTCTAAAATCAATCTGTTTTACAGTGATGATTCGGACTATTTTGGTACCTATTTCAAGTACTTTCTTGATCTTAGTAAGCAGAACAACGATCAGACGATTCAGCAACTTCCTACACTGCATTATCACCATTTTTTGGATGCTTTTTTTGACGAAGCGTTTTACTATAATGTTGATACGACGATGGTTCATTTTGAACGCCTAAAAGGCAAAACCGCTACGCAAGGCGATATTACACTGCCCTTAACGCTTCAGTCGGCCTTTTTTGATGAGTATCTTGATCTGAAATATGAGGCTAATTTTTATGGAAGGTATATTACATTTGATGGCAATGAAGCGGTATATAACCCCTATATCGAGTATCGAGACGGCATGTATGGACGCTTGTATCAGCATTTTGGCATGGGAACGTCATTGACGCGTGGATTTGAAGCGTACGCGCATGTGATCGGATTTGATGTGAACTATGTCAAGGCTGAAGAAGATTATAAAGACGGTTACTATCAAGATTATGAAACACTCTGCGCAGGGGGGAGCGCATGGAGTACGGAAGTGTGCGATTACTATACGCTTAACGATGTCAAAGATGCCACACAGATACAGATGACGCAATATCTTTTTAACAGAGGTGAACAGATGCTCTATCATAAACTTGCTCAACGTGTAAGTTATGATAGTAGCGATGATCGTTACGGGGAGCTGGAAAATGAGCTTGAACTCAATTTTGGCTTTGGATTAAGCTACTACAGCGACCTTTTTTATAACCATGATCTGGCCAAAATGACCAAGTCGCTCAACACCATACGTTTTGAAAATGAGAAGTTGAGTCTGAGTCTTAATCACCTCTATGAAGATACGGTGCGTTCACGCGATATCATTAAAAATAGCTATGTGACCTCATCAATTGCATACCAATACAGTCCAAAATATCGCTATTTTGGCAAATATTCATACGATTTTGAGTATGCTAAAAAGAAAAATGTAGAGTTGGGATTTCTTTATTCCAAACGATGTTGGGATTTTGGATTGAAATATGTCGAAAACAATCGCCCGATCCTCACCAATAACGAATCCTCGTCGGTGTATGACAGGTACATCTATTTCAGTGTAGCGCTCAAACCGATGGGCGGAACAGAGCTTAATTATAAAATAAGTAATACCTTGGAAGGTTCATAAGTGAAACTCGAAGCAAAAATCGGTCTTTTTGTGGTTATGGGGCTTATCGCCCTTCTTGTGCTTTCGACACAGGTGAACAATATCGGAAGCTGGAACAAACAGGGCTATAGAGTTTATGCGTACATTAACGATGCCACGGGTCTTGAAAAAAATAGCAATGTTTCTATGAACGGGGTTAAAATCGGAGAGATTACCGATGTCGGTGTGGAGGGACGTCGTGTCAAACTAAGGCTGTTTATCAATGAAGCGGTTGATATCGCTTCAGATTCCGTGGTTGTAATTGCACAAGAGAGCGTTCTTGGGGCTAAAATGGTCAATATTGTGCAGGGTAAAAGTGCGACATCGGTTAAAGATGGGGGTGAACTGGCGCATTTTAAACAGTACGCTTCTTTGGATCAAACCAGCGATTCGGTCAATGCCGCCGCACGCGAACTTGAACTGCTGATGAAAGATCTGCGCGATGTGTTGGGCGAGGAACAGAAAACCGACCTACGTGCTATGATTAAATCGTTTCGTGAAGTAGGCGAACATCTTGATGCGCTGATTGTGGATAATCGCCAAGAGGTTGCCGATGCCATCACCAACATCAAAACGATGGGCGCAGCATTTACGAAAACTGCCGATACGATCAATGCCGATCTGCCTAGCATTATGAAACGTATTGACGCGCTTTCATTAAGGCTTGATAATCTTAGTATTGCGCTAGAGCATAAATTGCCGACGGCGGTCGATAAATTTATCGCCATTGAGGATAATGTCACCACGGTGATAGAAGAGAACCGTGAATCTCTTAATGATGCTCTGGTTTCCGCAGACAGCTTCTTTGATAGCGGACAACACGCCTTTGACAAAGTCGATTCGCTACTTTCAAACTTTACGGTGAGTGAACTACAGGTGGGGCTTCGCGGCGAGTATCTTTTTAATGATACGGACTCCAAGGCGTATGCCAACATTATCTACCGTCCGAATCCCGAGACCTATTATCTTTTTGACGTGATTGCGATGAGCGATTATACTCGACCCGGTATCGAGCCCTCACTGCATGAAAAAGGAGAGACGTATATTTCGGGACAATATGGTAAACGTTACGGCGATCTGATGATACGTGCCGGTATTATTGAATCAACGGGGGGTGCCGGTATTGAATATTTTGCCAACTCCGATAAATTCAATGCCGCATTTGAGGTTTTTGATGTGAATGCCATTAATGATGTCCGCGGTGATAATGCACATGCCAAAATCAGTCTGCGCTACCGTTTTTTGAAACATCTTGAGGTGTATGCGGGATGGGACAATTTTCTGAATCAAGAGAGCCAGAATCTTTTTGTGGGAGTCGGTATTAAATTTATCGACAACAACCTCAAATATCTTCTTGGCAGTTCAGCCGCGTCGTTTTAGGAGATGTGATGCAAAAGTTTACCAATCGTCTTGATGCGGCCAAACAGCTTATCGACACTCTTCCGCTTGAGCAGATGAAAAATGAGCAGTGGCATCTGCTTGCGACCTCAAAAGGAGGCTTGGAACTCGGTACGTATCTCAATGAGCGTTTGCGTTTGCCTTTGGATATTCTCTTTTCGGCACCGATTTATGCACCCAACAATAGCGAGTGCGAAATTGCCCGTGTTGCCGAAACCGAAGAGATCGTGATACATGATGCACTCTGCAATGCTTTTGATATTCAGGTGGATTATGTCTATGGCGAAGCCAAACGCAAGCATGAAGAGAAAATACTTGCGCAGCTTTATCGTTACCGAAAAGGGCGCCATCTTGAGTCTAAAGAGGGTAAAACGGTACTGCTTATTGATGAAGGTGCCGAGTGTGGTATGACACTGATGACGGCGCTAAAAGCGATATTAACGCAAGGCCCCAAAGCGGTTTATGTGGCGGTACCCATTTTGCCAACCGAAGTCTTTGAAGCGATGGAGCCACTGGTGGATAACATCTTTTTCGTGCATGAAATTGAGAATTACAAAGAAACGCCAAGCTATTACGAAACGCTTGATGAGGTCGAAGAGCAGAAAATTATAGAGATATTACATAAGGATTTAAAATGAATTACGGTGTCGAACTTGCATTGACAAATAAAACAGAGAGCTATGCGTTTGATCAAGTCGCCAAACAGGCCAATGGCGCGGCATGGCTTAAAAGCGGTAATACGGTGTTGTTGGCTACGGTGGTGATTGATGAGACCGATTTTGTAGATGATGGATTTTTACCCCTAACGGTGCAATACATTGAAAAAACCTACGCCGCAGGTAAATTCCCCGGCGGTTTTTTCAAACGCGAAACCAAACCCAGCGATTTTGAAACCTTAACATCGCGTATTGTAGACCGTTCATTACGTCCACTATTTCCCAAAGGTTTTTCAAATCCGGCACAAATCACGATTATGGTGCTCAGTGTTGATGAAGACGCCGATTTACAGGTACTGGCGTTAAATGCCGCTTCTGCCGCGCTTTATGTATCGGATATCGATATCTCCACATCGGTAACAGCGGTGCGTATGGCTAAAATTGATGATGAAATCGTGCTCAATCCCACGCCTGCACAGTTGAGCGAATCGACACTCGATCTCTATCTTGCCGGTTCCAAAGATGATCTTTTGATGATCGAGATGCGCACAATGGGCTCAGCCAATATCGAAATGATCAATACGGCCATGATTGACCCGATGATTGATCCGACTTTAGGTATCGATACGATGAGCCAGTATCGGAGTAACGCCATGAGTGAAGAGGAACTTATTAGCGTGCTTACGCAAGCCGGTGAGGAGTTGTCACGCACTAATACGGCATATGAAGAGGCATTTGGTGCATACCAAAAAGAGACACTTCCATTGGTGCTTGTTGATGAAATTAAAAGCGAGAGTATGGTGGAATATCTACGCCAAAACCATGCCGACGATATCAAAAAAGCGATCAACCATATGGCTAAAACCGAACGCTCAACAGCGCTACGTCAGATTCGCAAAGCAATTTTACAAGAGCAGAGCGATTGGGATGAGATGACACTCAAAAGCGCTATTGAAACCGTAAAACGCGAGAGTGTACGCACGCAAATTTTAAAAGAGCGTCTTCGCGCGGATGGTAGAGCACTCGATGAGATCCGCCCCATTAGTGTTGAGACCAATGTGCTCCCTTCGGCGCATGCATCGGCACTCTTTACTCGTGGACAGACGCAAGCCCTTGTGGTATTAACACTTGGCGGTGAAAAAGATGCACAGATGTATGAAGATCTGATGGACTCGAGAACACAAAACGAGTCGTTTATGGTGCACTATAATTTCCCAGGCTTTAGCGTGGGCGAGCCCTCTCCGGTAGGGCCTCCACGTCGTCGTGAGCTTGGGCACGGTAATCTGGCCAAACGCGCGCTTGAGTGTGCCATGGTAGATTCGGGGCATACGGTGCGCTTGGTTTCTGAGATTTTAGAATCCAACGGCTCATCCTCGATGGCTACGGTGTGTGGCGGCTATATGGCACTACGCGCCGGAGATATTGAGATGACAGATCCTATCGCAGGAATCGCTATGGGCATGGTGAGCGAAGCAGGGGAGTACGCCATATTAAGCGATATTATGGGATTAGAAGATCACGACGGCGATCTCGATTTTAAAGTTGCGGGCTCCAAAAAGGGTATTACAGCGATGCAGATGGATATTAAACTCGGCGGCATCTCTTTGGAGATTTTAAAAGAAGCGTTGATGCAAGCACGCGAAGGACGCAGACATATTATTGACATTATGCTTGAAAGCGAAGATGCAATTGAACTCAATGAGGGGATACTGCCAAGCAGTGATCTGTTTCATATCGATCCGGGCAGTGTAGGCGATATTATTGGCCAAGCCGGCAAAACCATCAAAGAGATTATCGAAAAGTTTGAAGTAGCGATAGATATCGACAAGAAAAAGGGTCATGTTAAAGTTTCGGGAACGAATCGTCAGGGTATCAAAGATGCCCGCGCCCATATTGAAGAAATTGTGAGCGCAGAAAAAGAGCCTAAGCCCGAGTATCAGGTAGGCGATAAAGTGCACGGCAAAGTAAAAAAAATAGTCGATTTCGGTGCATTTGTGGAGTTGCCGGGCGGTGTTGACGGTTTGTTACATATTTCCAAAATTTCCGATGAACGGATCGAAAAAGTTTCCGACGTCTTAAACGAAGGCGACGACATCGATGTTGAGATCTTGGAATTTAAAGGAAATAAGATTAGTCTGGGGCGTGCCTAAGCATTTTTTTATGACATGTAAAGTAGAATTTCGCACTCAAAGTGATAAGTAGGGATACGCAAGCCGAACGGACTTTGAATTAAAAATTTTGAAACGGAGAAACACTATGAAAAAAATTCTTTTCGTACTGTTCGCATTAACTGCTGCCGCTTTCGCTTCTGATGGCGAAGTTGCAAACCAAACTCTTAAAGCATACTCTATGATCGCTGCGGGTGTTGGCCTTGGTTTGGCCGCACTTGGTGGTGCTATCGGTATGGGTCACACTGCGGCGGCTACAATTGCCGGTACTGCACGTAACCCAGGTCTTGGCGGTAAGCTAATGACTACGATGTTCATTGCTCTTGCAATGATCGAAGCGCAAGTTATCTATACACTTGTAATTGCGCTTATCGCACTTTATGCGAACCCTTATCTTGGCTAAGCCTTCGGCTTAGTTCAAGCTCTTTTCTTTTTTTAAAACGCGACCGTGGTGGAATTGGTAGACACGCTATCTTGAGGGGGTAGTGCCAACAGGTGTGGGGGTTCAAATCCCCCCGGTCGCACCATCTTTCCTATTTTATTCTTCTATAAAGCTTTTAACCTCAACAAAAAATACGTCAATTTTTATCAGTTAACGGCATTTTTGCAGTTTCATATCATGTGCTATGCTCTCCATCAAGAAGCAATACATGAAATTCATTGAAGACAATGATAGAGACAAAGTTTATTAATTTCAAAAATGGGTTATACCGTAAATTTGCAAAGCGCTATCAAAGGGAAGTATAGTGGCTATATATGTCTTTAAGATATTGGAAGCAAAAAAATTTGTTCCAGAAGATATCATCTCTACGTTAGTTTTTACTCTCTTGGTATTTTTGTTTCTCGGAGGGATGTACCTAAGTACAATTTCTGCTTATCATTTGACTCTTGAGAGAGTTCAGGCAATTCGCTTAAAGCTTACAAAAGACAACAATAAACAAGAATAAAATGAAGGTGTTTTCTATGCATGGCTTAAACGTTCACGGGCGGCTTGTTGTAAAAAACCTGAACGAGTTTCACCGGAAGATTTAACAATAGCATCAATTTTAGTTAAAAGCGATTCTGGCATTGAGATCATAAATTTTTTAGATACCTCTTTTACCGTAACGTCAATATAATGTGGAGTAGCATCTAAAGGTATATCTAGTTCTTGTAACTTATCAGGTGTGAACCAAGCAAAATCATGAGTAGGTGGAATTTGTCTATCGTGAAGATGTGCCTCCACAACAGCAGGAAGTCTTTGCAGACAGTCTTCAAATGTATCGCCTTGATCGGTAGCATAATCAGCATCGGGAACAATACCCGTGTATAAACCATCTTCACTTTTAAAAATAAATGCAAGATATTTCATATATCTTTTTTACCATGATCAGGAACTGTAGTATGACGAACGCCGTTTGTCATTTGTATATGGCTACCTGTTTGATGTTTAATTTTAAAACCCTCAGATGTAAGCTTTTTTACAATTTCTTTGGCGTTCATTCAAATCCTTATTGGTATATAAAAGTATATACTTTGAAGCTTAATTAGTTTTGAAAAGTGATTCTTAACTCATTATTACGCTTTTGCCAACATTTTGCTAAAGTATTTTTTGCACGCGTTTATTAGAAAACCTAAAAATCTTCAGTGTTCTTTATTTTATAGATTATTTGATATATATAATACTAAATTATTGGATTATATATAAAAAATAATGAGTCTTATGTTATAGTCTTTCCTATGAGAACAATCGAGATCAAAAATGCTTTGCCGCTGTCAGTTATTTCCCATGAGATGCTTTATTCACTCCTTGAAAAATCAGTGAGTAATGTCAATGATAAAATCTCAAACCTTGTAAAAAGTGGTGAACTTATACGACTCAAAAAAGGGTTTTATACTTTTTCTAAAGCGTATCTTACAAAGCCTATAGATCTCATAAGTGTCGCAAACATTCTTTATACCTCGTCTTATGTCTCTTTTGACTATGCACTTAGCTACTACGGGATGATACCTGAGCGCGTAAGCGAGATCACATCTGCAACAAGTAAAAACGAAAAACTTTTTGAAACTCCAGTTGGAAGATTTAGCTACAAAAAAGTGCCTCTAAATGCATACTCTTTAGGCATTGACTGGCTCTACGATGAAAGTGACGGTGGAAAATTTATAGCAACTCCAGAAAAAGCATTGTGCGATAAGATACGCTATGACAGAGGCATCGGTACCCTTACTCAAAGTAGAATGGTAGAATACCTCAAATATGATCTTCGACTCGAGATCACAAAGCCATTGGATGCCAAACTTATAGAAGAGATAGCGATTGCATACAGGTCTAAAAACTTAAAAACATTAGCTCAAGTAGTTGAAAAAGGAAATATATGACCTATCCGGCACTTATAAAAATGCTTGAAAAATATGATCTTTCAGACTCCAATGCCAGTTTTGACGCTTTACGAGAGATACTGCAAGAGATAGTACTGCTAGGGCTCTATGATGCAGGTTTTTTCAAACATGCTGCTTTTTACGGTGGAACGGCGCTTAGAATGCTACATAATCTTCCACGATTTTCAGAAGACTTGGATTTTTCACTTCTTGAAAATAATCCAGAGTTTAATCTAAAGCCTTACGAAGATGTGATTGTATCGACTTTAAAAGCTTTTGGTTTTGATGTGATTATAGAGATAAAAGAGAAAAACAATACTAATGCGATAGCTTCGGCTTTTGTAAAAGGCAACACGATAGAGCACCTCATAAATATAAATGCTCCAAAAGATATAACGCGTAAAATCCACAGAGACCAAACTGTAAAAATCAAACTTGAAGTAGATACAAATCCTCCACTAGAGTTTGAAACCGCAAATGTCATACGACTGACGCCACGACCGTTTTCTATCAATGCTTTTTCTTTGCCGTCTTTGTATGCGGGAAAAATTCATGCAATACTATGCCGTGCATGGAGTAGCAGACCAAAAGGGCGTGACTGGTATGACCTAATTTGGTACATAGCAAACGATGTGGAACTAGATACAAAACATTTAAAAGCCAGACTCTCTCAAAGTTGCAAATACCTAGAAGCTAATGAGATAAAAATACCCGATGAACTGACAAAGCAAAACATCAAAGAACTGCTTTTGCAAAGGATCGAAAGCCTTGATGTAGCAAAAGCAAAAAATGATGTGCAACCGTTCATAAAAGATATGAGAGAGTGTGATCTTTGGTCAAAAGAGTTTTTTAAGGCAGTAGCGGAAAATATAAAAATCAAGGAAGGGCAATAATGGCAACAAAAGTTAAAATTGTAATAGACTTCTTGCAAAATTCCCAGATAGTCTCAGCACTTAAAAGCACAGTGTGATCAAGGCAGGTTCTTTTTAGCGTAGCCGTAGCTACGGTAAAAAAGTTCAAGATTGCTACGTCTCTTGGCTCTGAGACTATTTG
>JBNKLA010000106.1:0-15949 GCA_050292115.1 Sulfurimonadaceae bacterium | reverse complement strand
TGATCGCCTCTTTATACATGTAACTATTTTAGCGTTTATTGGTATAATAGTTGTTAAGAAAAGCTTGTTAAACTCCCTATTTTAAGCCTTGTTAAGGCTTCTTATTGCTGTTCGCATGGCGGGGTTTACTTGGGGCTTACTTATATTTTATTAAGTAATATATGTCAAACGATAATCGTAGCTAGAGCGCCTATCTTAAAATAATAGGGACAAATAATAGGATAATAGGGACGAGGCTACTTTTATGCTATATTAAACTTCAAAAATCAGTAAGCAGGAGTAAAAGATGCCAAGAATAGCTAGGAAAGAGACGAGAAACTGATACAATAAGGTGGAAACTATCCTCTTTATACATGTAGTTAAAAAGTAGCCCCTTTATCATTTTCCAAAAAAGTGGAGATTCACTCATAGGGGTGTAATAGTATCCCGCATCCAAAAGATGCGGGCAGCTAAGGGTTGTAGGGACATCTGTCCTTGCCACTTTAGTTAGTAATGATAACGGCAGGAAATGATTGTTACGTGAGAATCTGTCACGGCATAGACAAGTCGATTTGTGTCATCGATCCGTCTCGAATAAAATCCAGAGAGATTCTCTTTTAGCGCTTCTGGCTTGCCAATGCCGTCAAAAGTATCTCGTAATGTCGCTTCGATTAGCTTATTGATTCGTTTGAGTGTTTTACGATCTTGTGTCTGCCAATACAGATAAGTTTCCCACGCTGCAACTGTCCATGCCAGCTGGCATTTAGGCATCAATCAAATCTTTTATAACAGTTTTTTCAGTGTTATATTGAGCAATAGATTCAGCTAAATGTGCAACGTTTGCAGGTGATTTAAGCAAATGAACGGTTTCCATTAAGCCGTTGAAATACTCCATTGACATGATAACGGCATTTTCCGAATCCCTTCTGGTAACGATAGTATAGTCAGCATCTTTGGCGACATTATCCAGTACCGTTTTTAAGTGGTTGCGGACTTCGCTGTAACTCATGATTGTCATACAAATCCTTTGTACAATTATTTGAACAAGTATAACATTTTTTTGTAAAATTTTCGGGTTAATAGATTAGTGCTTTATGAACGCCTTCAAAAAAGCAATACACACTCGACTGTTGCTTAGGTGTCCGATTAATAGGGACATTATCAATTTTTATTTTAGAACAAACTGATGTTTATATTCAAATAAATAAATGTTATCAGTCAGTTCAAAGGTTATATTTAAGGGCACCAGCAAAAATCCTATACTATTTTTAACAGAAAAAGTTTTTACATGTAAACTCTAAAATTAATAGAACTTTCATATGATACGTCATAGCATATAAGTATTAAAGGAATCAAAATGCAACATGAACTCGTCAAACTTGCAAATGCTTCGATTATGGAAGTTTTTGATCCGCAAAGAGTGATTGACCGGCGGGAGTGGTTAGAGAAGTACCCCGAATTGGCTCAAAAGCGTGCTGTTTTTGTCACACTGAATATCGCGGGCAGGTTGCGGGGGTGTATCGGCTCACTGTTGCCGCATCGTCCGTTGCTGGATGATGTCATTTCCAATGCAAAGTCGGCAGCGTTTCGCGATCCGCGTTTTGCGCCGCTAAGCCTTGAGGAGTTTGAAACGGTCGATATCGAGATTTCACTGCTGGGTATTCCTTATGATCTTGAGTATACCGATATTGCCGATCTTAAATCTAAAATTCGCCCAGGCGTTGACGGTGTGATTTTAAGCCTCAATAGCAATCAGGCGACGTTTTTGCCTTCGGTGTGGGAACAACTGCCGACGTTTGAGCTCTTTTTTGAACATCTGTGCCACAAAGCGGGGCTTGGCAGTGCGTGCCTTAAAGCGCATCCCGATATCCGTCTGTATCAGGCCCAAAAGATAATCTGATGGAGTACTACCGACAAAAAGGCACGCGTCTCGTGTGTGAACTCTGTGCGCATAAGTGTTCGCTAAAAGCGGGTCAAACCGGTTTGTGCGGTGTCAATAAAAACACGGGCGAAGCCGTTGAAAACCTTGTGTACGGTTATCCCATTGCTTTACATGTAGACCCGATAGAGAAAAAACCGCTGTATCATTTTTTGCCCGGAAGCCGTAGCTTCTCTATCGGTACGGTCGGGTGTAATTTTCGCTGTGCGTTTTGTCAAAACTGGCAGATATCGCAAGAGCATCATATCGATACGTCGCGCTACGTTTCACCGGAGCAGATTGTGGCTATGGCAGAGGCACAGGCATGTGAATCGGTTGCGTTTACGTATAATGAGCCGACTATTTTTTACCCCTATGCCAGAGATATTGCGTTAAAAGCGAAAGCGTGTGGCATCAAAAGCGTTTTTGTCACTAATGGGTATGAGAGTTCTGAGATGATTGATGATATGGTCGGTGTGATTGATGCAGCCAATGTGGATCTTAAATCGTTTGATGCGCGTTATTATAAAAAAGAGCTTGGCGGCAGGCTTGAGGTGGTGCTTGAAAATCTCAAGCATTTCAAGCGCAACGGTATCTGGATCGAAGTCACGACGCTACTGGTGCCGCAGCGCAATGACGGCGATAAAGAGATTGCGCAGATTGCACACTTTATTGCCGATGAACTTGGCATAGACACTCCATGGCATATCAGCGCCTTTCATCCCGATTATAAAGAGCGCGAACTGCCCCGAACATCGCAAAAACAGCTGGAGCGTGCGTATGCATTGGGCCAAAATGCCGGACTTTCGTATATCTATTTAGGCAATGTAGGAGTAGAAAATGCGACACGTTGCCCGTCGTGCGGTATGGCGCTGATTGAGCGGCGTCATTTTGGGTTGCATCACTATCATCTTAAACACAATCACTGTCCACAGTGTGGCCGTGAGCTTGAAGGAGTCTTTTATGAGTAGTCGTCAACAGGCTGTAGCAGGCAGTTTTTATCCTAGCAACTGTAACGAAGTTGAAACATATATCGAACAGTTTAATGATATGCTTGATGATGAAATTTTTAAAAAAAGTACCATTACTCCGCGTGCACTCATTGTGCCTCATGCGGGGTATGTGTATAGCGGATTTACGGCTAATCCCGTCTATAACATTGCAGCCAAACGTGATGATATTAAGCGTATTGTTGTGATCGGGCCAAGTCATCGCGTAGCATTTAGCGGAGCCTCGGTAGCGCTGTATGATCACTACGAGACTCCGTGCGGATCGTTAGAGATTGATTTGAACTACGCCAATGTGTTGCATGATCGGTTTGAGTGGATCGGTTTTGCCCAGCAGATGCACCATGAACACTCGACCGAGGTGCAGATGCCGCTGATTTGGAACTATTTTAGCGCCGTGCCCGTCGTGGAGATCGTGTACGGACGCATGGATCCTAACGCATTGGCGTTGAGTATTGAGTATATGATGCGTGATGCTCATAATCTGGTGGTTATCAGCACCGACCTTAGCCATTTTTATACACTTGAAGAGGCGCATTATCGAGACAAAGTCTGCCTAAAAGCCATTGAATCTATGAATGTATCTATGCTAAATGAGGGGTGTGAAGCGTGCGGTATGATAGGTGTAAAGGGAGTGTTACTTAGCGCTAAAAATCTTGGTTTTTCAACACAAATTGTTGATTACCGTACGAGTGCCGATGCCAGCGGTGATAAAAGCAGAGTTGTGGGGTATGTTTCTGTATTGATTGGCTAAGGATTAGGCTACAATTAGAGAACTATAGAGCGAGGTGAGGCATTGGTGCAGTATCACAAAACATTGGTGAGTGATGTCTACGGACATATGCAACTTTCATCTCTTGTGGCGTTAATTAATGCCGTAATTTTAGTAGTGATTTTGCACGGTCATGTGAATGATACGGCGTTAAATATATGGTTTGGTATTTCAGCGGTAGTGTCGTTGTTGCGTTATGCGCTGGCCAAGTATTACGGAAGTGAGAGCGATCGTTTTACGTCTGAGCAGTGGGAGCGGTACTTTTTATACGGCGTTGTAGCTGCCGGAGTCACATGGGGTATGGCGCCGTTTATGATTTTTCCCCAAGAGAGTCTGCTACATCAGACCATGTTGTTGCTGGTGTTGGCCGGCGTGAGTGCGGGTGCTACCAGTACACTCTCGCCGATGTTGCGTGCATTTCAAATTTTTATTGTGCTATTGATGGTACCGACTATTATTAAACTCTTAATACAAGATGATGCGGTCTACCATTCGGTCGCTTTTTTGGTGGGGGTGCTCTTTGTGTTTTTATGGGCTACGGCACAAAAATTTCATAACACTTATAGTGCTGCCGTACACGCACGATTGCAGTATGAAGATCAAAGTGAAACGCTTACCCTCTCTCAAGAACGTTTTAAACATATCTTTAATGAAGCGCCGGTAGGGATTTTTCTGTATGGCCCTGATATGCGGCTAAAAGAGTTTAATGATGAGTTTTGTGCCATGTTTGAAGCCCCGAGATCATTTTTGAGTGAACTTGATTTAACAACACTGCCAGACCAGCGGGTAGTACCGACGCTAAAAAAACCCTTTGAGGGTAAAACGGGGCACTATGAAGGTGCGTACACTACACAGTATCTCGGTAAGCAGATGTGGGTTAATGCGCGTACGTCACCGGTGCATAACTCCAAACGCGAAATTGTCGGCGGCGTCGGAATGCTTTTAAATATTACGGAGCAGATGAAGAATCAGCAGATTATAGCGCATCAGGCTCATTATGATGCGCTGACCGATATTCCTAATCGTGTGATGCTTTATGAGCGAATCACCGAAGAGATTGCACGCTATAAACGTGATGGGACACTATTTGCGCTCCTCTTTTTAGACTTGGATCATTTTAAAAATATCAACGATTCTCTGGGGCATTCGGTGGGCGATGTGATGTTGGTTGAAACGGCTAACCGGCTTAAGTCGGTTTTGGATGAGGCACAGCTTGTGGCACGTATCGGAGGGGATGAATTTGTGATTTTGCTTCCCAACCTTTATACCGATTACGATCACGCAACCAACATTGCTCAATTTGTTGCCAATGAGGTGCAGCAGATACTGAGCAAAGCGTATTGTATCGATACTTATGATCTCAATATCAGTTGTAGCATCGGTATTGTTTTGATGAATCACAGTGAAGCGAGTGCGGAAGATCTGCTAAAACATGCCGATACGGCGATGTATCAGGCCAAACGCGACGGGCGAAGTCAAAGCCGTTTTTATCAAGAGCAGATGGATCAGTGGGTCAAACACCGCCTAGAGATTAGCAATGCACTGCGTCAGGCTTTTGACAAAGGGGAGTTTGAGCTCTATTATCAGCCGATTGTTGATATGAAAGCGGGACGCATTACGGCTGCCGAGGCGCTGATACGGTGGCATAGCGAAAAATTAGGCGACATTGCTCCACAAGAGTTTATACCCGTCGCCGAAGAGAACGGTGCGATCATTCAGATCGGTTCTTGGGTAATGCGTGAAGCAGCCAGACAGTTTGTGCAGTGGCAAGCGCAGTTTGGCCATCTGCAACCTTTACACCATATCTCGATCAATGTCAGTACTCGACAATTTAATCACACTGACTTTATAACCGAGGTCAAACAGATGCTACATGACGTAGGCATAGCACCTCAAAACCTGATCTTTGAACTTACCGAGTCTGTTATTGTCGATGATCCGGTAGCGGTACGTGAAAAGATGCAGCAGCTACGCGATCTGGGAATTGGGGTATCTATTGATGATTTCGGTACAGGCTATTCATCGCTTTCATATCTTAAAAAACTCCCGTTCAATGTGCTTAAAATCGATCGCTCGTTTACGCAAGATATCCAGGTTGACGAGGATGATACGGAGCTTATCAGCGCGATTTTGAGCATTGCGCAACGTTTTGATCTCTATGTTGTGGCCGAAGGGGTTGAAAGCGGTGTGCAGTTTGATTTCCTTAAATCCAAAGCGTGCGATGCATTTCAGGGCTATTTTTGTTCTCAAGCGCTCAATGCAACGGATTTTGAAAACCATTATTTGGAAACAAGCGAGGGCTGCCTTATCGGTGATACGATATAATCACCCTCATGACGCGCTTTCTAATTTTGGTACTGCTTTTTTCACCTTTTGTACAGGCCGGTTCGCTTGAGAGAATGATCGGGCGTATGTTGGTGGTCGGCTTTGATACTCCCGAGATCAATGCGAGTAGCAAAGTCGTCGATTATATAAAACGCTACGATCTTGGCGGCGTGATTCTGTTTGACCGCTTTTATGAAGATCGTAACCGCAGTAAAAACATTCAAAATCCTGCACAACTTCAGGCACTAACAAAAGCACTTGAATCTTATAGCAATAAACCCTTGCTTATCGCACTCGATCAAGAGGGCGGCAAGGTAGAGCGGCTTAAAGCGCGTGAGGGGTTTGTGCATACGCCCTCTGCTAATGCGATAGGTAGTGAAAATGAGGCCAAAGCCGCCTACGACGCACTCTCAAATATGTTACATGTAAACGGTATCAACACTAATTTTGCCCCCGTAGTCGATCTGGCCGTGAATCCTAAAAACAGGGTAATCTATCAACTGGGTCGTTCGTATGGCGATAACCCTTTACATGTAAGCCGATATGCAGATATCTTTTTACACTCCATGCGTCAAAAAGGTATTATCGGCGCGCTCAAGCATTTCCCCGGGCACGGTTCGTCGCTGGGCGATTCGCACGAAGGCTTTGTGGACATCACCAAAACATGGAGCGAAATAGAGCTTGAGCCGTATAAAAAGCTCATTCAAAAGGGCGCGGTGCAGATGATAATGAGCGCGCATGTCTTTAATGCTAAGCTTGATCCCAAATATCCCGCAACCCTCTCGTATAAAATCAATATAGAGCTACTGCGCAATCGCATGGGATATCACGGCGTGATTATCAGCGACGATATGCAGATGAAAGCCATAAGTGCGAACTATAGCCTTAAAGAGGCCGTTACGCTGGCCATAAACTCTGGGGTGGATATGTTGCTCTTTGGCGAACAGCTGGGGCATGAGGATTTTGATGCGCTGATTCGTATGATTGCGGCTCAGGTGAAAAGCGGTGCCATTAAACGCGAGCGAATCATTGAGGCCAATCGCCGCATCGAAGCCTTACATGTAAGCCGTCGTATTATCGACAAACCCATCGATTTCGGGTCGGAGCGCATAGCGATGAGCTATGCGTATCGAAAACAGCACTACGGCATTGAAGCGCCTGACATCAGGATTGATCCCAAAATAATTGTATTGCACTGGACGGCGGTGCCGACGCTTGAGCGCTCCTTTGGCTATCTGAAGCCGCAAAAACTTCTAAGCATCCGCGGCGATATCGCCGATGCGGGCGCGCTGAATGTGTCGGCGCATTTTATGATAGATCGTGACGGCACCATCTACCGTTTGATGCCGGAGTATTGGATGGCGCGGCATGTGATTGGGCTTAATAACTCCAGTATCGGTATCGAAAACGTCGGTGGCGAAGGCAATGCAAAAGAGGACCTCACCCCTGAGCAAGTCGCGGCCAATATCGCACTGGTGCGCTATCTTAAAAGCCGTTATCCCGATATTGAATACCTGATTGGCCATCACGAATACCGCCGTATGGAGAGCACGCCGTTGTGGCTTGAGAAAGATAGCGGTTATCGTACCGAAAAAAGCGATCCAGGACTGCGTTTTATGCGTGCGGTGCGTAGCGGCGTGAATGATCTTAACCTTAAAAGCGCGCCATGAGTTTTTCGCCGCTGGATTGGGGAATCGTCGCGTTCTATTTTGGTGTGCTGGCCTTTACGTCGTGGTGGTTTTCGCGCCGCACGCTCAAGCGTTCACGAGACTATTTTATAAGCGTGATGCCCATGAGCGCCGTGGCCTTTTCGGTACTGGCCACGTCGCAATCTGCCGCCACGTTTTTAGGCGTTCCCGAGTTTAGCTACAAAAATGATCTGACTTTTTTGCTCTTTTACGTCTCCGCACTTTTAGCCGCCGTGATTATCGCTTATGTGCTCTTGCCGCGCTATTATGAGATGCGCGCGGTGACGGTGTATGAGCTACTAGAAGTGCGCTACGGCTCAAAAGCCAAACAGCAGGCGGGTGTGATGTTTTTGCTTGGCCGCGTGTTGGCAAGCGGGGCGCGTCTGTATATCGGCGCTATTGCGGTGAGTATGATTCTGTTTGGCGATATCGCCTTCTTACATGTAAGCATTTCCGTGGGCTTGTTGCTCTTTGGCGCATTGGCGTATACCTATTTTGGCGGAGTCGCTTCTGTGATTTTAAGTGACGCGATACAAGCGATCACGTATATCGGCGCGGCGGTAGCGGTGCTCTTTTATCTTTACGGCGCACTGGATATGGATTTCGCGCAGATCATTCGCCAACTTGATGCGGCACACAAACTACGCCTTATCGATACGTCGCTTGAAGGCAAATTTAGCATCTGGGCACTGCTGGGCGGATGGACACTGCTTAATATCGCCGCGTATGGACTCGACCAAGACATGACACAGCGCTTGCTGAGTTGCCGCAACCGCAACGAAGCGGCGCGCTCACTCTGGCTCTCGATCGCATTGACACTGCCGGTAGTGGCGCTCTTTTTGGCCATAGGGTTGCTACTGTTTCTCTTTTATACCCAGCATGAGGCGGCGACGCAATTCGCCGGTGAATCGGTCACGATTTTTATGACCTATATTCTTAACGAATTGCCCGAAGGAATGCGCGCGTTGGTGACGGTGGGCGCGATTGCCGCGGCGCTTTCTAGCACCAATTCCGTACTTGGCGCCATGGCGTCGGTGGCAGTAGAAGATCTCTACCGTCCGTGGAAGCAGACGCGGAGTGATGCTGATGAAGCGCATTATATCCGCGTCTCGCGTCTCGCGGTTTTGGGATTTGCCGTATTGTTGGCGTTGATGGCGCTCATAAGCTATTTTTGGCAACGCTACAGCGATATGGGGCTGGTGAGCTTTGCACTGGGGGTGATGAGTTTTGCCTATACGGGGCTGTTAGGCGTATACGGCGCGGCGCTTTTTACCAAACGCGGTAGCGAGAAACGTGTCACTTGGGCGCTGTTGGCCGGATTTGTAAGCGTGTTGGCACTTCAGCCTTATGTATGCGGCTGTAGTATCGGATTTGCATGGCAGATGCTTATAGGCACTTTTATATCGTTTGTTGTAATGATTTTTCCATAACACTTGTGATTTTGAGATAGATTCTAGTACAATTAAACAGCTTCTTGTTAATAAGGACTTTGTGTGCGTTGGTTATATATTTTGCTTCTTTGCACGGTTCCATCACTACTTTTTGCACTTGAAAATGTTAAGATCGGTGTACTAGCCAAACGCGGGAGTCAAAAAACTATTGAAATCTGGTCGCCTACGGCAGCATACTTGAATCACGAAATTGAGGGCTATCACTTTGAAGTGGTGCCGTTAAGTTTTGAGGATTTGGCTAAAAGTGTTGCTAAAGGTGAAGTCGATTTTGTACTGACCAACACCACGTATTACGTCGAGCTTGAGTATCGTTACGGTGTCAGTCGCATCGCAACACTTAAAAACGTTAGTAGTAGTGGCGATGTATTGACTAGCTTCGGCGGTGTGATTTTTACCAAACAAAAGAGTGATATTCGTACCCTAAGTGATCTTAAGGGCAAGCGTTTTGGAGCAGTCAATATTAGCTCTTTTGGCGGTTGGGTAATGGCGCAAAAAGAGTTGCACGATCACGGTATCGATAGTAATGATTTTTCACAATTTCGATTTTTTAATTCTCATGACGCAGTGGTTTTAGCAGTTAAAAACGGAATCGTTGACGCCGGAACGGTACGCACGGATACGATTGAACGTATGGGGCAAGAGGGGTTGGTAGATCCAAAAGTCTGCCAAGTGCTTGCGCAAAAACATTATGAGGGCTTTCCGTTTCGTGTGAGTACGGCGCTGTATCCCGAGTGGCCTTTTGCAAAGCTCTCCTCTACTTCCGATGATCTTGCTAATAAGGTGCTTATTGCACTTTTAAAGATGCCTGCCGACTCCGAAGCGGCCAGATTTTCGCATGTTGCAGGCTGGACGATACCGCTGGATTACTCCAAGGTGCATACCCTACTTGAAGAGTTGCATCTCGGCCCGTATAAAGAGCTTGGGAAATTGACGCTTGAACGCATTTTCGAAAAATATAAGGCTTGGATTTTTACGCTACTTGGACTCTTTTTCGGTGTGGTGGCGATACTGCTTTATATTTTCAATCTCAACAGCCGTCTTCGAGACAAACAGTTTGAGATCAAACAGCTTAATTCCGGTCTGGAGCACAAAGTATTTGAGCGAACCGAAGAGCTTGAAAAACGTATCGCGCATGAAAAATATTTAAAAGACGTGCTTAAAACCGTTGCCGATATTAACGAACTGCTGATTACCTCGTTTTCAATTCAGACGGTGGTTCAAAACTGTATGGATACGCTGGTGAAACAACAGCACTACCGTTTTGTTTGGATCGGTCTGATTGAAGAGAACATGCTAGAAGTGGTCAGTCAGTCCGAAGTAAATGAGAATATTCTCGATCAGCGTCATTACAGATTAAACGATCATGAGAGCAACTTTGCGTTTAAGTCGGTTAAAAGTGCCATTGAGCTTAATACTACTATTTTGGAAAAAATGCCGGAAGATTACTGCGTTGAGTTGGACAAAGATCGTTATGAATGCTCTTTACACTGGATGATTTCGCTCCCTATTCGTAGCAGTGAACAAGATGAGCCTTTGGGCAGTTTGGCGGTCTTTTCAAAGCGTAAAGAGGGGTTTGAAAACGAAGAGATTAAGATGCTTGAAAATCTTGCCACGGATGTCGGCATGACAATACACGGTATTAAGCAACGCAGTATGCTTGAAGCGATGGAGCTTGAAAAAATCAACAATTATGAAGAGACCATTTTAGCTTTTGTCAATATTATTGAACAGCGTGACAGTTATACGGCGGGACATACGCTTCGCGTGGCGGAGTACAGCCGTAAAATCGCGACACAGATGCAAATTGAAGAACAACAGATACATAAACTTGAAAAAGCGGCAATTTTGCATGATATCGGAAAAGTGGTTACTCCCGATGCCATCTTGCTAAAACCCGGTAAACTCAATGCCCTTGAATACGATCTGATCAAACAGCACTCAAACGCGGGATACCGGATGCTTTCAAAAATCGATATGTATAAAGACCTTGCGGAGATTATACGTTATCATCATGTGCGTTATGACGGAAAAGGGTATCCCATTACCGAACCTCATGATAATAAACATGTCCCTATGCTCTCGTATATCATGGTACTTGCCGACGCTTTTGATGCGATGACGACAAACCGTATTTACAAGCGCCGTGAAAGTGTTGAAGAGGCATTTAACGAGATTAAAGCCAATAGCGGTACCCAGTTTCACCCCGAGGTGGTTAAAGCCGGTCTTATCGCACTTGCAGATGTTAAAGCGGTTGAGACGACGCAGATGCCGAGCACCGACTTTGAACAGCGCCGTTTCGCCTATTTCTTTTTAGATGCGCTTACGGATCTTTATAACGAAAGTTACCTTCAGATCGTTATGATTGCGATGGATAACGATACCCGCTGTTTGCACCGTATCGAGCTTAAACATTTTTATGAGTACAATCATAAATACGGTTGGGAAGAGGGCAATCGCTTTTTGCAACGTTTGGCAGATGAATTGCGCACACGTTATCCCAAAGCGATGATTTTTCGCTATCACGGGGATAATTTTGTTCTCATTTTTAATGAGCATAATGCTTTGGCGTCAGAGACAGTAGAGCAGTTTGATCTCTTTAAAGATACGGGGCTCTCAATTCGTATGACCCATTATGACCTGAGTGAAGGCGTACCGAAACTTTAGCACTTTTGGAGTGATGATGCAGCACTATATCGGCGTAATGTCGGGCACCAGTATGGATGGAATCGATCTGGTCTTATGCGCGCTTGATAGCCTTACATGTAAGCTTTTACACAGCGTTTCATATCCGTTGGATAGTGCGTTAAAAACGCAGATGCTGGAGCTGATTGCACACGGCGGTACGCTTGAGCATATTGGCGGTATCGACCAGCGTTTAGGGCGACTGTATGCTCAAGCAGTCGAAGCATTTATAGACGAAAAGCGTATTGATAAAACCTCCGTTTCAGCCATAGGGCTTCATGGACAAACACTCTGGCACGCGCCCGATAAAGGCTTTAGTATGCAGCTGGGCAATCCCAATGTAATAGCCGCACAAACCGGTCTAAAAGTGATATGCGATTTTAGACGTATGGATATGGCCTATGGCGGGCAGGGTGCGCCGTTTGCGCCGGCGTTTCACCGTTTTATCTTTGGCAAGGAGAGCGCGGTGGTTAATATTGGCGGCATGGCAAATATTACGCTACTGCACGAGCCGCTTGTGGGTTTTGATACGGGTCCGGGGAATGTGCTACTTGATCTTTGGGCATCGCGCCACATAGGTACGGATTATGATGAAAACGGTGCATGGGCGGCATCGGGCAGGGTGGATGAAACGCTACTAAAGCGGTTGATGAATGATCCTTATTTTGAGAAAAAACCGCCCAAAAGCACGGGGCGCGAATATTTTAATGCCGCGTGGTTAGAGAAGCATTTAGAGCCAAGTATTAAGCCACGCGACGTGCAAGCTACACTACTTGAACTCACGGCACAAAGCATTGCCCAGACGGTGGATACACAAACGCTCATCGTCTGTGGCGGCGGTGCTAAAAACAGTGCATTGATGGCGCGGCTTGAAGCGCTTTTAGAGGATGTAAGCGTGAGCAGTAGCGATGCATACGGCTATGATAGCGACGCTCTTGAAGCAGCCGCGTTTGCGTGGCTTGCGTATAAACGTCTGCATGATGAACCCGTGGCGCTTAAATCGGTCACGGGCGCGACGCACGATGCACTGCTGGGAGGCATTTATGGATAAACTCAACACGTGGCTCTCTACGACGCCTTATGCCGATTATGCAATCGCCATTGCCTCTGCCGATGCCAGTTTTCGTAAATATTTTCGTTTGAGTCGTGGGAGTGAGACGCTACTGCTTATGGATGCCGCTTTGGAAAAAAGTGCGCTTGCACCGTTTGTGGATGTCACAGAGCGATTACGACACGGCGGCGTGTCGGCTCCTCAGATTCTTTATGCCGATACCGATCACGGCTATCTGATCATTGAGGATTTCGGCGCTACGCACTATCTTGATGTACTCAACACACACAACTTTCAAACGCTTTACGACAAAGCGATTGACACGATTGTGCAGATGCAACAGTGCGACGCATCAGGCTTGCCGCTGTATGACAAAAATTTCTTACATGTAGAGATGAATCTGATGCGCGAGTGGTATCTGGAGAAACACTTACAGGTAACGCTCAATAAAGATGAATCAGAGCGGCTAGAGCAGATGCTTGATGCCATCAGCTCCGTGGTGTTGTCGCAACCGCAAGGCGTGTTTGTGCACCGCGATTACCATTCGCGTAATATTATGTTAGCAGGTGAACGTATCGGTATTATCGACTATCAAGACGCCATGAACGGCGGCATTACTTACGATCTGGTCTCACTGCTTAAAGATTGCTATATCGCGTTTGATCGCAATGCAATCGAAACGCTGGTGCTTTCGTTTCGTGATAAAAAAGGCTTACATGTAAGTGACGCGGAGTTTTTAAAGTGGTTCGATTTTACCGGAATGCAGCGCCATATTAAGGTGCTTGGCATCTTTTCGCGGCTCTATCTGCGTGATGGTAAAGCCGGCTATCTTGATGATATTCCGCTGACACGGCACTATCTGCTGGAGACGGCGCAACGATATGAGGAGAGTAGGGATTTAGCAGCGTTAATATGAGATTAAATATGCTATAATATTGTCAAATTGACAAATAAGTGAAAAAATGAAAAATACGGCAGCACTTTTTGATAAAGCACTCGATTATCACCATTTGAGCAAAAAAGAGTTTTCTAAAGAGGGACAGATACCGTATGATACGGTTGCAGGATGGAAAAAGCGTGGAGAAGTCCCCCCATATGCCATCGTATTACTTAAAAAGATTGCGCATCAACGAAAGATGCTTTACACCCCGCATCATCAAAACATTGGAACCTATACGGGTCGTAAAGTTATTGAACCCAAGTTGGCCAAACGGATTGAAGTAGCATTTTGGGGTAAAGCGCTAGGGTACGAAGAGATCATCCGCCGTGTTCGCAAAGCAGAACCGGATTTTGTAAAGCCCTTTTTTGAAAATCTCTATTTTAAAGATGTTATTGCTGTGCTTGGACAGAAGCAGATTGCAAAACTGTTGCCGGTATTAAATACGCAGTTTGATTCTAAAACGGCATCTTTTTGGAAGAGGGTGGCGGTAGCGGAAATTGCATCATGAATAAACGTAATAGTTGGGGCAGTGTATATCAGAATCAAAAAAAGATTCTTAACGCTTTTTCGGATATAGAGGGTATCTTTTTAGCCGGTGGTACAGCGGTTCAGTGCTATAGTATTTCACAACGGTACCGAGAGTCGGAAGATTTAGATTTCTTTGCCGATCATGAAATGGGAGTCAAAGAGAGTGCTAAAATTAAGCGTTTGATGGTTGAGCGTCTTAAAAAAGCAGATATTACGGTTATTAATGATGTTTTAACAGAGCAAAAGACGCACCGAATATCTTGCGGTTTTAATGAGAATGATGAAGTCATCAAAGTGGAACTGTTTGACTTTACGGCCGGACGCTTTAAAGATTTTGCTTTTCTCTCGCATGAAGATTTTCCGAGAATGGAGAACCCCTACAACCTGTTACTCTATAAACTCAAAGCACTGTGCGACCGGACGGATACGATTAAAGACCTTTTTGATCTTTATTTCATATTTAAAAAACTCGGTCCCATCAGTGAAGCAGAAATGCTGATGAACTTGAAACTGAAATTTGAAGAGACCACAGGTTATATTTACAGCGAAAAAGAGCTGTTGCGCGCACTTGATGTAGAGAACCGAAAGTGGGATATTATCCCTACCGATACCACAAAGCAGTATTGGTATGATATGCAGATGGCAGTAGAGAATTTTCGTATGGAGTTTCAAAAAGCACTGCTTAATCCCGATTCAGATACTCTTGATTTTACATTTGAGACGTATGTCAAAAGAGAGGCAAAAAAAGCGGGTGTGGCGGTAGAAGATTTTATTGATGTTTTTGAAACCAATGCATTTGTAGAGATGATGTGCCGTTCATTGAGGAAATTTTATCTCTCTGATGTAACATAGAAGTGCAAAATATGACTGTTGAAAAATATTTGTAGTTTTCATTAGTTCAACCCAAATTGCTAGTTGATTAGTGGAAACTATCGTAAAGCTCACCAACATCTGATGATCACCGGAATGACTGGTAGTACCCGATTTCGCCGCACCTACTATCAAAAAATCGGGTGTTCGCAAACGCGCTCCTTGGGATAAGGTGTTGAGATTATACCTCATGCTTCCAAAGCGCTCAAGATAAATTTAGTGAAAAAACACTACAATAAACCAACACTACCCCAAAGGCCGCCCATGATCTACCCCTCCCCACCTACAGCTTGCACGATTATTGCTCATATATTTTACGATTCTCTCCACCCAACTGTGGGCAACGCTAAATAGCAACACCACGTTGCAAACAACCACCACCGTGTCTGTAGCAGAGGTATTAAAAGATCGCAAAGCAACGCAAGAGACATTTAAAGAAGCATTTGATCTTACCGACAATGAAGCCAATAAAGTTGTCCACCGTCTGAAAAAGGAATTTCTAAAAGACAAAGAGACCCTCTATGCGGTAGATGTCTTTATCGCCGACAGTATTCCCGCAATGGATACCGAGAGCCTGAAAATTCCTACCTATCATGTCGCCTATCGAAACGACAAGAGCATCATGTACCAAGACAATATTGCGCTCTCCGACAGTGAAGCCCAAGCTATCTTGGATGAAGAGAAAAACGTTAGACAACGTTTACAAGAGCGCCTTCAATACGCACGCCAACAAAACCT
>JBNKLA010000105.1:0-2058 GCA_050292115.1 Sulfurimonadaceae bacterium | reverse complement strand
TCACTCTCCTTATTACTCGTTATGTATATTATACACATAACGATGTTTAAGGGCAAGAGAATTTTGAGATAACCTCCTAAAAACTAGGCATTGTGGGTTATTTGGTTACGTTCTCGTTAGGGGGTTTGTGGGAATCTAGGTTAAAAGATGCCAAAAGCGTTGCTTCTGGGGAGACATTGACACTTAAAACCGAAATTCAGTAGCGCTTATCATTTCATTCCTATCATCAACATTCCGGTAAACGCGGCATTATCGTTGCGGTAATCGGTATTGATATGCGCTTTTATTTTTTCTAAAGCCTTTGTGTAATCGTTGTAAAACGCGTAACTCGGTTTGGGTTTATACATAAGCCCTTCGAGTTCAAAAAATTTGATAATATCTTTCGTTGTTGTGGGCTTAATGAAATAGTTGTGCGCTCTATCAAAATAGTAAGGAATCAGCGTAATAATAGACCATTTGGCCAGTTTAAGCGGTGCTAACACTTCGACCATGCTCTCAAAACCACTCTCTTTATCACCGTGCAAAAGGTCATAAAGCCCAATGCTAAGCGTATCGATCTGCTCCATATGCATGGTTTTCACCGCCTCTTTAACTTTTGGCTTTTCAAAAAGCGAAATAAGTGAAGATTTAGAGACGATTTTGGTAAAATTTTCACAGATCAGCTCGGACTGGCCAAAACTGCTCTCGCTAAACAGCGCCGCGACCTCTTCGCCGATTTTAGCCGTCTTATGACGTTTAACCATCGGCTGAAGCGCCTCGTCGGCAAAACCGTCTGGATAACGTGATAAAAAACGCTCCAGTGCTTCGTCTACTTTTTTTAGATTCATGCATCTTCCTTGATCTTTTGTACAAACCATTTAAACTGTGATTGCGAAGCAACCACCCCGTCGGCATCACTCAGTGTTACCGTTATGCTAATCACGCCTCTTCCTCTTTTCTCAAGCTGTGTTCTAAACGCTTCCATATCCGCATCGTCGCAAGAGGCGTGTGAATAAAGCGTTTTACTTGCAGGCGTCTTATAGCTAATGCTTCCATCTCGAAGCAGAGGAATCACCCTACCCTCATACTCAGGAAAAAGCGATTGCAGATAGATACCGCTTTGTGTCTCTGCCAAAGTGTACTGCGCCCCCGCATGAAGCGTTTGAAGATGGTTTAAAAGCGCACCGCGCGGCGGCAAACTAAGCGCTTTAGCGTTTTGCTCAATACCGATAAAATCGGCGAATGGAATCTCTGAAGTTTTCATTTTTACACCTTGTAGCGCGCTTTTCGTTCTGTTGTATACTCCCACCACACTTTGGCCTCGTTACCGTTCATAAAATCGGTGATCGACATAAAGACATCGAGTACACAAGGATCATGACGGCTCCCCGTCTGTTCGCAAAGCTGTTGATACAGCGCAAACGGGTCTTGCCCCCTCAGCGCTTCGGGAGTCTCAATGCCGATTACATGTAAATCTTTTGCCAATGAAGACCCGATATTGGGAAGATCGGTCAGCTTTTTGGTTGTCTCACGTATGACTTTAGTGGGATTCATACATATTCTTCTCGTAAAAACAAAAAGAGCGGCAGGCCAAAAGAGACCCCGACGCACAGCGTAGCGGCAATGGGAATCCATAGCTTCGTCATGGCAAGTTTTTTACCTTCATAAAGAATAAATCCAATCAGCACCACCGCCGAAACAATCACATCCAACCAAGCAAAGAGACTCAGTTTATCTTCGACGATACTCTCAATAAGCAGAGGAATATCCAACCCAAACGCACTAAGCCAAAGCACAAATTGCGACAAAGGCAAGACAAAGCCCAAAATCGCCAGAAAGAGATAGATTTTTTTCATGATTGCGTCGCTCCTTTTATGCCAATATACCTAAATTTTATTGCTTCTACATATTAGACTTCTTGCAAAACTCCCAAATAGTCTCAGAGCCAAGAGACGTAGTGAGATTGGGCTTTTCTTCTTTAAGTGCGTAGCCGTAGCTACGGACGCAAAGAAAAAAGTTCAAGATTGCTACGTCTCTTGGCTCCCTTCGGGCACTTAAAAGCAAAGCGTGCTCTACGTT
>JBNKLA010000104.1:0-53712 GCA_050292115.1 Sulfurimonadaceae bacterium | reverse complement strand
TAGAAACAATGTTCGGCGCACTCAAAGGGAGAGGATTCAATTTCGAAGAGAGCAAGATCAGTGAAGAATCCAAAGTCAACAAGCTGATGGCGTTTCTCTCGATCAGCTTCGTCTGGTCTATTCTTGCAGGAGATTACCGCATACTTCAAGAGCCTATTGCTTTTAAAAAAACTCCAAAACCGCAAAACCTACCCGATAAAAAGCTTATTCAAGCATGGATTGGAGTGGCTCAAGAACGTATTGGTCAATTCAAGGCTCAAAAGCAAGGAGTTTTCCGTGTTGCTTAGCTTGCTTGAACGCTCATTTGCCAAAGTTCGAAAGTATGGTGTCGTGGAGTGAGTGGAAATATTAATGATGCAAGAGTCTGGAATAAAGCGCTTACATCATCAGAAATCACTGCTGCTATGAACACCGAGCTTAATGGTAATGAAAATGGATTGGTAGCGTACTATAAACTCGATGAAACAAGTGGAACTGCTATAGCCGATAGCTCATCAAATGGAAATAACGGTACACTCTATGGA
Organism: Sulfurimonadaceae bacterium; assembly: GCA_050292115.1. Classification (GTDB taxonomy): domain Bacteria; phylum Campylobacterota; class Campylobacteria; order Campylobacterales; family Sulfurimonadaceae; genus JAFGUB01. Next base: position 53,188 of record JBNKLA010000104.1, on the reverse strand, counting down.
GGAACACTTACTCCAACAACGCAAGTGATGGATGATAGCAATTTAGCTTATGCTCTTGGAAGTGATTATAATGGTTCATTATTTGATATAAACTCAACAACTGGACTCTTGACGTTTACGTCAAATCCCGATTACGAAACAACTCAGCATTATGAAGTCAACGCCAGCGTAACGGATGGTTTCTATACGGTGTATAAACTTTTTGATATCAATTTGAGTAATGTCAACGAAGCGACGCTCTTTACCTCGCTTGACGGCAATGCCACGGCAACGTTTAGCGTTTCTGAAAACACTACATCGCTTCTAACCCTCACGGCATCGGATACGGAAGGAGATGATCTGAACTTCTCCATTTCAGGAGGAGCGGATGCTACATCTTTTGACATCAACGCCACCAGCGGTGAGCTGACTTTCAAAGTTCCGGCGGATTATGAAAGTGGCACGATTAACTATGAGGTTGTTGTTATGGTATCTGATGGCAACGGCGGCAGTGCGACCCAGAGCATTACCGTCAATATCATCGACGTTGATGAATCCCAAAACGGCGTATGCGGTACTTCAGATGGAGGGAGCTTCACTACGGCACCTAGTAGCAATCTCTGCAGTGTCGGTACGGCGACGGCTGTGAGTACGGAAGTATCTACGTATACCTGGAGTTGTGAGGGTACTACGGTTGGGGTACATACGGGAGTGGCAGATCACTGCAGTGCTATCCGAACTGTCGCTTCAAGTTCTTCATCAAGTGTGGCAAGCTCTGGCTCTTCAAGTAGCGCAACTTCATCGGTTTCAAGCTCTAGTTCTGTCGCAATTTCTTCAGCCGCATCCTCTTCTTCTGAGCTGAGTTCATCAAGTAGCTCAACCAGTAGTGTCGCTTCTAGTTCATCGAGTGAGACAACCCTTTCTCTCTCTAATGGTTCAGGCGATACAACAGAGATAATTTATACCCACGAGGCAACGATAGGAGGAGGTTCCAGTTCAACATCGGTTGTGTCATCATTGACTATCACACCTACCGGACAACCCGCAGGTGCGCCGCAGTCAATACTTTCTGAAGCCATCGAAATTGATGCAACATCCAGTGTGGCGGGCTTTACTCAAAAAATTGTCTTTTCTTTGGCTGGGACTACAGAAAAGGTATTTGTCGGTTTTTGGAAATATGGTCCGACGGTAGCTAATACAAGCGATCACTGGTACGATTTTGGAACGCTGAGCGCAAACACTGCCGATACCAACAAGGAAGGAACGGGTTATGAAATCAGCAATGGAGGGAAAACGCTTACGATTTATTTAGTAGATAATAAAGATGGAGACGATGATTCAACTGCGGGAGTCATTCATGACCCTGGTTTTCCAATTATACGGGCTGCTTCTGCAGTAGCAGCGCCGCTTTTTGGACCATTGGGCACTTTACTGATTATGCTTCTGATGGGCTTGCTTGGTTATCGAAAACTCCAATAAATAACGTTTACGCGGGTAGAGTTGCCCGTGGGTCCTTCTTGATATAGATAGAATAATCACTCTTTTTTGCACTTAACCTTTTCTAAATCATTAGCATGATATAGTCGCGTCTTATTATTCTATAGTCAGGCTAATACTATGAAACAGCAGACCAAAGCCCTGCACGCGGGGTATGAAAAAGATATGCAAAGCACGATGGCGGTGCCTATTTATCAGAGTACGGCGTATGAGTTTCGTGATGTGGATCATGCGGCGGATCTTTTTGCGCTTAAAGAGCTGGGCAATATCTACACACGGCTTAACAACCCCACGACTGATGTATTTGAAAAGCGTTTTGCCGAGATGGAAGGCGGTGCGGCGGCATTGGCCACTTCAAGCGGTATGGCGGCGATTTTTTATGCCATTGCCAATGCGGCTGAAGCGGGGGACAATATCGTCTGTGCCTCTCAACTGTATGGCGGCACATTAACGCAGAGTGCGCATACACTCAAACGTTTCGGAATCGAAGCACGCTTTTTTGATGTGCACACGCCTTCGGCTATTGAGCCGCTGATCGATGAAAAAACTAAAGTGATCTTTTTTGAAACACTCACCAACCCCAGTATCGACGTGGCGGATATTGCGGCGATTACGGCTATTGCCAATAAACACGGGATTTTGACGGTGGTGGATAACACGGTAGCTACTCCGGTACTGTGCCGTCCGTTTGAGCACGGTGTGGATATCGTGGTGCATTCGGCGAGCAAGTATACTACGGGGCAAGGGCTGGCCATCGGCGGCATTATGGTAGAGCGCCACAATCTTGTTGAAAAACTGGCCAATAATTTGCGTTATGCACAGTTTAACGAACCCGACGCGTCGTATCACGGACTGGTGTACAAAGACGTACCGCTTCCGATCTATTCGCTTCGTGCGCGTTTGTCGCTTCTGCGCGATCTGGGCGCAGTGCCTTCGCCGTTTAACTCATGGCTCTTTATTCAGGGACTGGAGCATCTGCCGCTTCGTATGCGTGAACACTCAAGTAATGCGCAAAAAGTGGCCGAGTATCTTGAAGCACATCCCAAGGTTAAAAAAGTCAACTATCCGGGGCTTGCTTCTAACGCCAACTACGCCAATGCGCAAACCTATTTTGATGGTGGCATGAGTAGCGGATTGCTCAGTTTTGAAGTAGAATCGCTTGAAGCGGCCAAAAAAATTGTGAACGCGGTACAGATCTATTCGCTTGTAGTAAATATCGGCGATTCCAAATCTATCATCACCCATCCTGCCTCCACGACACATCAGCAGTTAAATAGCGAAGAGCTGATTGCCTGCGGCGTGCCCGAAGGTTTGATTCGCCTTAGCATTGGGCTGGAAGCGGCCGAAGATCTGATTGATGACCTTAAGCGGGCGCTAGAGGCGTAAGTGTTAAACCTTCAAACGCACACCGAGCACTTTACCAATCCGCTCTATCTGGAGAGTGGGCGTATTCTTGAGCCGTTTGATATTATTTACGAGACTTACGGTGAGCTGAATGAGGCCAAGGATAACGTGATTGTTGTGACTCATGCGCTTACCGGTTCACATCACGCCGCGGGGTATTACGAGGGCGATGCCAAACCGGGGTGGTGGAACGGCCTTATCGGCGATGGCAAAGCGATTGATACCGAAAAGTATTTTGTAATCTGCTCCAATGTGATCGGCAGCTGTTTTGGTTCTACGGGGCCGATGTCGCAGATGTTTCCTTATGAGGAGCCGTATCGCTATAAATTTCCGGTTGTGAGCATTAAAGATATGGTCAAAGCGCAGCGTATTTTATTTGACCGTTTGGGGATTCACCGCGTTCATGCCATTGTGGGCGGGAGCATGGGTGCGATGCAGGCGCTACAGTTTGCGGTGCATTATCCTAACTTTGCGCATAAAATCATTGCCATGGCGGGCACCTATGCCACACAACCTTGGGCGATTGCGTTTAACAAGGTGGCGCAAGAGGCGATACTCAAAGATCCGGCCTTTAAAAAAGGGTATTACGAGAGCGATGATATCTGCGAAAACGGCCTGCCCGGTATGGCGGTAGGGCGCATGGCGGGGCATATCAGCTTTCTCTCGCACGATTCGATGGCAAAAAAGTTTGGCCGCGAATATCGCCGTACCGATGGCCTGTTTGAGCTGTTTGGAAAGTTTCAGGTAGAAAGCTATCTGGAGTATAACGGCTATAACTTTACCCGCTGGTTTGATCCGCTTGCGTATCTGTATATCACCAAGGCGATCAACATTTACGATCTGGCGCGTGGGTTTGATTCGCTTGAAGAGGCGATTGCCAAGATCAAGGCGGAGCTCTATCTAATTAGCTTTGAAAACGATATGCTCTTTTTGCCATCAGAGATGAAAGTGATAGACGATATTGCCGCTACATGTAAGCTTACATGTAACTATCTCAATGTCGATAGTGACTACGGCCATGATGCCTTTTTGGTTGAGATCGATAAATTTGAAACGTACGTAAAGGATGCCCTTGAAAAGTGAAACTACCCCGTTTGAAGCGCATCTGGAGCGCTCCAAAGTGATACTCGAAAAACTGATGAATCCCGAGATTACCATGAGCGAGAGCATCGCCGCATACGAAGAGGGGATGCAAGAGCTTAAAATCGCGCAGGAGATGCTAGAGAAAGCGCAGCTTCAAGTCGAGGAGATAAAGAAGCATGGCGACAATTAAAGCGGCGGTACTGCAACTGCCCAATATCGGGATGAGTTCCACGCGGCTATATCGCTACGTGCGTCAGGCGCATAAAGAGGGCGTAAAGATCTTGCTTTTGGGCGAATACCTGCTCAATCCCTTTTTTCATGAGCTTAAATCGCTGTCGCTTTCGATGATTAAAGAGCAGAGCGAACATCAGCTTGCCATGCTTAAAGAGCTGAGTCAGACACACGATATGGTGATTGTGGCTTCGCTGGTGGCGGTGAAAAAACGTGCGCCGTATAAGATGATTGTCAAGGTGGCTCCTAATTCGGTGAGTTATTACGAACAGCAACTGCTAATCAACTATGCACACTGGAACGAAGCGGCCTATTTTGCCAATGTGCACGAGGCACTTAAAACACCGCCTGTTTTTAGTGTTGATGGTATAAAGTGTGCGATTATGGCAGGATTTGAGCTCCATTTTGATGCTCTTTTTACCATGCTGGAGCAGAAAAAAATCGATCTGTTGTTAGTACCGAGTGTGTCTACTTTTGAATCACACCGACGCTGGCAGGAGCTTATTAAAACGCGTGCGTTTACGCATAACATCTATATTCTTCGTGCCAACCGTATCGGCGAGTATCACGAGGGAGAGCATGTCTGGAAGTTTTACGGCGATTCGATTTTGTGCGATCCTAACGGCATGTTAGTATCACGGCTGGGCAATACCGAAGAGCTGATGGTGGTTGATATTGAGCATCAAGAGGTGGTAGAAGCGCGAAAAGGGTGGGGCTTTCGAGATGCGATGCGTCAAAGGAGCAGATTATGATGGAGTATTTTCACCGTCAGGTGCAACTCTGGGGCGAAGCGACACAAGAACAGTTGCAACATAAACGTATCGCTATTATCGGTAGCGGCGGTTTGGGCAGTTCACTCGCTTTTGCACTGGGTGCATCGGGAATCGGCGAGATTCATATGGTGGATTTTGATACGGTGAGCGTGCATAACATTCATCGCCAGATCGCTTTTAAGGTTGGCGATGAAGGGCGCAATAAGTGTGACGTGGCCGCCGAGATTATTGAGGCGCGCTGTCCGTATGTAAAAGCATATGCGCATGTGTGCGACTTTGATGCTTTTGTGGCTCAAAATATCGAAGTCGATCTGATTATCGATGCTACCGATAACCTGCCTTCGCGCGGAGCCATCAACCGCTATGCCAAAGCAGTAAGTTTGCCGTGGGTGTACGGTTCGGTCGAGGCGTTTAACGGGCAAGTCTGCTTTTTTGAAAACGCGTCGTTTGAAGATGTGTTTAAGATCACGCAAAAAACGCCCGCGGGCATTGCCGCTCCGATTGTGATGCACATCGCTTCGCTTCAGGCCAATCTGGCATTGCGTTATTTAGCAGGCTTACATGTAAAGAAAGATTTTTTGTATTATCTCTTTTTCAGTGATGAGGGAGAGTTGATGACGCAGAAGTTTAAACTTCCGGCATCATCATAATTTACTGTTTGGAAATATAGGTTGCAAGCGCGTCGATATCGTCGCTGCTGAGTCCTTTGACCTGTCCTGCCATAAGGCCTTTCATTGTGCTACCGTACGTTCCGTTTTGATACCCGCTAAGCGCTTCGATAATCTTCTCTTTAGGCCATCCGGCAATCACCTGTGATTTACCCAGCGCGCTTTTTTCGGCTTTGGCACCGTGGCATGAGACACATTTGCTAAAAAGCTCCATACCCGAACTTTTGCGCAGTTGCGGTGCTGCGGGAGGTGTGCTCTCGACAGGTTCACTCACTGCTTCTTCTTTAGGGGGTTGCACCGGTTTTTCAACCTCTTTATTGACAACTTGAGCAGGTGTCTGAGTGGTTTGAGCTGAAGGAATGCTCGTTGTACTCTTCTCTTCACTACAGCCTAAAAATATAATGCTAAAAAGTAGCACCAAAGCTATTTTCATTATTTTTCTCCTTGGTTGGTTTGTGTGATTATAGCACCCAATTTTATCAATTATATGTCAAAAAAGGTATAATGGTTACCAAGATGAAAGTGGTGAGTTCATGAGGCAACATATTAAGGTGCTTGGGTCATACGGCACTAAAATGCAAGGCGAAGGTACAACCTGTATTCAGGTATCTGATAAAGTACTGATTGATGCAGGTAATATTATCAACGCGTTAGGTGATAATGCTCAAAAAATTGAGCATGTATTTTTAACGCATTCACATATTGATCATATCCAAGATTTGCCATTCTTGCTCGATCTCTACTATGCAAGCCAGAGGCATACGTTGGAAGTCTATGCGCTTGAAGAGACGATTGAAGCGCTCAAAGTGCATCTGTTTAATTTTGATTTTTATCCCGATTTTTCTCAGATTGCGCTACAAAACTCCACCCACATGGCTCTGAATTTCAATGTGATAGAGTTGGGCAAAACGTACCAGATTGATGAAGTGAGTATTATGCCGATTCGTACCAATCATACGGTACCGAGTTGCGGCTATCGTATCGGTGCGGAACAAGGGGCGATTCTCTTTACGTCTGATACCTGTGTGAACGATGAAATTTGGGAGCTAATCAATCATGATAGCGCCATTACCACGCTGATTACCGAAATGTCGTTTCCTTCGCGTCTGGAAGCGCTGGCGTATGACAGCAAGCACTATACGCCAAAGATTTTGCATCAAGAGTTAGAGAAGTTAAAGCGTGACGACATTGCGCTCTACCTTACACACTGTAAACCTAACTACTATGATGAAATTAGCGATGAGGTAGCGGCATACGATTTGCTTAAAAACGGTGGTTCGATTGTGCATGAGGGGTGCATTATTCCTTATGATGCCAAGCCGCTAAGATATAAACGTAAATTGAGTGAGCGCGAGATTTTTGAGCGCTTGATTCAGACCGGTATCGCACTCTCATCGTATTCCGATCAGGGCTTTTTGGAAAAAGAGATCGTACAAAGTGCAATGGAGCTCACACGTTGTGACGGTGGGACACTCTATTTTATGAATGCTTCGCATAACATGCTTGAGTTTGCGGTGTTGATCAATAAAAGTTTGGGGATTAAAAAAGGCGGTATTTACGGCAGTGTCGATTGGGAACCGCTACCGCTCTTGCATAATAACGGTGCTCCAAACCTCACGTTTGTCTCTACAAGTTGCGCGAATTTAAACCGTTTGATCAACATAGAAGATGTTTATAATAATGAGGAGTACGACTTTAGCGGATCCAAACAATACGATGCCAAGAGCGGTTATCGCACGAGGTCGGTATTGGCTGTTGCTATGTTAGATCATGAAGAGAATGTTATTGGAGTCTTACAGCTTATCAATAAAAAGAGTGTTCTTGATGAGATGATTGTTTTTGATAAACAAGATGAGATGATAGCGCGTGCATTGGCATCGCAAGCGGCCGTATCGATTACCAATCGTAAGCTTATCGCCGATCTTGAAGGTTTGCTTGAGAACTTTTTGCAAACCATCAACCTCGCACTGGATGAAAAATCGCCGTATACGGTAGGCCATACCGATCGGATGGTTGACCTTGCCATTATGCTGGCTAAAAGCATCAGTGCCGATACCGAATCTTTTGTCCAAAAACACTACAACGATGATGAGATTAAAGAGATTCATATTTCGGCGCTCATGTATGATATCGGTAAAATTGTGACCCCTGAACATATCATGGATAAACGCACCAAACTCGAAGCGCTTTTTGATCGTATCGTGCTGGTGCGGATGAAAGGCGAAGTACTCAAGCGTGACCTTAAAATTGCGATGCTAGAGCGTTTTGTTGATGCGAATGCGATTCCTCAAGAGGCACGCGAAGCGTATGAAACACGTCTTAGGGGCATTGACGATGATATCACTTTTTTATCCGAAGCCAATCAGGGTAGTACATTTTTCAGCGATGAAACACTTTTAAGGCTGGAGCGTATCGCCAAAGAGATTATTGAGGTCAATGGTGTAAATATCCATCTGCTCAATAATGATGAGTTTAACAATTTAAAAGTGCGTAAAGGTACATTAACGGATGAGGAACGCCAAGAGATCAATCGTAATGCCAATGTGTTTTTAGGAATGCTCAATGCCTTGCCGTTTCCACAAAAGCTCAAAAACGTGCCACGCATTGCAGGTGGGCGTCATGAGAAAATTCGCGGTCAGAATGTCGAAGATGAAGATGCCGTTTTTAAAGCTCAAATTCTTGCCGTTGCCGATATTTTTGAGGCGTTGACCGATGCGGATCGACCCTATAAAAAAGCAAAAAAACTCTCTGAAGCGATGCAAATTATCTACTATATGGCAAAAGATGGCGATATCAACCGTGATATTTGCCGCTTTTTTTATGAGAGCGGACTCTATCTTGAATATGCACGAAAATATATGAATGCCGATACTATTGACGATGTAAATCTGAATTTTGATTTTGCTGACGCGTTGGAGGAGTAACTATGAGGTTCTTTGCATATATTGTAGCGATGCTCATGTTACATGTAACGCTTGGAGCTGTAGAGCAAGAGATCCCAAGTGAAGATGCGCAAGCCGTTCAAGAACAACAAAATAATGCACAATACGTACAGGTCAAAGATATCCCCGAAATAGCCGTTAAGACGCTACAAAGTTTAAAGAATATGGCTGAAACACTTACTCCAAGTGCCGACGATACACAGATGTATACTTCGATACCCTCAACAATTCAGACAATTGATACCCTGCTACAAGACCCCTTTTACGAGAATGTGCAAGAGCAGAGTATCCGAGATATTGAAAAACATCAGCAAGAGTGGCGTATTTATAAAGTGCAGTTACAAGAGTGGGAGGAGCGGCTCAAAAGTACATTAGAGCTTTTTGACACGAATCGAAATGAGCTTGAGACGCTTAGCCATTTATGGCGAGAGACTGAGGATAACGCTCTTACGGAGCAGGCTCCACCTGCAATTATGGAGTATGTTGCTTCGGTGGGTGATCAAATAAAAGCCCTGCGGGATACTTCTAAAAAAAGTTATGATTCTCTATTAACGCTGTCGCAAATGGTAACGACGCGGCTTTTGAATATCGAAGAGCACATCACGCATCTGCGAGAGATGCGTACGATGCTCTCAAACCGTCTCTTTTATCAAAATAGCAGCTCTTTTATTGAATTGATGGATGAGGAGACTTTTAAGCTTAACACCTACATTGTCAAGACCAATGCCAATATGCGAGAGCACTTCGATCAAGTACTTATTTATGTGAATACCAACAAAGATGAGAAACAAACCTTTGTAATCGCATCGGCGGTAGTGCTGCTTTTTGTCTTCTATTTCTATTATCTCTATCGCAAAGAGCGTCTTTTTGTGCTACGCGAGTCGGTGAATCAAAAAGAGTTCTTTTTTATCGGCAGACCCTTTTCAACGGCACTTATACTGCTAGCACTGGTTGCAGTACTTAGCTTTTCTGAACGCCCCAGCTCTTTTGGGGTGTTGATGTATGTGGTGATCTTTGTTCCGGTGCTTCGTATTATGCAGACGCTGGTTACGCCTACGATGCTACGCTACTACTACAGTTTCGTACTCATCAATCTCCTGCTTTTCTATGAAAAACATGGCGTGGGATCAGAGTTGGTGGATCGTACGTTTAATCTGCTAGGTACGCTAGCACTGATTGTGTTGATGATGACGTTTATCAAAAGTAAAACGCTCAAAGAAGCCGATCTAGGGTTTATTCAAAAGCTGATCTACTCGATGCTTCCCATTACGGTTGTGCTACTTGGAGTATCGCTGATGGCAAATTTTTACGGTGCCGTTATGCTGGCGGAGCGTTTAAGCTACGGAATATCCTATCTTATTATGATGGTTGTGATCTTCTATGTTCTGACCATCATGCTCACGGCGTATGTAGTGCTGATACTGCGTCGGCGTATATCAAGCGCATCGAACCTGATGGAGCGTTACGCCAAAAAGATGGAACGCAATATCGTCTTTTTGATCAAACTCGCCATGAGCTTGTGGTGGGGTTGGGCGGTGCTTATTGTACTGGGTCTAAAAGAGAAGAGTATCGTACTTTTTAATACGTTACTGCAAACTGCATTTACCGTGGGCAATGTTACGATGACAGTGCAATCTTTTGTGGATTTTGTGATGATTTTATTGGGTACGTGGGCGGTAGTGAAGGTGCTCAATATTATCCTCACCGTCGAAGTGTTTGCACGTATTAAATTCCCGCGCGGAGTACCTACGGCCATAACGACCACCAGCAATTATGTGATTGTTATCAGCGGTATATTAATGGCACTTACGTCACTGGGGATTTCAGCCGATCAGTTTGCCATTATCTTTGGCGCGCTTGGTGTCGGTATCGGTTTTGGTCTGCGTAATATTATCGCCAACTTTGTCTCGGGTATCATCATGGTGTTTGAGCGGCCGGTGCAGATTGGCGATACGATAGAGATTGATTCGACTATGGGAAAAGTACAATCTATCGGCACCCGCTCTACGGCTATCAAAACCTTTGACGGCTCCGAAGTGATTATCCCCAATGCCGACTTTATATCTAAAAAAGTTACCAACTGGACGCTTTCAGATGATCGCCGCCGCAAAGTATTGGAGTTTAAAGTCGATTTTGATAGCGATATCGACACGGTGCTTGGCATTATGAACGAGGTGGTAGCACGCCATCCCAATGTTTTAGAAGAGCCTGAACCAAAAGCCGTGTTTTTAGGGTTTGGAGAGTACTATCTTGAGTTTAAACTCTACTTCTGGCTAAGTGAAAATCTTATGGTTGCCCAAAGCGAAATCGCTATTGAGGTATACCGAAGGCTCAAAGCAGAGGGGATTAAGATGCCTACGCCTAAGCAGGTGTTTGTCTCCGAAAACAAAGACGAGCTGCTATGATGGCACAATAAGGAGTTTCATTGGCCAGAATTTCAAAAGAAGCACGTAAAATTTCCATAATGGAACATGCGCTTGAGCTCTTTTCAAGCGAAGGGTTTTATGCGACCACCATTCCTGATATTGCTAAAAAAGTGGGGATGAGCGTGGGGAATATGTATAACTACTTTAGCTCCAAAGAGGCGCTTGCCAAGGAGTTGATTCTCTATATTTCGGGAATCCTCGGCGAGAACCTTCGCGCTATTAACGAACTGCCAATCTCTGCGAGTGAAAAAATTGCCAAAATCGTACACATGTATTTTGGCATCGCCAAAGCGCGTCCTGCGATGATCGAGTATTTTTTGCGGGTCTATCTCTCTAACCGCGAAGTCTTTTCCAAAGAGTGTAGCGGCATGATCTGCGTGTCGCCGTTTGTGACCGAGCTAATGCTCTTTTTTGACGATGCCGTGCAGAGCGGCGAGCTGAAAGATCAGGACTTTTTTGCGGCCTTTGGCCTCTTTATGGGCTATCTTGGAGGCATGGTGTTTCTTTGTGGCGAAGGGGTGCTTCCCGAAGCACTGGATTACTACGAAGCTTCGATAAGCGAGAATATCTACAATGCCCTTAGGACGCATTAAACTTCTCTGGCTTCAGGGCGTTACATGTAACGGTAACACCCACTCGTTTTTGAACCACCCTCATCTCTCTAGGATTTTAGAACCCTATGAGTGGCTGTATCATCCCCTGTTGCCTTCTGTTTTGAGTCTTGAAGAGATCGTTACATGTAAGCATGAGTGCGACGTTTTGATTCTTGAGGGCACGTACGATCCGCAGATGCAGCGTGCGGGGGTGGCGCTGGAGCAGATAGTGAAACATTATGCGAAAAATGCACGCCACATTATTGCCGCAGGCAGTTGTGCCAGTTTTGGCGGTATTTTTAAAGCCTCCGCGCCACAGCGTAATAGCGGATTGGGGTTTGAAAAAGGGCCGCTATTATCGGATCATCGGCTGATAAACCTGCCGGGGTGTCCATTGCATCCCGAGTGGCTGGGCTTTGTGTTGCAAATGATAAGCGCGGGTAAGACAATAGCGTGTGACGATCTTAGCCGTCCCAAAGCACTCTTTTCCTATCTGGCGCATCATGGCTGTAACCGCAACGAGTACTTTGAGTGGAAAGTCGATAGCAAAGATTTTGGGCTTAAAGAGGGGTGTCTTTTTTACGAACATGGATGCCGTGGCCCGATGACACATGCGCCGTGCAATCGCATATTGTGGAATGAGATAAGCTCCAAAACCCGCGCGGGAACGCCCTGTTTTGGCTGTACGGAGCCCGATTTTCCCCGAAGCGGTATGTTTGAGACCAAAACCAATATGTCGATTCCCCAAGAGGTGCCGCTTGGCGTCTCCAAACGCGCCTATCTAACCGTAACGGGTATGGCAAAAAGCTTTCATATCGAGCGCTTAGAGCAGAGGTTGATCGATGAGGATTGAGCGGCGGCTCATTGAGCGTATCGAAGGGGAAGCAACGCTCTATTTTGAGATGCGCGATGAGGCGGTGGATTTTGTCAGTATCGCTTTTGCCCACAGTCGGGGTATGGAGCAGATACTTCAGGGCAAAGAAGCCAGAGACGCGCTGGTATATACGCCCCGAGTGTGCGGCATCTGTGGGCATTCACACCTTTATGCGACGGTACGCGCGTTAGAAGACGCACTCAAAAACAGCGGCGTTGAGGTTACGCTTACGCCAAAAGCGCAGTATCTGCGTGACATCACACTGCTTTTGGAGCTGATTCAAAACCATTTCAAGGGGTTCTACCTTGTGATCGCTCCTGAACTTGCCACGCTTACATGTAACCCGTTTCCTGATGCGTTAAAACTCAAAGGTATCTACGCAGCGTCGCTGTGCAATAAGGCGCTTGCACTCATTGGCGGACAGGCTCCGCATTCATCATATATGATCCCCGGCGGAATCACTTGTGACCCCTCGCAACTCGACCTCATGCGCCTTGGCGCACTGGTAGATGAGGCAATTGTGTTTGTAGAGCGTGAACTGATGGGCGTATCGCTTGAAACACTGATGGAATTTGTTACATGTAAGGATTTTAATGCGCTCAATAGCGACGCGGCGCGTTTTGAACGCCAACTCATCGGTGCCGGTACGCACGAAAAAGGGCACGCTTATGACTGCTTTGTCGTGATGGGCGCGCATACGTTTAGCACTCCGGCCAAGTTAAAACGCACGGTTGCACACGCGATTGATCCGCAACTAAGCACGCTACAAAAAGCGTTTGCACCGCATGAAACGAGTTTAGCGCTTAACGCACTTTACAAAGGGCACTATTACGAAGGTGGCCCGCTAGCACGCGCGATGAGTAACGATATCACGCTTGTCAAAAACATGCACCGCCGCTACAAAGACAGCAGTTACACCCGGGCTATGGCACGGCTTTTGGAACTTCCGCATCTACTCTTACATGTAAAGCAGTTACTCACGCAAATTGATCTTAGTGAGGCATCCTATATCAAGCCAAAAACGGAGTGGAAACATATTTCGGGTGAGGGTCTGGGCGTTGTCGAAGCCCCACGCGGCCCCTTGATTCACAAGGTAAAGCTTCACAAAGGAACGATTGAGACCTATCAGATGATTACACCTACACAGTGGAATCTCGGTTCGGGAGATAAAAACCATTTGGGAGTTGCCCAAAAAGCGATGATCGGCCTACGCACACAAGAAGAGGCGCAGTTTGTGTTTAAAACGTTTGATGTCTGTTCGGTGTGTACAACACACTAATTCACCGTCTGGTAATCATGCCTGAGCGTCTTTTTATAATCATCACACACTTTTTGCGGCGTATTGCCTGAATCGTATATCCGTAATATTTCACGTGCAAAATTGATGGGATACTCCACATAGTGTCCACGGTCTTCTTGGATAATTTGCGCTAACGTGCGATACATCGTTTCTAAAACCTCCGGTTCCTCTTTGCCAAGGCGCTCCAGATTTTCTTGAATTTTCAATAGCTTTTGGTTGTTAAACTCACCGCGCTCATGAAGGGTTTTGCGCAGTTCAATATAGTCTCGAAGATCTTTTTTATTGACAATATAGTCGGTAAAATGTGCAATAAGTGACATAAAAGACTCCCATTGATGATGATTTTGTGATCATAACGTTGATGTGTAGCATCAACATAGCATAGTCCGAAAATAAGATAAGAAAATCAAAGTTTACAAATTTTTTAAGCTTTGTTATATTCCTTTAAGTTATGCAGGAGTACGATGGTGAATGACTATTCACTATAATTAGAGGAGTATCGTATGGCTGAACGTATCGAAGCGGTAAAAAAACTTTTTACCTCCCAAAGTGCCCGTGTGGAGACCAACAGGGGCGAAGCGTATTATGAAGCGCTGTTTGAAAAATGCCGTGCGCGTCTGGATGAGCTACACGCATTAGAGCCGCGTAACAACATCGACTTTCAAGAGATGCTAAGCGATCACGGAACCGATCGGCGTGAGTTCATGAAATGGGCGAGTGCCACGACGGCCATGTTGATGCTGCCTCCTATGTTTACGCCGCTGATTGCCGAAGCGACAGAGCTAATGACCCGTGTACCGGTCATCTGGCTAGAGCTTCAAGATTGTGCAGGAAACTCCGAAGCACTCATTCGCAGTGACGGGCCCAAAATCGATGAGATTGTACTCGACATCATCTCGCTGGAGTTTCATGAGACGCTGATGGCGCCATCAGGCCATCAAGCCGACAAACAGCTCGAAGAGGCGATGGAGCACTTTAAAGGCAAATACCTTCTCTTTGTAGAGGGCTCTATTCCGGTGGGTGCCGGCGAAGAGTGGTGTACGATTGGCGCGAGTGCCGAAACCTTTAAAGCGCATGTGGAGCGTGTGGCCAAAGATGCAGCGGCGGTTGTGGCCGTGGGTAGCTGTGCGACCTTTGGCGGCGTGCCTGCCGCGGCTCCTAATCCTACGGGAGCAGTGGGTGTGATGGATGTCATTAAAGGCAAGCCGATCATCAATATTCCGGCGTGCCCTGCGAATCCTTCTAATATGGTCGGCGTACTGCTACATTTTGTACTTACCGGCCAAGTACCGGAACTCGATTCACTGCTTAGACCAAAATTCGCATTTGGATACCGCATTCACGACAATTGCGAACGCCGTGCACACTTTGATGCGGGCGAGTTTGTCGAAGAGTGGGGCGATGTGGGTGCCAAAAATAACTTCTGTCTTTACAAAATGGGCTGTAAAGGCCCAATGACCTTTAATAACTGTTCTATCGTGCGTTATAACGAAGGTGTCAACTGGCCTATCGGCGTGGGACGCGGCTGTATCGGCTGTAGTGAGCCCGATTTTTGGGACAAATACGCCTATGAGCGCCCAATGGCCGATGCGAATATTAAAGCCCCCACAGGCGGTGTGGAGAAAACCGTTGATGAGTTTGGTTTAGGCTTGCTTACGGCGGCCGGTATCGGTATCGGCGTTCATGCTGCGGTGAGTGCACTAGCGGGTAAAAAAAGCGATGAGGGAGATGCGTAATGAGTAAGAAACATATTGTAATTGATCCAATTACCCGTATTGAGGGGCATCTAAGAATCGAGGCTGTAGTTGACGAGAACAATACCGTTGTGGATGCTTATAGTGCATCGACGATGTTTCGCGGAATCGAGACGATTTTAAAAGGGCGCGATCCACGCGATGCGGGCTTGCTTGCCATGCGTATCTGCGGGGTCTGTACGGGCACGCAC
This sequence comes from Sulfurimonadaceae bacterium, assembly GCA_050292115.1. Lineage (GTDB taxonomy): Bacteria > Campylobacterota > Campylobacteria > Campylobacterales > Sulfurimonadaceae > JAFGUB01. The sequence goes on along the minus strand of JBNKLA010000104.1, from coordinate 37,473 downwards.
TATCAGCGCTCTATCGAGGCGGTGGAGGACGCTTTTGGCATTACCATTCCTAAAAACGCGCGTATTGTGCGCAATTTGATTCAAGGTTCACTCTACACGCATGACCATGTAGTGCACTTTTATCACCTTCATGCACTCGATTTTGTGGATGTCGTTTCGGCACTTTCGGCGGATCCTAAAAAAGTGGTTGCCGAAGCGCAAAAATGGGCGGGCGTTGCCGGAGTAAAACCTTATACGGACAGCGAGAGCGAATTTGCGGCAATCAAAGAGCGCGTGGCCAAGTTTGTTAAACAGGGGCGTTTGGGAATTTTTGGCAACGGCTACTGGGGTAATGCACACTATAAACTTACTCCAGAACAAAACCTACTCGCCGTTTCGCACTATCTTAAAGCGCTGGATTTGCAACGCGAAGCGGCCAAACAGATGGCGATTTTCGGCGGTAAAAACCCGCATCCGCAAAGCATTGTCGTGGGCGGGGTGACGTGTGTTCAAGATATTCAAAATCCGGCGCGCATTGCGCTGTTTAAACAGCTTCATGATGAGTTTACGGCTTTTATCAAACAGGCCTATCTGCCGGATGTTTACATGGCAGGTATGATGTATGCAGACGAAGCGCTTGATGGAACCGGAGGCGGACTCAAAAACTTTATGAGCTACGGCGATTTCAGACTTGATGATACCGGTTTTTACAACTCGGCACTGCTCTTTCCAAGCGGTAGTGTTACCGGAGGCGATCTGGGTAGCTACCAGCCGCTTGATGCATCTAAAATTGTCGAAGACGTGACCCACTCGTGGTATGAGGGCAGTGACGGATTGCACCCGTATGACGGCGTAACCAATCCACACTACACCGGACTTGATAAGCGCGCAGACGGTATTGCGTATCTGAAAACCGAGGAGAAATACAGCTGGATTAAAGCGCCGGTGTATAACGACACCCGTATGGAGGTGGGGCCGTTGGCGCGCATGGTCGTCGGTTTTGCGGCGGGAGATGAGCGTATTAAAAAGTATGTCACCAACTTCCTCACTCGCGGTAATTTGCCGGTAAGCGTACTCTTCTCAACCGTAGGTCGTACGGCGGCGCGCGCAATTGAGACCGAACTCATGGCCGATGTGATGTATGAGTGGATTAACGAACTTGCGGCCAATGCGGCTTCGGGCGATCTTTCGACATGGACGGAGTTTGATTTTGATACGGTGAGTAAAAACACCAAAGGCCACGGCCTTGCCGAAGCGCCGCGTGGGGCACTGGGACACTGGGTGCGCATTAAAGACGGCAAAATCGAAAATTATCAAGCGGTCGTGCCCTCCACATGGAATGCCGGACCGCGTGATGCCAAAGGCCGCATGGGTGCGTATGAATCCAGCCTAATCGGTACCAAAATGGCCAATCCCGACCAGCCGCTTGAGATTGTGCGCACCATCCACAGTTTTGACCCCTGTATCGCCTGTGCGGTGCATGTGGTTGATACCAAAGGCAAAGAGTTGGCGGCCTATAAAGTGAACAGCAACTGTTCCATCTAGGAGGGCATGATGAAACCGGGATACAAACAGGTTAAACGCATGAGCGCCGCCATGCGCTCGATGCACTGGATTAATGCCATTGCCATGCTAGGCGCAGTGATTACGGGGCTTTATATCGGGCATCCGTATTACCAGAGTTTTATCGCTGATGGCGCGGTCGATAAGTATGTGATGGCATGGAACCGCTGGGGGCATTTTATTATTGCGATCATCTTTGACGTGACCTCAATCGTGATTGCGTATCTCTACTTTTTCAGCCGTTTTGACAAGCCGATTTTAAAGCTATTGCCGACGCCGAAAAATATTATTGAGTTTTTTGAGGTCTTTATCAACCTCATTACCTTTAATCACCGAAAAAAGTTCGATTCGTCGCACAGCGATAGCTTTAATACGGTCTACTTTACCATCTTCCATCTGCTGTTGGTGTGGATGCTTTTTAGCGGATTGCAGATGTACGTTCATGGTTTGGCTTCGGGACAGAGCTCAATCGGAACATGGTGGCCCACACTCTTACATATAGCGACAGACTGGACTATTGCAGTATGCGGTGGAACGCTGATGGATGTGCGAATTTCGCATCACTATACGATGTGGATTATCGTGGCGTGGGTGATGTTTCATATCTACTACCAAATCTGGCGCACAATTTTCTGGAAAGAGGGCGATATCGCCATCGTGGTTGGCGGCAGTAAATTTGTCAAAGAGGACTAAAGCTCCTTGGCCTTCGTGTTAGAACTTGAGACGGTTTCGTCTCAAGATTATCTCAAAAACTATCTTATCTCCATTATTCGTGAACATGATATTAATGCGAATGTGTATCAAAAAGAGGGGCGTATTATCGCGGCGATGGATGCACAAAACGTGCAACTTTCACTCTGCCTTGAAGCGATCGGCGCGGAGCTTCCGGCAAGCGTGTTTCTCACCTCAAGCCGCCATCATGAGATTGAAGGCGAACCCGAAACGTTACCGGAGTTTGTTTACGATCACCCTCTGGGGCTTGGGCTTTGTCCGCAGTGTCAAAAAGAGCTGTTTGATCCCTCTTCGAAGCGTTATTATTATCCGTTTACGTCGTGTTCTCACTGTGGCGGGCAGTACGCTTTTTTTGAGCACTATCCGTTTAATCGCTCCAATAGCGCGATGCGCTCTTTTCATGAATGCGTTACATGTAAAGCCGAAGCTAGCTTAAAAGGGCGGCATGAGGGGCATCATCTTATAAGCTGTCATGAGTGCGGCATTCCCGTGAAACTATCGCATAAGGGCAAAGAGCGCTACGCTAATGATGCGGGTAGTTTTCGCACGCTATTTGAAGTGGCGGCCAAAGCGGTGCGCGATGGGGCAACGCTACTGCTTAAATCGACACTGGGGTATCGCAAATTTTATTTGGCAGACGCTTTTGGCGAGGATTCGATTTTGATGCTCATCAATGCCTCTAAAATCACACACTACTGCGCCATGATCGAAGCGGAGTTTCATGCCCTACTAAGCATTGAGCGACCCATCTTACATGTAGCGCTAAAAGATGAGACGCTTAAACATGGTATTGGCTTTAGTTGCGATGTGAAATACCCCGATGACGGGTTTAATCTTTTGCTATGCAAAGAGTTGGGACGATTGGGTTTTGAATACATCGCCTACGAAGAGACAGATGTTACATGTAAGGCCGATTATGTCATCGATTTTGATCTACATGTAAACACCCAAAAGGGTATGCGGCTGTTTATTGATAAAGATACCCGTTTAATGGTTGACGGTGAGCGCGTAGCCTTTCCCGCCACATCGTTACATGTAAGCCAGACGCTTAGCGTTGCCAATGGATTGGCAGGTGTGTATGACGGTGCGCTAACGCGTTTTGATCAGAGTGAGCGTTTTGAGCGTGCTAGCGCATCAAAAGTTTTGGCACTGGAGCACGAACCGATACCGTTTGAACACTCCAATATTCAGACCATGTCGCCTGATGAGGCAACCTTTATGACAGTGATTGTAGAACATAAGCGATTGGGTAAAAAGGTAGTCGGTGCCTATTTTGAAGATGAACCTTCATTGCTCTATTATGATGGAAAAAAGGTGATACGTGTCGTGCCGCCGATGGCTTTTGATGCCTCAACGCTTTTGGAAAAGATGGCGACCCTGCGCGAAGGCTCTGATCGTCTGGTGGCACGAATTATCGAAGAACATCCCCAACTTCATAAGCGCTTAACACGACTTGAAGCACAACGTTTTGATCTCTTTGAGGCCGTAAGCATCGTGTTAGAGCTTGAGTGTCATGGCTACCGCGGCGTGGTACGTGAAGCGCTAAAATTTGTGGGAAAAGGCGGCTTGCAGATCGATACCAAAGTCTCAGATAACCGCTTTGATCATACGGCATTTTTAGCCAGTATTATTAGTTACAAACTTGCCGGAGTGGAGAACACCTTACTGTGCTACTCTATTTTTGAGTCATTCGGTGATTATTTTTCCGAACTTTTGCAAGAGATTCAAAGCAAAACTAAAGCTCACGAAGTGGCACTTTGCGGTAAGTATTTTGCCAATGCATCGCTTTTTAGCCGCATGATGCGCAATCTTAAGCAGACGCCACCGCTACTGCCACTAAACATGCCGATCTCAAGCCGTAGCAGTGTCGTGGGCGGAGTCTATCTTTAGGGCACCACCAAAAACCCTAAATACGCTCAGCGATAGAGAGAACGTTACAATCAAGGCGGTACTTTGAAAGCCTAGCCAAAGCTAAGGTGAAAAGTACCAACGCAGAGTGTAGCGTTCTCTCTATCGCCCGAAGGGAAGCCAAAAGAGCGCCAATCTCGCGCAAAACTTTTTATCGCCATAGCTACGGCTATGACTTAAAAAAGCTTTTGCACGATCTTAACACTCTTTTGGCTTCTGAGCGTGTTTAGGGTTTTTGGTGGTGCCCTTTAGGGTTTTTGATGGTGCCCTTTAGTCATCGGTTGGGACATCCTTGGGGATCACAATGCCAAAATGTGCCCCGTTTGAAGTGTTGTGAACACTAAGCCGTCCTCCGATATGTTTCTCAATAATCATCTTTGCCATATAGAGTCCTAGTCCGGTTCCGTTTTTCTCTTTCGTACTAAAATAGGGGTCAAAAACTTTTGCTATGATATCCTCGGATATGCCGCCGCCATTGTCTTCAATCGTAATGGTAAGATGGGTTTTGTCATCGTTTAGGGTTACCCAGATATGACGCTCTTTCACTCTACGCTCTTTTTGTGCATCGATTGCGTTGTTGATAATATTAATCAAGACTTGCTCGACTTCATTGGCATACGTTTTAATAGCGTGTTCACTCTCTTCATGCGAAAGATGTAGGTCAACCTTTTCCAGTGTGAGCCGTGTTTGAAGAATTTTGAGTATCTGCTCAATCAGTTCGTCGGTTTCAATATCTCTGGGTAGCTTATCCGGTTTAAAATAGGTTTGAAAATTATCAATAAGATTGGATAAATAGGTGATCGTGTCTGATATATTATCGAGTATCTGAATCGAGTCATCCGATTCGTTACCTGAAAGCATAGCTTTAATCTTGGCGTTGGTAATGATAAGTGATGCCGTTGATAGAGGTTGACGCCACTGGTGGGCGATCATACTCATCATCTCGCCCATAGCAGCTAAACGCGATTGTGCGATCATCATCTCCTCTTGCGCATGAATTTGAGCCACTTTCTCTTCTACCCGCTCTTCTAACGAAGTGTTGAGCTCTTGCAATTCAAGGGTTTTACGCTCCAAAGCTTTGTATGACGCATCGAGTTTGTGACTCATATCGACAAATGAGGTTGCAAGTTTACCGATTTCATCTTTTGAGCGTATGGCTTTAAGGGTATTGCTGACTTGAAGGTTTCCTGCGGCAATCTCTTGAGCTGTCTGTGTGAGCAGTACGATAGGTGTTACCATGCGTTTGGCAAAAAAGTAACTTAGCAGGAGTAGAAATCCGGCGAGAAAAAGTGACGTTAATATGGCTTTGGACACACTGGAGTGAATATTATCGTTTTGATAAGCTTTTGCTTTTGCAATCTCCTCTTGCAGTTTTTGAAGCGAATACAATATATGCAACTCGCCCCATTTATTATGAAGATTAATAGGCGCCGATACTACGAAATGATCGCTATTAATGTCGGTAATGGTAATGGTTGTATGCTCTTCTTGAGGGAGTAATTCTTTTAACTGTTTTTCGCCTGCAAAAATCGCTTTTCGAGTATTATCGTTGATCAAGAAAATGGCAACAATCTCTTTTTTATCAACTTGGTTTTGAAAGAGCGCACTGATATGTGAAAAGTTGAGTATGGCAATGTCGTTTTCCACATTATATTTTAAAGATAAGAGCGTATTTTTTGCATTAGATTCGAGATTGTTTTTAATCAGGCTGATACGCTGTTTGAGTTCACGGTTTAAAATATCATTTTGTGCATTGATTTGTATATACATAAACAGGGTGACAACCAGCGTTGTGATAAACAAAATTCCCAATAAAACTTTATTAATCAGTGTCATTCAATGATCTTTGTGGCGATTTGGGAGATATCGGGGTTATACACAATACCGCATTGGGTGGCTTCACGTTTATTGAAGATAATATGGGTACCCGCAGGATACTGAATAACCGGTTGGTGTGCGTTGTTACCGTTTTCTATCATCATCGCAATCTGTCTGCCTATAGTGGGGTTGTCAACTGAAATGGCTAAAACGGCACCGTAGTTTATAAAGAGTTCATGATAGGCAATTACCGCTTTGTGATCCTGCTTCGCACGATTAAAAAAGTATTTGATATGTGTTTGATTATTTAAAAAAATCGGATCGGGAATAATCATTAACGCATCACTCTTTTGAATGAGCGTATCGAGTTTGTCAGATTCATGAAACGTAGCCGTGAGCTTTAGAGGATGAATTTCAATTCCGATTTTTTGAGCATTTTGATAGATGTCATCCATAATATTTTGCGTATATTTGCTATAAACGATGCCTATAGAGTGGACTGAAGGGAGTGCCGATGTGATCAATGCAAGTTGCATCCCGTTGTGCACGGCGTTACTGATACCGTAGCGTTTTGCGGACATGGGAAGTTTATTGTAATCGATGATGGAGCTAAAATAGATCGTTTTTTCCGGTAAATAGGTATTGGCATATTGATACGCTTTGGCTCCTACGGCATAGACGATATCGGGATATTCATCGTAAAGATAATTTTTAATCTCTTTGGCAGACATATGTGAAATATCCAAAACCGTAACATCATGGTGATAATTTTTACGAAATGCTTCGACCGCTTGTGCGTACTTTTTAATTTCCGCGTTCGAGTTGATCACTAAGACGCTCTGTGCGTGCAGGCTAAAGATCCAAAAGGATATAAATAAGAGTAGTCTCATCTTATATCCTCTATATTGTTATGCGATAGCGGTTCAAACGGCGTCAATTGATCCATCCCGATAATATTGAGAATCGCTTCTCCCTCTTGGGATTGATCCATGGTTTTAAAAATCTCAATGATATTTTGTGTACTTTCATCCATACTGTTGCTGGCCAAAAACATGCGATATTGCGATTGTAGTTCATTATGGATATTGAGATCTTTAGCGAGTGCGGGATTAAGGGTCTGAAAGAGTGAAAAGCTCTCTTTGGAGACCAACGCAAATGCACTCATTCCAAACCCCACACTCATAAGGGCGTCAATCTCTTTGGGAACCTGAAGCACCGAAAACTTTTTGTGTTGCGGAATATTTTGCAAAAGATTTTGGGTATAAAGTGGATTAAATGCCGATGTTACCACTCCTTGGAAAATAGAATTTCGTGGTCCTACAAGCACCATTTGATCGGTAATCGATCCATTTTTTCTTCCAACAAGGTGAGCATGGAGATGATACGTTGTAGCAATTTCATTATAGTGCCAGCTTGAGATGATGACAACGGCACTGTTACTTCTTAAATAGTATTCAAAAATATCCCTATCGTTAAAAGGTTGCAACTCATAATCGCCGTATTGATGCAAATAGGTATCAAAATTAATTTTGAGTGATTTGAAATCACTGGTGTTCATCGCAGGAATATATAAGTATATTTTTATATTCTCAGCAAAGAGCAGACAAAAAAGAAGTGCTAAAAGGTAAAGTATTCTCATATCGGCTCGGGTTCATTCCTGCATTCATAGATAACAAAGGAAATATTTTGAAGTTCTGCTAAGAGGTTACGATGAAATAGTGGAGAGCTTTGGTGATAGCCGGAGACTACAGAGCTTTTGAAAAAATTACTTGAAGCACAAATAAATGCAAGCTCTTTCAAAAAATACCATTTTGCCTCATTGAGCACATCGTTTTGATTGTCTGTATGCGGGATATGTTGCAAAACAATCTGTTTGATCTCTTTAGAAAATGTGGGGTCGCTGTGGTAAATATCGGTGACCTTCTCAATGGCTTGACGATAGCCATCATAAGCTTCGATATCATGCCATTGATAAAAATCGATATTATCGGATGCAACATCTTGGATAGTGGCTTTAATTTTATTACGCGTTTTATTGGAGTTTTTATGAACCTTTCGTCGGGTTTTTCGTTCGTCATAGCCCATAGCCCGATAATTATGTACGGCAAGATCATCGGCAAGCAGTACCGCAACGTTTTTAAACGAAGTGGCAAACGCCGTAAAAATCAGATGCATTCGCTCTTTGGTAAAGAATGAGTTGCCCAAACTGATACCCAAAAGTGCCGTCTCTTTTTTCTGAAAAATATCGCATGCGCTAATGTTTTCATCATCTTTTCTGACATAAAGAGAGGTACGTATACCGTTTGTATTGGATGTGAAGAGTTTTTGTATTGGCATGTGGGAACCTTTACAATCTACTAACGCATTTGTGCGTTTTGCAAAACGTAATGCAGTAAAGCTAATTAAAGCTGCAAAACCAATAATCATGCAATTTCCTAAAATGTGTAAGATATTTCAACACCGTAAGATCGCTCCGCAAGTGGAAAATCATAAGGATCACATGAATTAAAACGATTTTCATTAAATATGTTATCAATAAAAAGCTTTGATTGTAATGTTTTTATAGGAAAATTTTTAATTAATAGTATAGCGTTATCGGTAATCGTACTTTTAACACTCTCTCTTGGGTCACCATCAAGACGGGTTTGCGTACCGGTATATTTGGCATCAACGTAGAGATTGAGATAACGGTTGATTCTATAATTTAGCGCCAGATAGCCCGTATGCTTGGCAATATTTGGAAGCGTTTCATGTGTATGACTATTTTCAGGATCTTGATAGGTGTAGTGTGCCAAAAGATACGAACCTCTATTAAGATCTTTTTTCAGTTGTGCTTCTAAGCCCCGAGTAGCAATTGCTCCTTGGTTCACATGGGTATTGCCGACAATGGTGATAATATCGTCGATGCGACTTTGAAAGAGTGTCAATGAAAGGTGTAGATTGGTAATAGGATCATTTTGCAGTGTCAATTCGAGTGTATTAATCCGTTCGGGATCAAGATCGCGATTGCCTAAGGATACAGGGTTGTTGATATTGTAAAGTTCAGCAAAAGTGGGAGCTCTGAACGCTTCGGCATACATGAGTTTCAACGTCGTTTTGGTGTCAATTTGATAGGTTAACCCCAGACGTGGATTGAATACGCCTCCAAAATCGCTGTAGTGATCGTATCGTATTCCTGAGCTTAAGCGTAGATCGTCATTAAAATCATAAAGCACTTCGCCATAGAGTGCAAAAAACTTCCGATCCTGTTCGACGATATAGTTGGTGTTGGGATTAGAGAAATCTTCTACTTGCGTGAGCGGTTCACCGCTTACCGGATTCCAGTTCATCTTTTGCCAGGGATTTTTGATCTCTTGGAGTTCGTAAGATGCACCCGAAACAAGTGTAAACGCATTATGCTCAAACGTCATAAATGCTTCAACCCCCGTTTTAATATTATCGATTCCGGCATAACCGAGCATTCCATCGGTATATTCCGCCGTGGGCATACCTGCGGGATAGACCCGCCACTTATTGTTGTATTGAAAAAAATCGCGATAGAAGCGTGTATTGAGTTTATATGCTTCGTTGAAACAGTATTGATATCCTGCTTCTATAAACCACGCTTCGCGTTTGGAGACATCTTCATTATTGAGTATGTTCACTGCACCAAAACGTGATCCATCTTTAGAGTGGGTGTAATTGCTTTTGAGATAAATTCCACTGGCATGTTGCATAAATAGATTGGCATAATATCTTTTAGAATAGGGGTGCGTGTATCCGCTTTTTTTAGCAGCATCCTCTTTGACAAAAACATCTGCTCCATCAGTATCGTAGTAATTCAGATCTAAGGCAATATCAAAGTTGTCATACGAATCGCCCCACAGCAGATTTGCAATATAGGTGTTGTCGCTACCCAGTGTAGCACTCACTTTGGCTTTGCCGATTTCTTTGGGTTCTTTGGTGATTATGTTGATGAGTGCCATAAATGCATTTTCGCCATACAGTGCCGATGAAGGGCTTTTAATAATTTCAATACGTTTCACATGATCGAGCGGAAAGTTGCCATAAGCATTGGTAGCGCCACCGTCAAGAAGATCTGCATTTAACGAATGTCCGTCAAGTAAAATCAATACCTTTTCAGAGAAAAACGTTTGAATACCATGCACGTTAATTTGATTGACATAAATATTGCTTTGAACTACATCAAGACCGGGCACGATATATAAGGCTTCCATAAGCGTATGGGCGCCTATGGTATTGATTGTTTCTTCATCAATAATATAGACGGAAGCGGTACTTTTTTTGAGCTCTTCTTTGACTTTTGATGCCGAGATGACAAAGGTCTCATCTTGCAACCATGAGAGCTCTTCTTTAAGTGTAGTATCAAATGGGCTTGCGATTGCAACTATTGTGATACTAAATACTAGAAGCACTGCTTTGAGTGTCACAATAGAATCCCCCCTCTTGAAAACTATCTTACAAATATAATGCTATAAATAAAATTAAAAAATAAATAAAATTATGACAAAAAACAAGAAATGTTATGTCAACGCGTGCAAAAGAAGCGGTGTTGAGGGGGAGTATTAAAGCTTGGCCAATATAACGATTACCAGCGGTACAGGTTTTTTGGGTACATCGGTGATATCAAATACCTTACAAAAAGCAGCAACGATATCGAGACGATCTGTGTCTACTTCGGCGCGTACTGCTTCTGTGTGCTATCGCTTTTGGGCTGTTGGCTGACAACTCTGAAGCCCTGATCTTGTAAAAAGAGCGGATGATACGGCCCGAAAGGTAGCGTATAAAGCATCCTTGAATTGGCCACATGGGCATAGTCTACATAATCTGCGGCAGCCGTATTTACGGCAGTGGCAAGAGCCTGTACCAATAAGCCGCCTAAAGAAGCGTCACCCCCATTGCTACCGCTAAGATCGACCTTGACCGATCCGCGGTATTTCCAAAGCTGTTGCGACGTTTTGGCCGATTTAATTTCCGATTCGATCGTTACGGTCAAATAGGAGTTGAGCACAAGATACGTTAAATCCCAGTAGACGATACGTGTAAACATAACGGCATCGGCTCCGAAATACTCATAAAACTTGTCAAGCGGCAGGGAGTAGAGCAGTTCGGTGTCGTATACGCCTTCTTGTTTCATGATGTCACCGACCATTTCAATGGGAAAGACGTAATACCCCATCTGGGCAATGGGCATCTCTATGGTGGTCATGTAGTAGTCTTTGGCCTCGGCATCGGGGCTTTCGTTCATGGGCGGCAGTATCAAAATAGAGCGGGGCTGCTCTTCGTACATGTAAGGAAATTCACTCCCTTTGGTGGGCGAGGGCGTAGCAGGTCTTGGGGTACAGCCGCTAAAGATCAAAACAGCAAAGAGCATGAGGGTCAATGTGGTACTGCGTAGCATTACTCGTCTCCTTTTTCGGCGCTTTCGACCTTTTTAATAACACGATCCATAAAGTGCGCTGATTCGGGATAGAGCATCTTTTCGTTTTGAAAGCTCTCTATCGCTTTTTGGGGGTTGCCGTTTTTGAGGTAGAGATAGCCAAGATTGGCGTACATCCCCGGTGGCACACGCCCCGAAGTGCCTTTGTCCTCGGCGGCTATGGCCTCTTCCAGCGCTTTTTGCAGTTCAAGCGATTTTTCGGCTGTGAGCTCTTGTTTGTAGGCGTAGTAGCTGTTGCTGTAGGTGCCGAAATTATAGAGCGTTGTTTGCTTTTGCGCACAGCCGCCCATAAACAGCAACAATGCCAAGAAGAGCAACGTGGCGGTTGTTCTCATCAGTGTGAACCGACATTAATCTCTTTGGATACGCCATCACCGACGTAAACGTCGCGCTCAACGATCACCGCATCCGCTTTCATGACTTTAACGTTATGTTTTCCGGGAGCCACCTTGTAGAGGTTGTCGCGTCCCGCTTTTATGGCAAACGACGGCCCGTTATCCACACTGGCCTTCACACCATCAACACTTCCGGTAAAGAAAAGATAGGCTTTCTGATCGCCCGTAACAACGCCCTCTTTGTAGCCGCATCCGCTGATAAAGAGTAGTATAATTAGTGAGATAAGAAACGTTTTCATGTGCATCCTTTACTGTTCAGGCTGAATGTAGAGTTTGGAAAACTCTTTTTTGGCAATCTGCGCACTTAGATCACCCTTGGTAACGGTAGCAAAAGAGACTTCGTTTTCAGGTGTATCGCCGGCAGTTGCAGTAATCTCTATGGTGGCGAGTTTTTTCCCCGGCAGGGTGATGTAGCTGTTAGTTTGCGGGTTTTTAACTTTTTTGCCCTCAAGCATCACCGCAAAACGATCACCTGTTTTAATATTCTGGCTTTTGCCGCCGGAGGTAATAAGCATCGCATCTTCATAACCCAGAATATAGCCGCGCCACGGTTTGTCGAGCATATTTTCGATGATGTTCGAGACCAGATCGGAAATCGCCGCATCAATAGCCTTATCGTTGAGCTGGCTGTCATAACCGCTTCTATCACCCACGCCCATCACGACTCCCGCTTCGCTAAACGCCGATCCTTTACCCTCTTCGGAGTAGATAATCCGGCCGCTACTAACATCGACGATGCGAATATGCACCTTGGCGTAAGCTTCTTGTTTTTTGACCTTGCTAAACATCCCTACGTCGCTTACCTCTTTGCGTCCAAACTCGGTGATGGAACCCAAAATGACAAAATCAGCCGCATTTTTGAGCTTTTCATTGCCGCCCATGGCAAGCTCTTTCTCGATCTTGGAGAGATCGGCGCGCTCCAGCATAATAAACTTGCCGGTCTCAAAAAGTTTGCCCGAGAGAATATCCATCGCCTGTTTTCCGATACGGTCGTTCTCTTTGTCGATAAAAAAGCTCTGGCCGTAGCGCGTTTCGTTGCTAAAGCGCGCAATGGCGACTTTACGTTTGAGTCCCATCGGCTGCGATGTATCCTGCGCGGCAATGGTTTTGCTCACCTGTGGCGTTTCGGTAGCGGGCGTTTCATGGACGTTTTGCTCCTGCATGGTGGCACATCCGCTTAGTAAAAGCATTGCGGTAACGGTGACGGTCAGTATTTTCATGGCGCACTCCAAATAACAAAATTTTTTTAATAGTATCATATAAAAACTTAGAAGCGTTTCTTACATGTAAACTTCGCTACAATGGCTCATTCATGAACCATATTTGCAAAAAATACACCATCAGAGGCATTGTTCAAGGCGTGGGGTTTCGCCCTTTTGTCTACATGCTTGCCATAAAACACGCGCTTAAAGGTAGCGTGGAAAATACGGGAAGCGGTGTTATCGTCTATGCACAGGGCGCGGCACGTGCACTGGATGCTTTTGAAAGCGCACTGCACAGTGAAGCACCGCCGCTTTCGCGTATTGACGGTATTGATACTCAAAACGTTACATGTAAGGCATATACGGACTTTGAAATTATCGAGAGTTCGCTTACATGTAAGAGTACTGCTATCTCGCCCGATAGTGCCATTTGCGATGACTGTCTTGAAGAGCTTCGCAATCCTAAAGATCGTAGAAATGGCTACTTTTTGATTAACTGTACCAACTGTGGCCCGCGCTATAGCATCATTGATACCCTGCCTTATGACCGCCCCAATACCTCGATGCGTGACTTTGAGATGTGCGCCACATGTAAAGAGGAGTACACCAATCCCGCTGAGCGTCGCTATCATGCCCAGCCCATAAGTTGCCATGATTGTGGGCCAAAGATGGTGATAGAGGGTGCAAAGAATCTTGAACAGGTGGCATATTGTTTAAAAGAAGGCGGTATTGTCGCGCTTAAAGGCATCGGCGGGTTTCACTTGATGTGCGATGCCACAAACGAAAATGCCGTAGCGCGCTTGCGAGAACGAAAAAATCGCCCTAAAAAACCGCTTGCCGTGATGTTCAAAGATTACGCCGCGGCAGAGAAAAACGTTACATGTAACGCACTTGAGCAGGCGCTATTAGAATCCAAAGAGCGGCCAATCGTATTGGTGCATCAAAGCGCGCAAAGCACTATTGCCAAAAACGTGGCTCCGGGTATTGAGTGTCTTGGGGTGATGCTGGCTTATACGCCGCTGCATTATCTGCTTTTTGAGCGTTTTGAGGGTGCATTGGTAGCCACAAGCGCGAACGTTAGCGACGAGCCGATTTACCGTAGTAAAACACAAATATTCGAGCATCTTGGCGGCGTGGCGGATTGTGTGGTGGATGTGGAACGCGAGATTTTTAACGCGGTTGACGATTCACTCGTGCAGGTCACTCGCGGCGCGATTCAGATGCTGCGCATGGGGCGGGGATTCGCGCCGCTTAGCCTGCCGCTTGGCTTTACACCCCAAGGGCACTTCCTTCGGGGCGCATGTAAGCAAAACATTCTTGCCGTGGGGGCGCAGCAAAAAAATACGATGGCACTGGCTTTTGGCGATACGCTCATTCTTTCGCCGCATATTGGAGATCTTAGCAGTGTGGAGGCGTTTGAGTTTTTTGAGCGCACGCTAAAAACCTTTAAGCGTTTGTACGATTTTGAACCGGATCTGGTTGTGTGCGATAAGCATCCTGATTATATGACGTCGCAGTGGGCGAGGGCGCAAAATCTGCCGCTGCTTGAGATACAGCATCATCACGCCCATGTGTTAGCGTGCATGTTTGAGCACGCTTTGGATGAAACAGTGCTTGCCTTTGCGTTTGACGGCACCGGCTATGGGCTTGATGGCACCATTTGGGGCGGTGAAGTACTGGTGTGCGAAGGAGCGGATTTTGAACGCATCGGGTACCTTTCGCCTTTGCGGCTGCTTGGCGGTGAGAAGGCCGTAAAAGAGCCGCGCCGCGTGGCGCTCTCTTTACTGTTTGAGTGTTTTGAACCTGACAAAATGCCCGAGCTTCCTTTGTTAAAAACATTTGCCGATGGCGAGATAGAGGTGCTTTATAAAGCATGGCAAAAAGGGCTAAATGCGCCGCTTACCTCGTCGATGGGGCGGTTGTTTGACGGTGTCGCTTCGCTGATGGACACTTTACATGTAAGCACTTATGAGGGGCAAAGCGGTCTGATGCTTGAAGCACGGTGCCACAATGCCAAAGCCGCGCCGTTTCGTTTTAAAATCGATGAGGGCGTGCTTGATACGCCCATGATCGTGCGCGATATTGTAGATGCTATCATTGCGGGCAAAAGCGCTGAAGTGCCGGATCGTTTTATCAACACGCTTGTTAGCGTGATGGATGCTTATAGCGCGTGGTATCCTAAACTGCCCATAGTGCTTGGCGGCGGCGTGTTTCAAAACAAAACGCTGCTTTCGCGCACCTTGGCGCATTTTGAATCATTAAAGCGGCGCTGTTATGTTCAAAGCCATACGCCGGTAAATGACGGTGCTATTGCTTTGGGGCAGGTGGTGTATGGGTTGAAATTTTCAATATGATATAATGCACCAATACATCACTACATAAAAGAGTACTTATGCATCGACTGAATTTAACCATAGACGAAGCACTTTACGAACAGGTTCGAGCCATCAGTTTTATAGAAAAAAAATCCATTTCGCAGATGATTCGAGAGAGTTTAAGTGACTATATTGCAAAAAATTCAAAAATAAAAGAGCAAGCGGAGCTGATACTTGAAGCGGATGATGAAAAAGAGATTTTATCCATACTGAAAAATGATGTGTTCAGTTCAAATGAAGATTTTAAAAATAAATTTAACTTATGAAAATCTCATATTCTAAAAGCTTTGAAAAAAAGTTTTCCAAGTATGATCGAAAACTCCAAGAAAAGATCTATCGTGACGAAAATAGTGATTATTCTCAAAATATGCTAGACTAAGCTTATGTTTAAAACAATCCCACTTATCATACTAATTCTTATGGCCACCGTCTCAGGTTTTGCCGCATCTTCAGATGATATCAAAGCGGCGCAAAAGATCGAAACAAGAGAAAAACCCCTCTACAACCCTTTTGTGGAAAACTATATCTTAAACGAGATCAAAACGCTTCGGGATGAAAACCGAAAATTGCGTGTTGACATGCATGAAACGCTTACGCAAAAAGAGCTAAGCGTTTCCAATAAAGCCATCGATTATGCGACTTCTACCATTAATAACATGTTTTATATCATTGCCGCGGCAACTTCGATTCTTGTGTTGTTGGGATGGAACTCGTTTCGAGATATTAATGAACGTATCCGCGTAACGGTAGATGAGCGTATTAACAAGCTTATTGATGAAAATGAAAAAAGAATGCAGGCACTTGAGCGCGATTTGGAGCAAAGGTCGTTTCAGGTTTTGACAAACCAGGAAGAGATTGCCAAAACAAACACCATTCACTCCTTATGGATGCGGGCTGGATTGGAGCAGACCCCCAACGGTAAAATTGAAATTTACGATCAGATACTGACAATCAGACCCCAAGATCCGGAAGTCATCAGTTATAAAGCCGACGCCGCACTGGATCTGGGAGAGGCAAACTGGGCATTGAAGCTCTCCAATCAATCTTTGGAGATCGATCCCGATTATCCCAATGCCTATTATCAAAGAGCGTGTGCCTACGCGGCCTTGGATTATCCGGACAATGCAATCGATGATTTGGAAAAAACACTTGATCTTAACGAAAATTATATTGAAGAGATCATCAAAGAGAAAGAGTTTCACTCTTTGCAGCTTAATGAGCGTTTTATCGATCTGTTAGGTAGATATCAAAATGCATAATCACATGCGTGTAGCGCTGATCGGATCGGGAAACGCTTTTTTTAAAGACGAGGGCGTGGGGCTTTATGCCGCGAAATATCTTAAAGAAAATTACACCTTTAGCCCGCCGCTTCATATTGTAGACGGCGGTACGCTGGGCTTTGGGCTCATGCCGCTGCTGCAAGAGTATGACGCTGTGATCATCGCCAACACCAGTTCAAGCGACGATCAGACCCCCGGGAGTGTCGAAGTCATCGACGATGAAGCGCTTATGGCGCAGCACGGTGCCAAAAAAACCGCGAACGAAGTGGAGATCGCCGAAATGCTGCAGATCTGCTCCATGGCCGATCATGTGGCAAAAACGTATATTGTCAGTATCGTGCCCGAGGATATCATTTCGGTGGAAGTAGGGCTTAGCGAGAGCATCGTGCAAAACTGGGAGCGCTATATTCAAAAGGTGCTTTTTCAGTGTGAGGTGTTTGGCCTTACATATAAGGCTAAAGAGGTACGGGTAACACTTGACGATATTTTACATACTTTTGCCAACCCTTCGATGGAGCAAGAGCGCTACTTTTAGATTTATGTCGTTATAATGGACTCCATTAGTTGAGGGAGTAGAATATGAAAGCAATGGTCGAAGCGGTACAAACGGAGTTTTTTGAGATTGAAAAAATGCTGGATGAGGCGTTAAAGGTTAGCGGCGCACTGGATCAGCAGTTTTGTGAACGTTTTGATGAACTGATTTCATCGGCATACGTTACCATGAACGACAGCATGTGTGACGAAGTGGAGATGTGCCGCAACTGTTCACAAAACCGTGATAATCTGCGTAGCATGATTGAATTTCTTGAGTCTCATGAGTGCGGCAACGATAACGACGAAGCGCTTAAAGCAAAACTGCTACATTTTAAAGATGAGGTTAGCGAAGTGCTAGGGCGTATTAATGAAGTGCTTATGGTGTTATAGCCCCTTTTCAGGATAGGTACCCCTCCCACGTCATAGGCGCCACTGTTGATAATGCGTACATTGGGCTTACATGTAATGCTAGTGGAGCTGTAGGCTATTTTACGTCCTTTTGCCAATTTCGCACATGAGGAAGGACGGTATTTTTAAATTGCTATCAGAACATATAGAAGATGAGTACGAAGTGTTTATGGACAAAAAAGTTGTGATAAATCCTACAACAAAAGTGCTCTTAGGTTTTGGACAAGAAGAAGATGAAAATTTTCTTGTCGGTACGCAAGAGGGTTTAAAAAACCTGCTAAACGCTTCTCGGGAGGCATTGGAAAAAGGTGAATCTACAGACTATGATCTTGGTGAATTCTTTGGTATTAAATGCGTTGAGGGTAGCTATTTTCAAGAAGATCAAGGAAGCTCTATAGATATTTATAGTTTTGTAGGTGCAATGATTGCGTTGCTTTTGGTAAGTTCGGTTGTTGTTGGATTTGTAACTATTGTGAGATGGATAATTTTTTAAGAACAGCTACTTTGAAAACTATTTTTTATCTTTTGGTATTTATAGTTGGTTGCGCTTTTGGGCCTGAAGCATTGAAGGCTGTTCAAATGTCGCAACCTTCTCTGTCATGGGAAGCACTGCCTTTTGTTTTTGTTTCAACAATTTTTGGAACGTTATTTATTATTGGAATGCAAACCGTTAGAAAAGAGTTTAAATACGACTGTTTTGCATTGAATATCTTTAGAATCGGTGCCTCATATTTTTTAGGTGCAGGTCTGGGTGCATTGATTGCCTCTATGTTCCTTGTCTCCATTGAGCCTTCAAGCACTCTGTTCGCCATTTTGGGAGCTGGATTGATAATAGGAGTTTGGCTTTCAGGGGTACTGTATCGATGGAGGTGGCATAAACCTATTTGCAGGCTTAATGGTGTGAAAGAGGTGCGATCATTTGGGGTGTTAAGAAAAATTTTGCATTTTATCGTGTTGCTTGTTATTATGTTTTTTGTTTTATATATGGCACAAATTTGGATTGGTTATAGCGTTAAGAATCCAGAAAAACTCTATCAGGCGATTGATAGCGCGGATCAGGTAGTTGTAACCCATCATAATAATGACACAAAAGTGCTCTATACATCTTCCAAAGCTGATGATATCAAAGCATTCAAGCGCGCACTTCACATCAAAAATGAGCTTAATTTTAACGGTTATGCAGCATGTACAGGCAAAGTGGGGATTAACTTTTATAAAAACGGTCAGCGAATTTCCAGAGTGGCTTATCTTTCTAACGGTTATATCAGAGATGACGTAATTAGAGAGGTTGGGTATATCAAAATGGAGAACCCAGAAAAGATCGAGCAGTGGTTGGAAGAAAGAAATATTTCCATTGAAGATGTGAGCCGTCATTAGTCTGTTTTATAAGCCATTTTACATACTTTTGCCAATCCGTCGCATGAAGTCTATTGAAAAGGTTGGTGTGATTGATGATGAAACCTACGCTAAAGTAAGGGCTTCGATGCGAGTGGTTTTGGGTTTGAAATAACGCTGAAAATTCAATGTCTACATATCTTCAATTGGGTCAAACGCATCGACAATCTCGGCGCCCAGTAGCGTTTCGGGATAGCGCGTGGTTTCGATAATTCGGCGCAGTGTTAGCGGGGTATCGGAGAATTTTAGCTCAATGCCCCATGCATTCAACTGCCCCATTACGGCATGGATATACTCTTGAAATCTTACATGTAAGGTTTCGCTTAGCGCCATTTCAAAAGTAATATGCTCGGGAATAATCCCAATAAGTTGACACTCAGGCATGGTATGGCCTAGCAGTTCAATCATCTCAAACACCTGCAAAACACCCACTTCGTGCGCGCCGCCACTGTTGACGCCAAGACCTTCGAGTTCGTGCACGGGAATGTTGTAGATGCTACCGGGCGCATCGTCTAGCATCAGGGTATCGAGCACAATAATACGCTCACACTCTAAAAAGGTGTTAAGCAGGTTTATCCCCTCTACACCGCCGTTGATAAAGCGCACATTGGGCTTACATGTAAAGTTATGCTCTAAATAAGTTGCGGCGTAAACGCCGATGCCATCATCCTTTTGAAGTACGTTGCCTACGCCTAGTACAATGGTCTCTTTCATCGCGCAGCCTCAAGATAGTGAGTAAACAGCACGTTGCGTTGCTCCTCTTGCGAGAGGTTGAATTTAAACTCCGCCTCTTTAAGATAGTAGGGAAAATAGCGTTCACTTACCCCTTTGTAGCGGGTAATGAAAGTCTCGAAATAGTCCCAAAACTCGGTAATGGTATTGTAGCGTGAGGTGATTTTAATAATCTTGTTTTGGCGCATATATTTTGAAAATTGCCTAAAATAGACCTGCTCAATGCCATCGCGTAAAAACTGCTCTTTATATTGTGAGAGCGAAGGCATCAGCAGGTTGTAAACTGCACCGCCGTAATCAAACGTCACAAAGTTATACGCATCAAAAATCGATTCGGGATTGGAGCGTTTGGTGCGCTCTAAATAGAGATACTCATCATATTCGCTCACGCTTTGGCGATGCGATTCAAAACGCACTTCGCACTCGTTGGCGGCAAACGAGCGCAGTTGCTGATAGTGTCGGCTAAGTGCACCGTAAGAAACCCCTAGCTGTTGCGTAGCTTCTTGTGCACTTAGATTGTTGCAAAACAGCGCGATCACCTTTTGCATATGCGCCATACGTTTGGGTGAATAGCGTTTTTTACATGTAACGCATTTGACACGTCCGTCACTTAGCTGATAGAGCGGTGCATTGCAAAAGAGGCACTTAGAGATCATTTTTAGTCCGATAAAAGAGTAAGAAAAGCATTTCTTTAGCACCATTTTACCCAAAACGGCTATATTGTCCGTATGAAAACAGTATTAATAGCGCTTATAATTACGGCAATAGGATTGCAGGCACACGACTTATGGATTAATACTGCGGGTGTTTTGCATTACGGTCATGCAACGAACGCACACGGCACCGAAGAGACGGTGAAGGCAGATGAAATTGCATTGCGCGAGTGTGTGGGTGATGCCGCCTCCTGCGAGCTACTTTTTATAACGCTACATCCCAAATACTATACCAAAACCCCTTACGGCACCAAACACGAACCCAAAAACAAGGTTAAACAGGTTGTTTCGAGTAAAAAAGTGTTTGCGTTTGCCAAACGTATTTATGAGCCCAAATACTATGCGCCGCTGGGCAAAGGGTTTGAACTGAGTCTAAGCAAGCCTTATGCTAATCTTGAGGTCGGCGATAAACTTCGGGTGCTGGTGAGCATGGATGGCAAAGCAATTAAAGGCGTGGCAGTCGCGTACGAAGACCGTTTTGTAGGGGTTAGCGACGATGAAGGCCGCGTCAATGTCAAAATCCGTCATGTCGGTTTGCAGCAGCTTAAAGCGGCGCTCACGCAAAAAGGCGATGGCATCGAGTGTGACGAGCTACTGTATGAGAGCCATCTTAATCTGGAAATTGCGCCATGAAACTTTGGCTGTTTTTAGTGATGGCGACGCTATTGCAGGCGCATCTGCTTAACCACGAGGTAACACACCCCAAAGTCTACAGCGTCAATCTCTATTTTGCCAAAGCAGGCGATTTTTCGTTTGAGTCGTATGAGGTCTATTCGCCTCAAAACCGTGACATCCCTTATGCCGTCGGCCGCACCGACAAAAACGGACGGCTCTTTTTTCAACCCGATGCCATGGGCGAGTGGCAGGTTAAAGCCTTTAGCGAAGATGGACACGGTACGGTGGTTAAAGTTAATGTTACACAGATAAGCAAAAACGAAGCAACACAACGCGAGTCACTTTTACAGCGGCTGGTGTTGGGCTTACTCGCCATCGGTGCCATTTTTGGCCTTGTCTATTTTATTACCAAAAGGAGCAAAAACAATGCGATATCTTAGTTTAGTAAGCCTGCTTACATGTACGCTTATGGCTCACCACGGAATCCCCTCGGTGAGCCTTGCCGGAGTTGATGGTCCGGGTGCACCCTTAGAGACTACCTCTTCAGCGACACTGCCCGAGGGTTCGATTTTGGCGTATCTGAAAGAGGATCACGCCGAGTATAAGACCTACACATCCTCGCGTGACGGCGAAGCACTACGAAGCGATTACTGGATGTATGGCGTAGGATACGGCGTGACTCCGTGGCTCAGCATGTATGCATTTTTACCGTTTTATACCAAAGCCAACGACGATGCGTATACCATGTCGGATTTTCATGATATTAACCTCATGGGCGTGGTGGGCTTTAAATATGATGAGGGTTTAAAGCTGGTACCTTCAACCGAAAGTCTTGATGATATGGAAGATTGGCACTTTACCGTGTCGTTTAATGCCACGTTGCCCACGGGTGAGAGCAACCGCAAAGACGGCGATGGCAATTTGATCGATCCGGGGATGCAGACCGGTTTTGGAGCGCCTTCGTTTATGGCGGGCGTGAGTATGACCAAATGGTTTGGCAACGACTGGACCTTTATTGCCGATACGTCGTTTAACACTTTTGTGGAAAATAGGTATTTTGACGGCACCAAAGTGCGTTTTGGCGATGAGGTGCGGCTCAATACCGCCTTGGCCTATAAGCTCTATGGCAACGGGGCAAAAAAACTACGACTCGATCTAAATATGGAAGCCAACTATCTTTCGCTAGGGCGCGATGAAGAGAACGGCCAAGAGGTCGAAGCGACCGGCGGCGATATTTTGTACCTGACTCCGGGGTTTCGGCTTTTTATTAAGCAGAGCTCCATTGCGATGGGCGTGAAACTGCCAAGTTGGAAAGATCTCAACGAAGAGGATCTGCAACAAGGCTCCGAGGGCAAAGAGCGCTACCGTCTGCTCTTTACGTTTAGTACACTTTTTTAATGCATATTCCCGACGGTTTTATCTCGCCTCAAACCTATCTGCCGGCACTGGTCGTAAGCGGGGTTTTGTGGGCGGTAGCGGCTAAAAAAATACGGCTTGATGTTGAAAAAATCCCACTGCTTGGCGGTGTAAGCGCATTGGCGTTTGTGCTAATGCTTATCGCCTTGCCGCTTCCGGGAGGCACCACCGTGCATCTGGGCGGCGTGGCGATTGTTGCGCTACTCTTTGGCCCGTGGAGCGCTTTTGTAGCGATTTCGCTGGTGTTGTTGATTGCAGCACTGCTGTTTGGAGAAGGGGGCATAACCAGTTACAGTGTCAATGTGTTGGCCATCGCTTTTAGCGGTAGTTTTAGCGCTTTTTTGGTAAGTAAAATACTCTCACGCTATGAAAATGCCGCGCTTGTGGGGGCGGGTTTTGTGAGTGTCGTGATTCCTGCTATTATTGTCGCATTGGCTTTGGGGATTCAGCCTTCTATCGCTTCAGACAGTGGACGGCCGCTCTATTTTCCCTTTGGCTTGGACGTGACCGTTCCCGCCATTGTGCTACCGCATTTCTTTTTAGGCATTGCCGAGGGAGTTGTCACGCTAGGAGCGGTGCGTTTTTTACGCCACCATTTTAGAGGTTATTTTGCGTTGTGAACATTATGTACTCTTATTGTATGCGCTTTGGGTGATTTTACTTGGGGTGGTACACTCCGAAATTCTGATGCTTATTTCACTCTTTGGCGTCGGTATTCTTGGCGGTACTTTGCGCTGGCGTATTTTGCGCCGCTCGGTAGCGGTGGTTGCACTTTTTGCGGGGAGTGTTTCATTAGCGTACGCGCTCTTTATGCCCGATGCGTTTTCAGTATTGCTACTCATTAACTTGCGCGCACTCGCACTCACACAGCTTAGCTTTACGCTGGTCTCGCGCGTGAATCTGCACAAACTCTTTGCAACGCATTCGCTTTTGGGGATGCTTTACGCTTTTACCTATGCCCAAATCATCATGCTACGCCAACTTTTTATAGATTACATGTACGGTCTTAAAAGCCGTAGCGGCAGACTTGGTGGCATTTATAAAACCTCGAAATTACAGCCGCTTTTAGCCACGCTTTTTGCTAAAATGCTCAAACGCAGTGAAGAACAGGTAATGGCGTTGCGTTCACGGGGGTTATTGGATGATTGAGTGTCACCATCTGGCGTATGCTTATGAAGATCACGCATTGCGGTATATCGAAGTGCTTCGTGATGTGTCGTTTAGGGTTGATGCGGGTGAAAAGGTGCTCTTGCTGGGCATTAACGGTTCGGGTAAATCGACACTGTTGCGTCTGCTCAATGGTCTTATCTTCGCTCACGCAGGGGAGTATCGGTTTGAAGGCTTACATGTAAGCAAAAGCGAGATCAAAAAGCACGCTAACTTTCGCAAACGCGTGGTGTTGCAGATGCAAGACCCCTCCAGTATGCTGTTTAACGCCACTGTCTATGATGAGATTGCCTTTGGTTTAAGGCATTTTGGTTTTGAAAATATTGATGAGCGTGTGCATCACTGGGCGCAAATTTTTGGTATTGAGGATAAACTTTCAAACAGCCCGCTTGATCTAAGTGGCGGTCAGAAACAAAAAGTGCTGTTGGCATCGCTTTTGTGTATTGAACCCGAAGTGTTGCTACTTGATGAACCGACCGCTCACCTAGACCCGCCAAGCACCGGATGGCTGGTGGAGTTTTTGCATGAACTTAACATTACCACCGTGGTGGCCACGCACAATCTTAGCCTTGGGCGCGAAATGGCCACACGCGCTATTGTGCTGGGGCCAGAGGGAGGCGTGGTGTATGATGGCGGTATCGAGGCACTATTTGATGACACGGCAACATTGATAAACGCGCATCTGCTACACCGTCACCGCCACGCGCATAATGGCGAAGAACACGCGCATTTTCATCTGCATGATTGGGATTAATCTCTCTTTTAGCCTATGAATTTATAATATCTACCATAAAGGATTTCCATGTGTAAAGATTGCGGCTGCAGCATCACCGAGCATGTTCATGACGATCATGAACATCACCACCATCATCACGATCATGATCACTCTCATGAGCACGACCATTCGCATGCGCATCATGCAGCCCATGAAACACTGCATCATAATCCTCAATTAAACGATAAAAAAACGATTGAGGTTATTACTAAAATTCTTGATAAAAACGATCACGAAGCAGGGCATAATCGTGCGCATTTTGATAAGCACGGTGTGTTGGCGATTAACCTTATGAGTTCTCCAGGCAGCGGGAAAACTACGCTGCTTGAAAAAATGGCGGATGTCGCCGGCTTTAAATACAGCGTAATTGAGGGCGATCTGGAGACGTCGCGCGATGCCGATCGGCTTAAAGCCAAGGGTATCGATGCGTATCAGATTCAAACCGGAAGCGCGTGTCATCTCGATGCCTTTATGGTGCATAAAGCGTTGCATGAACTGGATATGGACGCGGTAGAGGTCTGTTTTATTGAAAACGTCGGCAATCTGGTCTGTCCGGCAAGTTACGACGTGGGAAGCCATCTTAACGTGGTGCTGGTCTCCGTGCCTGAAGGTCAGGATAAGATCGCTAAATATCCGGTCATGTTCCGTCAGGCCGATCTAGTGCTGATCACCAAGACCGATTTACTGCCGCATTTTGAGTACGATGTCGAGCATGAAAAAGCCGAAGCACGCAAGATCAAACCGGGCGTGGATATTTTAGAGGTCAATATGAATGATGAAGCTTCCGTAAAAAGGGTTGTGGAGTGGATTGAATTTAAACGGAAGATGAGAGGCTAAAATGCAACAAGAAACAAAACAAGAAGATACAGAGTATGAGATCCGTGCTTTAAAAGTATTGTGCAAAGAGGCATCTTTTGATGCAAAAGCAATGCATCAAGAGGTAATGAAACGCCATTTTGAAAAGATACAAAATATTGTTGCATCTGAATACAAACATGATGAAAGTGCCTGAAAAACCTATATTAATTGTTATTGCCGGTCCAAACGGTTCGGGAAAGACAACGATCACCCAGAAGCTTCTGCAACATGAGTGGTCGCAGGATACGGTTTATATCAATCCTGATATTATCGCTAAAGAGCGTTTTGGTGATTGGAATGCGTATGATGCTGTGATGCAGGCAGCCGTATATGCTACAACGGAGCGTGACCGGCTTTTAAAAATGGGAAAGTCTATTGCATTTGAAACGGTTTTTTCAACAGCTGAAAAGTTTGAATTTATTCAAAAAGCCAAAGATGCAGGCTATTTTGTTCGTTTTTTTTTCGTATGTGTCGATGACCCTACTATTAATGCCCAACGTGTTGCAATTAGAGTACTTGAAGGTGGACATGATGTACCGATTCGTAAAATTATCGAGCGCTATTACCGCTCTTTAGAGTATGCGCTTAGGGCAATACCCATCGTTGATAGGGCATATTTTTACGATAATACTAAAAATGATGCAATGGCACGGTTGATGTTTCGTACCAGTGAAGGTAAAATTGCTAAAACCTATACAAAACTTTCAGCGTGGGCTGAGCCAATTTATACCATGCTTCAAGAAAAAGGATAATCATGTGCCTCTCAATCCCTTCTAAAATCGTAGAAATCGACGACGATAACGTCGCCACGGTCGATACCATGGGCATTAAACGCGAAGTCAGCCTTGATCTGATGGGTGATGAGGTTAGTGTTGGCGACTACGTGCTTATACATGTAGGCTTTGCCATGAGCAAAATTGATGAAGAGGATGCGCTGGAGTCGCTGAAAGTCTATAAGGAGATTTTGGAGAAGATGGATGAAGAGGAGCGGTGGCAGGTTGTTGAGGATGACGACAATTGAGAGAAGCTCTAAGCCTTGTGAGCGGCTTATAGAAAGCGGTTTCTACGCCGTATCTTTTGTAAAATTTGCACTATAGGATGGTTAAGCTACAATAATACCATTAAAATAAAAAGGTAGGTCATGCCAAAAATTTATTTTGAAAATTTAGGAAATATTGGACGTGGAGAGATTGAACTGCACAATCTCACTATATTTTCCGGTGAAAATAATACCGGCAAAACTTATGCTGCTTATGCTCTGTATAGTCTGTTAGACAAAGATTTTACGTATTCTTTTAAAGAAATTCTTCCCATTATTGAAACGCTTTATGACAAAGGTATAACCGAAGTTGACTTAAGAGATTTTTTTGACAAGTATTATCAGAAAATGAAAGCCGAACTTGAACATGCTTTTGTCAAAGAATTACCAGTTGTGTTTAGTGCAGAACAAGAGGAATTCAAGCAAACGAAAATAACACTCTCTCTTGATGAGCCACTAATAAAAGAAAAATTAATTGAACAAGAGTTCCATCGTTCTGTTGAAGTGGGCAAGAAAGATCATGTGGTTTTTGAGGCGACCAAAGAAAAAGATAGTAGTCTATTAAAATTCATACTATTAGATGACAATGTTCCAAAAAAAATTATCGAAGATAGTCTGAAAAATATTTTTAGTCGTTTTGTTTTTATAGAACTGTTTTCAAGATCTTTTTTGTTGCCTGCAGAACGTACAGGGTTAAATCTTTTTTATCAAGAGCTAAATCGCAATCGAACAGCGCTTATGCATCATCTCCAAAAATCAAAAATTAATACGATGGAGTTGATTAAAGATCTGATTGTTTCACGATATCCACAACCTATAGCTGACTATATAGATTTTTTAAATGATTTGCAAAACCTGAAAAAAGTTGGATTGGGTTTTAAAGAGCTTGCAACAGAGGTTCAAAAAGAGATATTGCATGGCAAATATAAAATTGAAAAAGAAGGTATTTATTTTCAGCCATACAAAAATAATTCAAATAAGGGAAATTTCAATCCAAAATTGTCGCTTCATTTAGCATCATCAACGGTTAAAACCTTTTTTTCTCTAGTGTTTTATTTAGAATATCTTGTAACAGAAGGTTCTACTCTTATTATTGATGAGCCTGAGCTTAATCTTCACCCGGATAATCAACGAAAAATTGCACGCATTCTTGCAAAAGTCTGTAATCGAGGGGTTAGAGTAATTGTAAGTACGCATAGCGATTACTTTATTCGTGAGCTTAACAATCTTATTATGCTAAAAAAATCGTTTGCATCTAAAGAAGAAATAATGCAGCGTTACGGATATACAGAAAATATGCTACTAGCTCCCCATGACGTAGGTGCTTATTTATTTGTGGGTAGTGAAATTTCAAAAATGGAGATAAATTCCGAGGAAGGAATTATTGCCAAAACTTTTGATGATGTGATCAATACACTTAACACATCAAGTGACGAAATTTATTATACGAAGCAAGCTGAGTTGAGTGATGAAGCAATTGATTAAGGCGTTGAAAGAGAGTGTTGATGATACATTTTCCCTCCCTATGTCTGCTAGAAAACTGATAGTAGAAGAAAAACAATCTGGTGCTACATGTAAGAGCATTACTCTTCAAAGTGCAAGTAGTAATATCTTTGGGTTGACATTTGATGTTAACTTATCAAAAGGATGTCGTGTTTTTCCTTTTTTTAATTCCCAAGCTGGCTTATCAAAGGTTAATGATGCAATTGTGTTTTACACAAGAGGAAAAAAATTATTTTTAGTGCTAATTGAACTAAAGTCAAACAACCCTGGCATTTATTTAAAGCAATTGAAAGCAGGACGTGTGATAGCGATGTTTTTGCTTGAAACTATTGGAAATTCCAATAATAAGACTTATGATATCGAGAATGAAAATATCCGCTGCGTGTTGTTTGATACTCGAAAAACTCCGCCAAAGGGAACATCACAACGTAAAGGCAAAGGTGTGTCATACGAAAATCGTGATGGCTTATTTGTAGCCCATCAACCATGCAATGATGTTGTACAGTTTGAAAAATTATTGGAAGCTTTTTGATAATTGGAGAATAATATAGTGAGCCATCTGCAACTCAAAGACCTCTACGACGGTTTTCGTGACCCTGAGGTCATCAAAGCGCTTGCAACGTCCATTGCCAAAGAAGCCGAAAAACTGAGTGAACCCTTACATGTAATGGAAGTGTGCGGCGGTCATACCCATACGATTATGAAATACGGCCTTAAGCAGCTGCTTCCTTCAAACATCGACTTTATTCACGGTCCCGGGTGTCCGGTGTGCATTATGCCCAAAGAGCGGATCGATCATGCGATTGCACTCTCGCGTATGGAAAATACCATACTCTGTACGCTTGGTGACATGATTCGCGTGCCGGGATCAAAGAGTTCTTTGGCAAAAGAGCGCGCGCAAGGACACGATATCAGACCGCTGTATACCCCGCTTGACGCACTTAAAATCGCTAAAGAAAATCCAGATAAAAACGTGATCTTTTTTGCCATCGGTTTTGAAACCACCACACCCATGAGCGCTTCGCTTATCAAGGCCGCATTGGCTCAAAACGTGAGCAATCTTTTTTTACATGTAAACCATGTGCTCGTCCCTCCCTCTATCACAGCCATTATGGCGGATGGGCTCTCGAAAGTGAACGCTTTCATAGGCCCTAGCCACGTTTCGGTGATTACGGGTTCAAAGATTTACGAACCGTTGGCGAAAAAATACGCCACGCCCGTAGCCGTGAGCGGGTTTGAACCGGTGGATGTGATGCAGGGTATTTTAATGCTCATACGTCAGAAGAACTCGGGTCGTTGCGAGGTCGAGACGCAGTACACCCGTGCGGTCAACCGTGAGGGCAACCTCAAGGCGCAATCTTTGATCGACACCTATTTTGAGCTGCGTGAACACTTTCGCTGGCGCGGTATAGGAGATATCCCTTTTAGCGCCCTAAAACTGCGCGATGCGTTTGAGGCCATGGATGCCGAAAAAATCTTTGCCGAATATCTTAGCACCGAACCGATTGACGATCATAAACTCTGCATCTGCGGCACTATTTTAAAAGGTTTAGCCGGCCCCAAAGATTGTAAAGTTTTTGGCACCGCCTGCACCCCAAACACACCGCTTGGAAGCTGTATGGTGAGTAGCGAGGGGGCGTGCAATGCGTATTACCGGTTTGCGGAAGTATAAGCGCTACGGGCTTTTAATACTTTTTTTTCTTCTTCTGGCCTCCTTTTTACGCATTTATAAAATCTCGGATATCAGCATGTATCCCTCGCTGATTGAAGGCGATTACGTGATTGTCGAAAACATTAGCGCAGGAGTGCATGTGCCCAGTTTTCTGGGCTATTTTAGTGCGCATCTTTATAGCCGCAGTAGGGGCATTGAGCGTGGCGATATGCTGGTGTTTAAGCATCCGCTGGATGAGCGGCTTTATATAAAACGTTGTGTGGCAGTTGGAGGTGATAGCGTGATGCAGCATGAGAAAGTGTTTTACCTTCAAATTGAATCGAGCAGTGAAAAAACCGTAGCGTATGCACAAAAGTTTGGTCTTGATATCGCACTGATAAAGGGAGAATTTTGGCTTAAAGCTCCGTATGAAAAACGCTATGCCATTACCCATTTTGACAATATTTCAGGACCCGATTTTTTGTTTGAATACCCCAAAACACGTATTGAGCGTAACCATTTTTTTATGCTGGGCGACCTGCGCGACAACTCCACCGACAGCCGCTTTTTTCACGCCGTACCTTACGATGATATCTACTATAAACTCTGGCTTCGGTTTGAGAGGGCGCGTCCGTTTGAGAGCGTGGCGGGAATAAAGTTTTATGAGGAGCAAGAGCCACTCCATTAATAGTGCATTTTTACGGGGTATAGTTAAACAAAGGAGTCCTGAAGTGCAAAGCATTCTGTTTTTAGAAGATGACAAACTCTTAGCCATGAGTGTGCTTGATGAGCTTAAAGAGGCGTCGTACGGTGTCGATTGGGTGCAAGAGGGAGATGAGGCTGCCGAAGCCTGTTTTGCTAAAACGTATGATCTCTATCTTTTTGACGTGAACGTGCCGGGTATTGACGGGTTTGAGCTTTTAAAACAGTTGCGTGCCGACGGCGACAGGACTCCTGCTATTTTTCTCACTTCGCGCCACCAGATAGACGACCTTGCCAAAGGCTTTGAAGCGGGCGGGGATGATTACATTAAAAAGCCGTTTGATCTGAATGAGCTTCTTATTCGCATCGCCTCTAAAATGCCCAAAATGCACCTTGAGTATTTCTCCAAACAGTTTGCGCTTGATGCCTCAAATCTTAGCATTACATGTAAGGATAAGGTGCACAAACTGCCGGCAAAGGAGTTTGCGCTTTTGAGCTATCTGTGCCGTCATAGCGGGCAGTTTTTGGCGCCTGAAGATATTATTTTTAATCTTTACGACGAAAAGCCCATCTCCATTGCGACCTTTAGAACCTACATTAAAAACCTTAAGCGCCATACGAAGGGGTGTGTTATTATTGAAAACATGAAAGGGGTGGGCTATCGCACTACAATCGTATGAGAAAAGCAGTTTTTACCGCTTTTTTTTCGTCTATATCAGCATCTTTACACTGCTTTATGCGGCGCTTGGCACGCTCTATTACTACAAAGAGCGCAACCGTCTTTTTCAAGAGCAAAAGCTACAGTCGCGCATGGTGTTTCTTGAGTGTAAACGGCTACAAAAGCTTTTAAATGACGGCTCAACGTGCGAGATGAAGATTGTAGAGAAAATTGCGGGGCTTGATGCGGTTTTTAAAGATATTTTCACGGTGTTTATTGGCTTTATAGCAGTGATGGCACCCGTGGGGTATCTGCTGGCCATGATGTCGCTGCGTCCGGTGCGTGAGTCGATAGAGACGATTGACGGCTTCATTAACGGCATCGTGCATGACATCAACACGCCGCTAAGCGTCATTAAACTCAATGCGCAGTCGATGGGTGCACAACTAAGCTCAGAGCGTCTTGTAAACCAAAACCGCCGCGTGCTTGAGGGCATCGGCGATATCGAAGCGCTTGAAGAGCAGCTGCTTTTTTCGCTAAAAGCGGATCGCTACGAACTCAACAAAACACACTTTGATCTTGAAACGCTGCTTCAAAACCGCCTGGAGTACTGGAACGATCTGCGCGCTAGCGTGCGCGTGTCGTGCGTGTCGCACCCTTTACATGTAGAGGCCGATGCGTCTTTGTTAATGCGTATGATTGACAACATTGTCGGCAACGCCATTAAGTTTTCGCCGCGCCAGAGCGAGGTATCGGTGCGGCTTGAAGGCACAAAACTTATGATTCAAGATCACGGATGCGGCATCAAAGCGCCCAAAAAAGTTTTTACAAAATATTACAGAGAGGGCGCGACAAGCAAAGGGCTGGGGCTTGGCCTTTTTATTGTGCACTCCATTGCGCAGTTGCATGGCATTGAAGTTGAGATTCTCTCCAAACTCGGCGAGGGAAGCACTTTTGTCGTGCAACTTGAAAAGGTTTCCGAATGAAAATTGTCATTGTGCTTATTATGGTGTCTGTTTGGTTGAACGCGGAGGAGTTGACCTTTGAAGCCCTGCGCAAATATCAGCGCGAATTGGTATTGCGTGAGTTTAAAGCGCTTTATCAAGAGCGCCAAGACATTCACCAAAATCTGCGTCAGGTTTTAAAACACGCGCGGGCCAAAAATCTTGGCAGAAACCGGCTCTCGTTTTTTCAGCCGATCAAAGAGTCGCATGATATGGAAAATAGCAATGTCTTTTTTTCCGCCGTGACACCCGAAGAGGAGAGTGGAGATTCCAGTGTGGCTGAAAGTGACGGTTCTGAGATTAGCGGTGCAGAAGATTTAACGCCTCCATCGTCTCAAACGCCTACGGACGATTCCGATGTCCGTACAACGCCAAGCAATCCGTGGGCCGCGAAATGAAATATCTGCTCATCGTGTTCTTACATGTAAGCTCTGTTTGGGCGGTATCATCAGATGTTGATGTGAAGCTCAAGGCGATTGTGCACAACGAGTCTGAGCAGATGCTAGAGGATAACGAGCGCAACAGCTACAGTGCGCTTTATGCTCACCTGATGCTTGATTATGATCTTAGCGAAGATTTTTTTCTCTCTCTGGGTGCCAAAGCCAACCGCGTTATTGGCGAAAATACCTACACCACACCGGCGTACCGGAGCACTAAAATGAGCTCAGAGCAGATCAATCAGGCGTTTATTAGCGAGGCTTCGCTTAACTACGACAACGGTATTTTCGCACTCAACCTTGGCCGTCAGGAGGTAAGCTTCGACTGGTTACTTGGAAGCATCGACGGCGCTTTGGCGATGCTAGGCAGCGACGATGCCCTGAGCCTGCGCCTTTTTTGGTTTGAAAACTACCGCCATCTGCAATACAACTACTACATGCACGTCGAGGATATTAACGAAAAAAAGGGGATGTACGGCAGTGTTGCCAAGGCAAGTAGCACCTATGCCGAACTCTCGCTTTTTGATTATTATATTGAGGATCTGCGTAACATTGCCGGCGGCACGGCAAGCCTCTTTTATGAAAATATGAGTCTCAATGTGGGCTACACGTCGGCTAAGGCACTCGATCTGGCGCTGTATGACTATGACGAGAGCTTTTTTAACGCCTCCTTGGAGTATCTTTACGGCAGCCACTTTTTTGAACTGGGCGCTTCGCAAACGGGAGAAAACGGTCTGCTTGCGATGATTCAGATGGGCAGTTTTATGTTTGGACAGTTTTATTTGAGCAACCAAGTAGATCGTGAAAACGCGCAAAATATGTATGCGAAATACATCTACGCCGATGCGCAGTGGCGTTTTGAGTGCATCGGAGGAGAGAGCCGTTATGACAACAGTTTTGTGCGCATTGAAGACGATATGCACGCGTTTGAGGTCGATGCTTATCTGAAATACCGCTACAACGATACGCTTTCCTTTGATACCGGTGTGATGTATATGGATGTCGATGCGCGCGACCCGCTCCAAGTCGATCAGGCTTTTGTGATGTTTAACGTGGTGTTGAGCTATGAGAAATATTAAAAAACTATTTCTTATGGTGCTGATGGCGGGAGCGCTCTATGGCGTGAGCGATCTGCTAAAAGAGGCGTTGCGCATGTATCAAAACGATACACTGCGTGATAACCCCTCATCACTATCTTATCTGGAGTCGCAGGCCAAAGCGGGCGACATGAATGCGGCCTTTTTACTGGCGAGTGCTTATTACAACGGTAAAGCGGGAAGTGTTGATCTGCAAAAAGCTTTTTACTGGTACAAAAAATCGGCCGACAGGGGAGACAGCGATGCAATGCTGATGCTGGGATGGCTCTATTATAAACAGGCGCACAATATCGCCTCTAATACTAAAAAAGCGCGCTACTGGTTTCGCCTAGCCGCTTCTAAAGGCGTTGATGAAGCGGCGGAGATGCTGGAGTTATTGAATCAGTAGTGCATTCTTTCTGCATTTATTGATGATAAAGTGTTACATGTAAACCATAAAAAGGATGTAATGATGCGACGTTTGCTTCTACTTGCATTGATATGCGGCGGCCTTTATGCCGATATCGATATTGAGTTTAAAGAGGGGTGGCAGCTTGTCGGCGTGCCGGAGCGACTTGATGACATGAGTGCTTTTGACACCAAAAACGTGGAGCTTGTCTGGGGGTATGACGGTGCGACGCAAAGCTGGAAAGGGTTTGCGCCTGAGGGCGAGATAGCGCAAAAGCTGATTGAAAAAGAGATACCGCAGTTAAGTACCCTAGAGCCGTGGCAGGCGCTCTGGGTCTATAGCAAATCGGCGTGGTCGTTACATGTAAAGAGCGAAACGCTTCTTACCGAGGCACAAAACAACGCCATAACGCTTTATGAAGGGTGGAATCTGGTTCAAATCCCTCAAAACAGCGTGGTCTCCGATAGCTTTTTTGGTGATGCGCTGGTGTGGAAATACAGCGCCGATGCAGCGTGGCAGGTGAATGATGACACACTGGGTTTTCCTTCGGTCGAATCCATCGGCGTGAGTGAGGGGTTGTGGGTAAAAAGCGAGAGTACTCGCGAGATTGCCGTAGATGACGCGCTTTCCAAGCTCCATACCTTTGAGAGTGAAGCGGCGATGCTTAGCTACATTAGAACCATGCTGGAGCTTCATGATTACTATTATGCCGTGGGTTATCCCGAACTTGAGTATTCGGGAGAGGTAAGCGCTCCAACGGATGCGCAAGATGATATCACCGATGCAACCACCACAAACCTGCAAGAAGAGGGCGTGGATGAGAGCGATATTTTAAAACATGACGGCACGCATATTTACAGCGTAGATAACAGCGGCGAAAAGATTGTAGTGACGACCTTTGAGAAGATTGCCGCACAGGATTACACGGCGCTTACAAGCATTGATATGCGCGATAAAAACGTGGTGGCAATGTATCTGCAAAACGACCGTTTGAGTGTGGTTTCAAGTAAAACATATTATTACGCCTATAGCGGGATATCAGATACTGCCGAAATCATGCCCTATTACGGCTATGCCACGCAGCACTTTACGCTGGATATTTTTGATGTCTCCGATGCTACGAACATTGCACTTGTAAAAAGCTACGATATCGACGGCAATTATCAAGAGAGCCGATTGATTGATGGCAAACTCTATCTAATCAGTCAATTTAATCCTAACATTGAGTATACCTATCCTAAAGTTTATGAGGATAGCGTTTGCACGCAACTGGATCAAACTCAAATTTATGAAACGTGTTCGTATACGGCGAGTTATAACTCTGAGGGAACAATTGAGTGTCAATCCGGAACGGATACCCAAGCATGGAAAGATAACGCCTGCTATCAATACAATTACGATGAAAACGGTGCATGGAAGTACGATTACGACAACCCCATTGTTGCAAGCGAAAACCTAATTCCAAGCATTAGCAGTGATGGCGGCGCACCGCTCTCACT
Organism: Sulfurimonadaceae bacterium; assembly: GCA_050292115.1. Classification (GTDB taxonomy): domain Bacteria; phylum Campylobacterota; class Campylobacteria; order Campylobacterales; family Sulfurimonadaceae; genus JAFGUB01. The sequence continues at coordinate 2,190 of JBNKLA010000104.1, read as the reverse complement.
CGTGACCCCTTCAAAATTCTATGCACCCGCCAAGCTGGATCAGCGTGCCAACATCACGACCATTAGCCGTTTTGACACCCAAAGTGCCGTGCGTGAGCAGAGCATGTCATTTTTAGGCGACACGCACACCTATTACGCCTCAACAGGTTCACTCTATCTGGTCTCAAGCCAGTATCCGTACTATTACGATTTTTTCACCTACCAAAGCCAGCAGATGATCTACAAATTTGCACTCGATGAAAACCTAAGCTACAAAGGGCGCGGTTTTGTAGAAGGGACGATGCTCAATCAGTTTAGCATGAGCGAAAAAGACGACTACCTGCGCGTCGCCACAACCACGGGAAACACTTGGTCGGGCAACGGAACCGATAATTCAGTCTTTACGCTAAAAGAGAATGGCGAAAACCTAGAAGTAGCGGGCAGCCTTTCGGGACTCGGAAAAGAGAACGAGAGCATCAAAGCCGTGCGTTTCATGGGTGATCGCGGCTTTGTGGTAACATTTAGACAAACCGACCCGCTCTATACACTCGACATGAGCGATCCGCTTCATCCCAGCGTTGCCGGAGAGCTTTCCATCCTGGGCTTCTCGGAATACCTGCACATAATCGATGAAAACAGGGTGCTAAGCATCGGCCGCGACGCCGATGAGAGTGGACGTGCTCTAGCGCTACAGGTCTCTTTGTTTGATATTAGCGATTTTGCCAATCCGCAACTTGCCGACAGGGTTAAAATGGGTGACAATTCCATTCACAGTTACACCTACAGCGAGGCCGAATACAACCACAAAGCCTTCGCCTACCGCGCAAGCGACCTGATGTTTGGCATACCTTATACCGATTATCTCTCCGGTAATTACACGGAGCACTTTAGCGTTTATCAGGTAGATGGTATGCAGATCAATGCAGTTGATACCCTCTCAACCTCAACACAAAAAGATTGGGGAAACAGCGCACGCGGGCTCATTTACGATGTCGGCAACACCACTCAGGCGGCACTCTTTAAAGGCTCAAATATTTTGAGCAAAACTATCAAATAAGGAAGGACTATGCGATACTTAGCCATACTATTTATAACAATGATTCTGTTAGCAGGGTGCAATAACGGCAGTAGTGACACAAACACTACAAACAGTGTCACCGATCTACCGCAACCGGCGGTTCAAAATAGAGATATATTACCGCCAAAAGCACCGACATTATAGGCACACTTTGTGCCTAAAGATTGACAAACTACTCCAATTTATATAAAATGACTTTAATATATATAAAAGAGAAGTCATGACACAGATAGGAATCGGGGAGATCCAAAAAAACACTGCACTGCTTTCGACGTTGAGTGAAGCAATAGAGATTATTGACAAACGTAAAAAACAGTGTGTCGCTATTGTGTATCCCGTTAAAGGTAACTCCATTGTCTCGAAACTGGCGGGAAAATACAAAGATCGTGTTAAAACCGACAACCTTGAGCAGGCCAAAGAAGAAGCAATGCGATTGGCAATGAGTGAAAAATATGGCCGCCATCATTGACACCAACGTCATTATCCGTTTTCTTATCGGAGATCACGAGGCATTTTTAAAACAATCAACGGCACTTTTTGAATCGGTTGCAAGAAGAGAGCAGGAAATTATTATTCTTGATACGGTTTTGATGGAAGCACTTTTTGTGCTGGTAACGTTTTATAAACTGGATAAAGAGGAAGTAGTTAACGATCTCAAGGCCATTATTGCACTCGATGGCGTTATCAACAGCGACAAAATGATTCTGTTTGAAGCACTTGGCTTACATGTAAGCAAAAATATCGATTTTGTCGATGCACTGATTTGTGCTAAAAGTACCTTGCAGGGGTATGATAAGATTAGCTTTGATAAAGACGTTAAAAAATGCTAATCATAAGTGAGCGAATATGATCGAATGGAACCTCTATAACGCCGCTATCTACAGGCCGTCTCTTGGCGCGCTCAAACCCATACGCGATATTGATCCGGTGAGCCTGGATGATCTGGTGGGGATTGAAGCTCAAAAGGCGAAGTTGGTGCAAAACACGCACAATTTCATGCACGGTGCGTTTAGCAACAATGTTTTAATGTGGGGCAGTCGCGGTATGGGAAAATCCACGCTCATGAAAGCGCTGCTAAATGCTTATGCCCCGCAGGGGCTTCGCGTGGTGGAGTTTTTTCAAGAAGATCTGCA
>JBNKLA010000103.1:0-4276 GCA_050292115.1 Sulfurimonadaceae bacterium | reverse complement strand
ACAGCAAAAGCAAACAACCTTGACCCGTTTGCCTATCTAAGCCATCTTCTTACAGAACTTCCAATCTATCAGGTTGAAAGCAGGGATATTGACCCTCTGCTGCCTTGGAATGTGCAGTTAGCCAAATCTTGACCTTTTTTCAAGATGGGGTTTACTTGGGGGTTACGCACTATTTGTTCTTTTTTACTTTTATTTAACTCTTTCTAACGTTAAATAGATTAAACTGCATGAATTTTAAATTTTTGGAGTTTAAATCAAGAAAATGGACACACGTTTCTTAACTACAGAACCTTTTTTCTATAATCAAAAATATGCCTTGCAATATGAGTGTGATCTTGCAATTCCCAGTTGGATTGCACTGGGAAGTATGGTGATTTATACCCGATTAATCGAAGCGCTTTCGCTTAAACTCGGAAGACCGCTTAAAATTTTGAGTGCTCCGCATTTTTATAACGATGACTGCATCGCATTAAATGAGAGTCATTATCCCATACTTGATGAAAACCCTTATATTAAAGAGATCATCAATGCTGATCTATTTGATACAAAAATTATGCGCGATGTATCTAAAGAGATGGATAACTTTCCGCAATTGGGGCACATTACCGAAAATATCTGTGCACCTTGGGGATTAAAGCCAAAAAAATTACACGGAGATCTCTATCTTAGCAAACACGAGAAACAAAGAGCACTTGAGACGCTAAGTCATTTGCCGCGACCTCTGGTTGTACTCTGCCCGTATGGAAATTCGTCGCCGCTTAGAGAGAGCGAATGGTATCAAAACAAATGGTTGATGATGATTGAACAATTAAAGAATGATGTCGGTTTTTTTCAGATAGGACATGATAAATTCAACCATAAAGAGCTCCCTCTATTTACACCCAAAAATACTACGGTAAGAGAAATGATGGCTCTCATTTGGGCAAGTGACGTGTATGTCGGTTTTGATACGGGACCGTCTCATATTGCCGCCGCATTTGAAAAACCGACAATGGTTATTTGGGATGCCGTAAGAAAAGCGCAACTTGAAGAAGAGAAAGAGCCCGGTTTCTCTTTGGCAACATTGGGCAGATGGAGCTATCCACACACAAAAGATCTGATTTTACTGGGCGAAAGAGAGCATGAGGGTGTGTCATGGATTGTGGATTTTGTTCGTGAAAAGATTTGAGTTAATATCTTTTAAAACAACATTAGACTGCTTTGTCAATCCTATATGGCACAAAGAAGTTTAGGCTTCGTTGGAAGTGACGAGAAAGTTACAGAAACGTTCAACGTATTCAATGGGTTCTGTTTTTAGAAGTGCTTTGGCGGCTTCTTTGTTGATGCCATGTCGGTAAGTACGTTTGAATGCTTGTTTAATTAGCGTAATATCGCCGCGGTTTTCAAGCCGTCGGCGCAGACCGATGATGTTGAGGCCTTTCACGGTGGCGGGATTGCCCTCGACCAGACAAAAAGGCGGCATGTCGTGGGTTGCATACGACGCACCGCCGATCATTACGCCGCTACCGACGCGGTTGCCTTTAGTTACGGTGCTTAGACCGCCTACGATCACTTTTTCTTCAAGTATCACATCCGCTTCGAGTGTAACGCCGTTGGTTAAGATGGTGTGCGCTCCCAGTGTGGTACCGTTTGAAATTCGGCAATAGGCCATAATAAAATTGTCATCATCAATGCTAACGTCGGCATCGGATGCATCGGTACCCACCAGCGAAAATTCGCGGATATGCGTACGTTCGCCGATGCGGATACTTGCGCGATGATTGCCTACATGTACGTGCGAAAAGATATGCACACCCACTTTACATGTAACGTTGTCATTTAGCATGATATGCGACTCTAAAACACATCCCGATTCCAGCACCACATTTTTGCCAATATGACAAAACGGCCCAATTTTCACATCGGGTGCAATCTTTGCCGTGGGGTCTATTACAACGCTTTGATGAATCATGCTTCGGTAGCGATTTCGAGTGTCACAATAGAGTCTTCTATCGTAGCCAGTGAGCCGCGTTCATCGGTTTTAAGGTAGTGTACAAAAGCTTCAATCTCTTTGAGCAGGGGCTCATCTTTTTTAATATGGCATCCGCGCACGACATACGAATTATTAACATGAAAGCCCGAAAATTCGGTCAAGTCTTGCCCGATCAGATCGGCTTCAAAATAGGCCTCTTTACACGCCACTTCGATGCGGCGTTTCTTAAACGGCGTGAGCCAGTTGGTCGTAATATCGGCGATCACCGCATCTTCAAGCTCAAAGCTCAGCACCGCGTTGTCTTCGTGGTGGTTGTGAATTTTGCGGCTTTTAAAGATCGCTTTATCTAAAATCTCTTTGCCGGTAATAAAACGGATCAGGTCGATATCGTGAACGGAGAGGTCGGTCAGTACCCCCACATCGGCAATACGCGGCGGAAACGGCCCCACGCGGGTGATGGCAACCGAGTAGATCTCTTTTTCTTGCAGCTCCGTTTTGAGCGCTTGTACCACCGGATTAAAACGCTCCACATGCCCCACGCAGCTTTTAAGCCCTTTGGCGCTTACCGCTTTGGCAATATCACGCGCATCTTCCACGCTTGAAGCCACCGGTTTTTCAATAAAAAGATGCACCCCGTGCGCAATACATTGCAGTGCCACCTCTTTGTGCAAAAAGGTCGGCACGACAATTACGGCAGCATCGGGTTTGGCTGTATTTAGCATCTCTTCGACATCGCTAAAAAAAGGCTCTGCGTACTCTTCGTGTTTCACAACATCCACCACCGCACAGATCTCAACGTCTTGAAGCTGGCGGTAGATACGAAGGTGATTTTTTCCCATCGACCCTAGGCCGATTAGTGCGATTTTAAGCATAATGCTCCTTTAGTGCCGAGATAATATACTCTTGCTGCTCTTCGCTTAGAAACGGGCTCATCGGCAGTGAGAGAATCTCTTCGCTGACCTTCTCGGCTATGGGAAAATCGCCTTTAACATATCCAAGCGGCGCAAATGCCTCTTGCAGATGTAGCGGCATCGGGTAGTGTACGGCGGTGGGAATCGATTTCTCGTTAAGTGCGGCAACTAACGCGTCACGATCTTTGATGCGAATAGAGTATTGCGCATACACCGACGTGCGGTCGGCTTTGACGTATGGGGTGGTAATAGCGTTACATGTAAAGAGTGCATCGCCATAACGCTCTGCGATACGGTGGCGCGCTTCAACCTCATCATCGAAGTGTTCGAGTTTCACATTGAGTACGGCGGCCTGAATGGCATCGAGTCTGCCGTTGATGCCAATATATTTGTGGCGATAGCGCGCGTTTTGGCCGTGGTTAAGTAGCATACGGATTTTCTCGGCAATCGCTTCGTTATCGGTAAATACCGCGCCGCCGTCGCCATAAGCGCCAAGCGGTTTGGAAGGAAAAAACGACGTACAACCGATGGTAGAGAGACTGCACGATTTCGCGCCTTTGTACTCGGCGCCAAAGCTTTGGCAGGCATCTTCGATTACATGAAAAGCGTGTTTTTGAGCAATAGCGTTGATAGCGTCCATATCGGCGCACTGGCCATAGAGCGAGACGGGCATGATGGCTTTGGTGTTTTCGGTAATGGCGGCTTCGATTTTAGAAGCGTCGATATTATAGGTCTGTTCCTCGATATCCACAAAAACGGCTTTGGCACCCAAAAATGCGATCACTTCAGCCGTGGCAATAAAGGTAAAAGGCGTGGTAATCACCTCGTCGCCCGCTTTGATATCCAGTGCCATGAGTGCGAGTAAAAGCGCATCGGTACCACTACTACACCCGATAGCATGAGCCGCGCCGGTGTATGATGCGAGACCTTGCTCAAGCTTTGAGAGTTTCGCGCCGCCAATAAACTGCGCATGTGTACAAACCTCTTTGATCTCTTTGTCGATCGCCTCGCTATACGCGCTGTACTGCGCCTGCAGGTCGATAAAATTAATTGTCATATTTCGCTCCTAAAATAATCTCCGCCATACGTGCCGAACTACCGTGTTTGAGATAATCTCTAAGTGTAATCGCATTGTTGCAAAATTCCGCTTTATCCATGCTCTCATACGCCGCATAAAGGCTATCGGCGCTTACATTTTCTTGCAAAAGTTCAGGATGCAGCGCATGACCTGCACACTTTTCAAACATAATGTTACCCAGCCCTACGTAGCTCAGTTTGACAAGCTTTTTGGCAATCGCGTAATCAAGCGCTTTGGCAATATAACCCAGTACAAAAGGGGTGCCCATCAGTGCGGCTTCGAGCGTAGCCGTGCCGCTACAGATAAAAGCAAAAT
>JBNKLA010000102.1:0-52199 GCA_050292115.1 Sulfurimonadaceae bacterium | reverse complement strand
CAGTACAAAAGGGGTGCCCATCAGTGCGGCTTCGAGCGTAGCCGTGCCGCTACAGATAAAAGCAAAATCGGCGCGATAGAGTGCATCATGCGAATCGTGCGTAATCGTAAATGCCGATAAGTCGCCATAAAGCTCACTGATTTTTTGCGCATCAAAGGTGGGAGGAATTACCACCAACGCGTCACCCTCAAAACGGCGGCGAAGCGTTTTAAATATCGGCATCAGGCGTTTGATCTCACCCGCGCGGCTACCGGGCATAAAGGTGATAACGTTGTGAGACGAAGGCTCCGATTTAAAGTGTGTGATCGCATCAAGTAGCGGATGCCCGACGTATTCGATAGGCGCGTTTGATGAGTAGTAATCGCTCTCAAACGGCAAAATGGAGCAGAGCTTATCAATCGTGCGCTCAAGGATAGGAATACGCTTTGGTTTCCACGCCCAAGCTTGGGGCAAAATGTAGTAGATGATCTCTTTGTGCGGATAGCGTTTTTTAATGGATTTTGCTAGCGGCAGATTAAAGCCGGAAGAGTCGATAAGTAGCACCTTATCGGCATTTTGGGCCAACTCTAGCATCTCGGATTTGAGTCTGAAAAAGAAGCGCACTTTTTTAAGCGCATCGACAAAGCCCATAATCGCCAATGCACTTAGATCCACATGCGGCGTGCCCAGCTTTTTATCGAAGATTCCGATCAATTCGACACTGTCGCCAAGGTGGTTTTTTAGCGCCGCAAGGTGAATATTGGCGGAGTGTTCTAACGCCGAGACTAAGAGTTTCATGAACCGCCGTCTCCCCAAGTTTCATATGCGGGGTCGTAGTGCTCTTTTTGCTCATCGACAAAATCGTGCAAATAGGTACTAAGCGCATCAATATCCTCATCGCTAAGCGGCTGGGCGAAGGGGATCATCATCTGCTGAATCTGCGAATCGGAGATACCGTTGCGAAAACGTTGCAGTTTATAGCTTAGGTAGCCTTTGGCACGGTTGGCCAGCGAGGGGTAGTTGCTCATGCCTTCGGCTTTAATGCCGTGACACCCGTTGCACCCCTTTTCAAAGTAGAGGATTTTGCCCTCTTTATAAAGAGCACTTTGCGCATATAGCGAAACCGTAAACGTAATGATTGCCGCAATTAAACGCACTCTAACCCTACCTACATTAAAATAGTCGCAATTATATCAAGAGGGTGCTTATGATTCTTTCTGGCGTGATTGTGTGTGACATTAACGGTGAACGTCGCTGTGATGTGAAGATCGAAAACGGAAAGGTTGCCGATATCGGCGAGAAGCTTTTAGGCGATGAACGCATGGAGCTTAACGGCGCGTACCTTCTGCCTGGACTGGTGGATACCAACATTCGTCCGCGTGACGGTCAGATCAACGGCGGCACGTTGGAGCGTTTGGCCAAAAAAGCGTTACGCGGCGGAGTAACGACGGCGGTACTTCTTCCTGAAACTACGCCTTCGATAGAGAACGAGATTGTATTGGAGTTTGTGCAAAAAGAGCGCTATCACGATGAGGGGGCAACGCTTGAAGCGAGCATCGCCTCTATAAACTCCGAAGGGGGCATGAGCAATCTGGCAATTTTGCTTAAACGTGGTGCTGTGGCACCGTATGTGCGCTCAACGGCGAAAAACAACCTCTTTTGCCGCATTGCCGAATATGCCAAAATGTACGATGTCACCCTTTTTGTGCGCGCCGAAGATGAATCGCTGGCGGTTGATGGGGTGATGCACGAGGGTGAAATGGCCACGAAACTGGGGCTTGTGGGCATTGCGCCACTCTCTGAGACCTTACATGTAAGCCGTTTTATTGAACTGGCGCGTTTTTACGACATTAAAATTGTCTTTAAATCGATTGCCCAGCCCCGCTCTTTGGAGCTGATTAAAGCGGCAAAAAACGAAGGCATACATGTAAGTGCCGAGGTGAGCCTGCACCATCTGTTGCACTGCGACGAATCGTGCGAAGATTTTAATACCGCGGCCAAAATCGACCCGCCGCTATTGCCCAAAAGTTCTATGGTATTGCTACAAGAGGCGCTTCAACGCGGTGAAATTGATATGCTAACTACCCTTCATCAACCGCTTTCGGCGGTAAATAAAGAGGTGGCGTTTGCTGATGCGCATTACGGTACCGAGGCTATTGGAGAAGCGTTAAGTTTATACTACACCAAACTGGTAAAAAGCGGATGGATCAGCATGAGTGAGCTGGTGCGGCTGGCGAGTAAAAATCCGGCGGCATCGATTAAAAAAGAGGGTGGGGCTATCGAAGTGGGATGCTCGTGCGAGATGATTCTTTTTGATCCCAAAGCGACCATGACGGTGGTGAATCCCAATTCACTTTATGATGGCGAAACACTTAGCGGCAGAGTCACCAAAGCGTTTTTGCAAAATGAGATTATTTCGTTTTAAGTTCACAAAACTTGGGATTTTATCACACTCTTATCTTTAAACCATTAGAATAATGTTGTTTCTATGTATTAGGATTTGTAATGAAAACACTAAGACGCTATCTCAAAGTACAGGTTATTTTACTGGCCTCGGTACTCTTTATTATTTTTTACCTCTTTTCAAACTATATCTTTCATGAAGTAAGTGCGCGTGAAAACCGGCATATCTCCGAAGCCCTTTCAAAACAGGTTTTTAATTCGATGTATCAGGTGATGCGCAAAGGGTGGTCGCGTGAGGATCTGTACGACTTTTTGCAGTCGGTAGAGGAGTCGTTCGAAGGCGGATCGTATAAAGTCGAGGTCTACCGCTCCGAAGTGGTCGAGAAAGATTTTGGTGCGATCACTCAGCCTCCCATGTCATCGGGACTTAAAGCGGTGCTTGCAAGTAAAACGGCGCAACACTTTACGCACGATAATGTGACATCAACGCTAACGCCAATTATTGCCAAAAATGAGTGTACGCAGTGCCATGTACACGCCTATGAGGGTGATGTGATGGGTGTGATAAATATTGAATACAATTCCGATGAGGTATCGGCGTATCGGCAGATGCAGGTGGCACTGCTCTTTTTGCTTCTTTTTCCGTTAACGCTGATTATCTCGCATTTCATGATTGGGCGGGTGTTTGGCAAAATACAGCATTTTTTAGAGACGTTTAAAGCGCAACTTGGAAACGTTAATAGTGTCAAAGAGCTCAAAGCACTCGATATGAAGCGGATTCAAAGCGGCTTTTATGAATTTGACATTATTACCCATGAACTTCACGAGTTAACCGAAAAACTGCGCTCTATTGCCGTTGATAAAGAGATTTTGGAGTTTGAGATCAAACTGCTCGATAAATTTATCATAACCTCAGAGGTGGTGCGTGACTGGAAAGATCATATTAAATCGCTACTGATTGAGATCAATACGGTGTTGCCGGTGTACAGTTTGATTACGATTTTTGAGTCTAAAGACGGCTATTGCGATGTCGAGATTTTTTGGAGCGGCAAACCAAGTGAGCAGTGCCGCGAAAAAATGGAAGAGGTCGTGGGCAAGATGCTTGAGCGTCATCCCGTTATTGAATTCGATCATAAACGCATTGTGCATAATATCTGTGACGACCGTACCTGTGTGACGGATTTAAGCTGTCAAACCATTGATCATGAGTCTAAATCCATGCTACTGGAATCGCCTAAAATCGGTGGTATTGTGGGGCTTAGCATTCAAAGCAAACTCTCCAATGACAATATCTTCTCGATTGTTATCGACTCGATTTTGACAACCTTGATGAATCTTGTGGGATCGGTCAAAGCGATCAATAAATATACGGAAACGCTAGAGTATTACGCCACGCGCGATCCGCTTACGGGTCTGTTTAATCAGCGGGTGTTTCGTGAATTGCTTGATTACGAGATCAAACGGGCGTGGCGGCATGATCATGAGTTTGGGGTGCTGGTGATCGATTGTGATAATTTTAAACCGATCAACGATACGTACGGACACTCTTTTGGGGATAATTTTCTACAAACTATAGCGCAGGTACTACTTGAAGCCAAACGCGACGAAGATATACTGGCGCGTTATGGCGGCGATGAGTTTGCCATGATTGTGCCGGAGACAACATTTAATGGCGTAATGCGGGCGGCACAACGCATTCATGAGCGCATTAACGCATTTGATCTTACGACACCCGAGGGCAAAAAAGTGTATGTGACCCTCTCTATCGGTTGTGCAATCTTCCCAGATCACGCCAAGAATGCCAAAGACCTCTTTAATATTGCCGATAAGATGATGTATCAGGCCAAAGATGAAGGTAAAAATGCGATTCGTACGCCGCAGGGGCATGAGATTCTCCAGTTTGAAGAGCAGAACCGTGATCTTTCGCTGTTAGTGCTTGATGCCATTAAACATAAGTTGATTATTTCGCATTTTCAGGCCATTATGTCGCTTAGGGATAATAGTATCAACATTCATGAGCTTTTGATGCGTCTTGATGTGAAAAGCGATTTGATGAGTGCCGGAGAGTTTATTGAAAAAGCCGAAGAGATGGGTGTGGTGCATCAGATGGATTATATTAATATCGAAAAGGCCTTTGGTATTATGCAACACAGCGGCTATAAAGGGACGCTTTTTGTGAATCTCTCGCCAAAAGCGTTGGTTGTCAATGAGTTTATTGCTAAGATTAATGAGTTGATTCACAAGTTTGAGCTGGATAAATCGCAGATCGTGTTTGAGATTACCGAGCGTGAAACCGTAAAAAGCTTTACACTGCTTGAAAAATTTGTGCGCAATCTCAAGCTAGAGGGCTATCGCTTTGCAATTGATGATTTTGGATCGGGATTTTCGTCGTTTCACTACATCAAAAAATTTCCGATTGACTTTATCAAGATTGATGGCGAATTTATTCTTAATATCACTCGCGATGAGAAAGATTTGGCGTTTGTGCGCAGTATCGTTTCGCTGGCCAAAGAGCTGAATGTAAAAACCATTGCAGAGTTTGTCGAAGATGAAGCGACGCTATATTATCTCAAAGATATCGGAGTGGATTACGCCCAAGGCTATCATATTGGTAGACCGCAAGGCAGTTTCAGCCAATCGTAGTCGCCGTTAAAAAGAGGTATTGCTTGCCCGTAAGTGTCACGCGGAACTTATGCTGTTGCAGGTACTTTTTGCAAAAGATCACGTCGTTATAAAGCAAAGACTGCTCGCTGTAGCTGTAGTTGGGTGCTTTAGCGCCATAAAGCATCTCGCCATCCATCCAGCGGCAGTTTGGAAAGCCTAAAATCATAGCGCCTTTCTCGTTTAGATAGTGTCGTACAAGGTGCATTACAAAAGGCTTTAGTTTAATACTGGGGCTTTGTAGCGTACCGATAGAGATGATCAGATCAAAAGGCTCCAACTCTAAAACATCAAGTGCGTTGATATCGCTTACATGTAAGCTCACATTAGAGCTAAAACGTGTACGCGCCGCTTCAATGGCGCTAGCAGAGTGGTCGATTCCCACATAATGTTGCGATGCAAACGCCTCATCGCCGATATGACGGCGAATCGTATCAAACTCGTCGCCGCGGTTTACCCCCAGATTTAAAATGCGCTTTTTGTGCTTTACATGTACCGCATCAAGCGCTTGTAGATAGGCGTGCAAAAACGCCGGCTCTTCGGCTTTTTGAATGGCAGAGTAGGGCGAAGCCACGCCGTACTTTTCGCTTTTGTCGGTCACGGCGGCACTGTGAAAACTCTCTGAGCACTCAAGCTTTTCAAAGGTAATACTCACCGTACATGCATCGTTGATTTGCGGTGTGAGCATCTTACATGTAAGAATTTCCGCCAAATCAATCAGCGCGCGGTAGCTATGGTAGCGATAAGCAATACCGTTACATGTAATGCGTTCGCCGTTGTGTTTGTGCGCGCCGTAGTCGGGGTTTATGATGCTAAAAGCGATACGTTTATCGTGTTGGCTTTTGAGCCACATTACAATATCGGCAAGCGGCTGGTCTGTAAAGATCACCGAACCATCCATGTATGTTCTAGCAGTAACGACTCATTGGAGAAGAGCTTACATGTAAAGCGCTCGCCTTTGGCAAAATTCCCCACCCCTTTAGGCGTGCCGCTCATTATGACGTCGCCATCCTCCAAGCTCATGAAACTTTGAATCTCGTGTAGCATCACATCGGGTTTATAAATCATCAGATCATACGTGGCGTATTGGCGAAGGGAGTTGTTTACATGTAAGCTCATGCTGAGGCTCTCAAGGCTTACATGTAAAGGAATAAAAGGGCTTAATACCGCCGAAGCATCAAACGCTTTGGCGCGCTCCCACGGCAGGCCTTTTTGCTTGAGATAATTCTGAGTCTTTGCGCGCGTTAAATCCAGTCCGACACCTACACCGTAAAGTGCGTTATCCTTAATAAGAAAACAAATTTCCGCTTCATAGCGTGTGTCGTCTTGGTCACCATGCAGGGTATCGCTAATAGCGGAGTTGGGTTTGTTAAACACCACCATCGATTCGGGAATCTCGTTGTGCAGTTCATGAATATGCTCTACATAGTTGCGTCCGATACAGACGATTTTCGAAGGCGTGAAGGTGAGATTGTTACATGTAAGGTGTTTCATGATTATCCTATAAGTACTTGTTTTTGAAACTCTAAAAGCGTAGAAAATTCCCCAACCGCCAAATCGCTTTGGGCTCCGCCTACCAGTACGCAATCTATTGATGCGTCAAGCGAACCGCCCAAATCGCGCCGGACGGAGTCTCCAATCATCAGGCACTTTTCTGTAGGAAGCCCCAGTGCATTGACCACCATCTCAAATGGCCGTGGCGAGGGTTTAACCATCCCATGATCGGACGAAAAAGAGTAGGCCGAAAAGAGTTCCCAAATGCCGAGATTTTTGAATGTCTGAACCCACATCGCTTTTGGTGCCCAAATATCGACCACAAGCGCCAATGTAAAACGTTCTCTCAATGCTTTTAATGCGTGCACATAGTGTTGGGGAATATGCCCATGCTCATGATAGGAAAACGTCTCAATGATTTTTGCTTTTTCAATCATAGAAAGATCAATCTCGGCACTCGCCTCGATAGCAGTTTTTAGCGAAGGAAAGCAGTCTCTGTACTCTTTAGACGGATATTTGACATCCAAATACTCATAAGCTCTTTGAATGATAGGGTTTAGCACATTATCCGGCAATTTACCGCCGATAGATTTGTAATATTTGGAGTAATCTTCCTCTTTTGTAAACCTGTCTTCTCCAAACATGAAAGTACTGTTCATATCCAACAAAAGAGCCTCTTTATCTTTAAACATTATTCAAAATCTCTCTTCAAGCACCCAAGGGTACCTCAAATGTTTTTTTGTATTAGACTTCTTGCAAAACTCTCAGATAGTCTCAGCACTTAAAAGCACAGTGTGATCAAGGCAGGTTCTTTTTAGCGTAGCCGTAGCTACGGTAAAAAGGTTCTAACGTAGAGCACGCTCTGCTTTTAAGTGCCCAAAGGGAGCCAAGAGACGTAGCAATCTTGAACTTTTTTCTTTGCGCGCGTAGCTACGGCTACGCACTTAAAGAAGAAAAGCCCAATCTCACTACGTCTCTTGGCTCTGAGACTATTTGGGAGTTTTGCAAGAAGTCTATTTATTCCATATAGTTACTGAATTTAAAAAATAAGTATATTTTTTTAAGATACAATATAGGATTGTATCAATTTTTTAGGAGGGGTACATGTCGTTTCAGCTTTCGGATTTAAAAGCACATAATGAAGAGTTATTGAAACTTCTTACACTCCATCTACCTGATATGCTGTGGGTCAAAGATATAGAAGGAAAATACCTTTACGCAAATCAAGCGATTTGTGACGGTCTGCTTATGGCCAAAGATTGCAATGAGCCGATAGGCAAAGATGATGTCTTTTTCGCACTTCGAGAGCGCGAAGCTCACAAAGAGAACCCGAAATGGCACACCTTTGGAGAGTTGTGCTTTAATAGCGATCAGGTAGTCATTGATAATAACAAAGCGATGCGCTTTGAAGAGTACGGTAATGTCAAAGGCGAACTGCTCTATCTTGAGGTATTCAAAGCCCCATTTTATGATGAAGCGGGCACTATCATCGGCACGGTGGGCTCCGGACGCGATATTACTAAAATCAAAAAAATTCAGCTGGATCTTGAAGAGAGTCTGAAAAAACTTGAAGATCAAAGAGAGATGCTGGAGTATCAGGCCAATCATGATGCGTTAACCGATTTGCCCAATCGTGTGCTCTTTATGGATCGTCTGAAGCAGTCGATAGAGTCGGCAAAACGCTATAACAATTTTATCGCGGTGGTCTTTATCGATCTTGATAATTTTAAAGAGATCAACGACTCTTTGGGGCATAATATCGGTGATGCGGTTTTGGTAGAGGCAAGTAAAGTGATGCGTCAAAATATGCGCAAATCCGATACCCTATCTCGACTTGGCGGAGACGAGTTTGGCGTGATATTAAACGGTATCAATGATATTAAAGAGATTGCCAAAATTGTGGAACAAGGCATGAACGCCTGTAAGCAGCCGTTACAAATTGACAACACCACACTGCATATCTCTTTAAGCATCGGTGTTTCGGTCTATCCCAATGACGGCAGTAGTGCACAGATGTTACTTAAAAATGCAGATGCCGCAATGTATAAGGCCAAACAAAATGGACGCAATACGTACAGCTTTTATGATGAGACGATGACTAAAAATGCTTATGAGCGGGTCTTTATAGAAAATGAGATACGCCAAGCGTTTAAAGACGATAATCTTGTGGTCTATTTTCAGCCACAAATGAATGCACAAAACAATACGCTTGTCGGAATGGAAGCGTTGGTGCGATGGGCGCATCCGACATTAGGATTAATCTATCCCGATCGTTTTATTCCTATTTGCGAAGCCAACGGCATGATTGTTGAACTTGATCGCATTGTGATGAAAAAGGCGATTAAGCACTATGCACAGTGGTGGAATGCGGGAAATTGCCCCGCAAAACTCTCCATGAATCTTTCGATGAAACAGATTGAAGAGGCCGATTTGGTAGCGTATTTGAAAAATCTTATTATGGAATCTCAGGTTCCTTTTGAAAATATTGAGATCGAAGTTACAGAGACGCAAATTATGAAAGACCCCGACTCCTCTATTAAAGCGCTCAAGCAGATTAGCGATCTTGGTATCTCTATCGCAATTGATGATTTTGGAACCGGATACTCATCGCTAACGCATTTAAAACGCCTACCGATTCATAAACTCAAAATCGATAAATCGTTTGTCAATAATCTGCCCAGCGATATGGAAGATGTCGCAATTAGCAAGACGATTATCACGCTGTGTCACACGCTAAACCTTAAGGTAATCGCTGAGGGGGTAGAGAGCCGCGATCAGGTCGATTTCTTGCTTGAAAACGGCTGTATTTTTTTTCAGGGGTATCACTACTCCAGACCTATTAGTGCAGATGATATGGGAGCGTATATCAAACAATATGAGGTCTGAATGAAAAACCTAAAAGTCTTACTCATTGCCATTATTTATGTGACTCATATCATGGCCGATACCGTTTTGCAGCACAATACGGTAGTGGCCGCGTGGATAGATTCTGATGGAGAT
This sequence comes from Sulfurimonadaceae bacterium, assembly GCA_050292115.1. Classification (GTDB taxonomy): domain Bacteria; phylum Campylobacterota; class Campylobacteria; order Campylobacterales; family Sulfurimonadaceae; genus JAFGUB01. Next base: position 42,662 of record JBNKLA010000102.1, on the reverse strand, counting down.
CAAGATCACTATAGCTTTGAAGCTAAAGCGGGCGAAACCATCTGGCTGAGTATGGCCGATGTTAACGATACGGCATTGTACCCCGAATTGAGCATCTATGCACCTAGCGGAGCCGAGGTAAAGTCGAGTATCAACATGGATGCAGTGCATTTTAAAGATGTGCAACTGAATGAGACGGGAACCTATAGCGTAATCGCAAAAGACAATGGTTCGCATACGGGATTGTACAATCTGCGTTTTATTAAAATTCAAGATATCAACGAAACAACGGCAACGCCGCTTATAAACGATCTTAATCCTGCACAAATGATGGTATGGGGAGATTTTGATACCTACGCTTTTGAAGGTGAAGTAAATGATACGGTCTGGATGAGTCTGGCTCCTACAGATGGCTCCGTGCGTCCGGAACTCTTCCTCTACGCTCCAAGCGGAGAAAAAATCACATCAAAGTGGAGTCCTTCTGAGAGTACGCGTTTTGAAGTGCGCTTAAGCGAGAGTGGCACTCACCGCGTTGTTGCAACCGATTATGATGGCAATGGAGAGGGGGTCTACAATCTCTATTTCGTTAAACTCCCAGGTGCCAATGAATATGGCGCATTATTGACAGATGATACACCGGTGCTAGAGACGATTGAGACGGGTGATTTTGACACCTATCAGTTTTGTGCAAGGGCTAATCAAAATATTTCGATAAGCATGGTGGAACTGAATGACACCTCGTTGAAACCCGCACTACACCTCTATGCCCCTAGCGGTGAAAAACTGATAGCGCGCTATAGCGATGGCGGTGCATATATCGATAACGTACAATTAAGTGAAACGGGAATCTATAGCGTCGTTGCAACCGATTATGATGGCTATCGCACCGGAGAGTACCGGCTTGAGATAGAAAATAGTGCTACGTGTGCTTTTGATATGAGCGCACTTTATCTGCTTCTGTGCTAATCGGATAACGCTTTTATCGACACAATCCACGGCTCCAGCCGACTGCCATACGCAAGCGTAACTTCATAGCGCGGCGGGGTGCCTACCTTTTTAGGCGTGCCCGAAATCAGAGTGTCTATCAAGCGACGATGTTTGAGTGACACATGAAATTGCTCAATGCTCAAATGTTCGATGCTCCCTCCTGTAAGTACGCCTTTGATATCACGTGTCGGACGTACGACACTCTGCACGATCATATAGCGTGACGCATCGGCGTATCGGTTGCGCAGTTGTCGTATATCAAGACCCGCATCAATAGCAAAGAGACGCGATTGTGATAGTTGCAACTCTTTCAAATTTCTTTGAGCAAAATCGAGTCTACTCTTGTGCTCCGGCGTTGCCGCTTCTTGATACTTTATAGTTTGCTCTTGCACACGATTACGTGCCCACTCTAGGGCTTGTTGATACGTATCGCCGTTGTATTCAAGTACGATCAGTACCGTTTTAGAGCGCTCTGTGCGACCATATTCGTTGTAGTATTTCATATCTGCTTGATCAAAACCGAGTGTAGCAAGTTTGGCGGAATCGAGCCATTTGGGTTGTCGTGAATAGATGGAATACGCACCTTTGTCTCCCAATACGAACCATGAAAGCCGTAGCGATAGGCCGCTGTTTTCAGCACGATGTTTGTAATAAAAAGGCAGACTTAGTTCACGTTCGCTCAATATTATGGTGCGCGGCTCACCCGAGTAACGGTTATAGGCCACTCCGCCAAGAATCACTACGGTAGTGAGCACAATCAGCATAAACGCCGACAGATAGAGACGATTTTGCGAAAAATTCATACGCATCCTACACCTCCTTTATAGCGATAGCGCTACGCAGACGTTTAAACATCCATAACAGCATAATTGCAATGAGACCTAGAATAAGGAAAAAGAGGTATTTTGGCATCCAGTTCCACCACCAGTCAAAACATTTTGTATAAAGAAAAATCGTAAAAAAAACATTTCCGGTATTAAGCAGATCGCTCCAACCTCTTTTGATGCCCACATATATGGCCACGCCGCTTAATCCAAAACCGGCAATTTGATAGAAGCCTTCAATAAAATCTTTGCTTACATGTAAGTAGCTGGCATACCCCCAGTTCGCAAGTACTAGCATCGGCAACAACGCCAATAGCATTGCAAATGTGCGGTAAATCGGCAAAAAGTCGCTAAAACGGCGGTGTGGCACCAAAGCGATGGCAAAAAGTGCTATAGCAGCAGGAAAAAAGTTTTCGGGCCGTTCGCCAAAGCTAAGCCAGTAACAGCCGTTCCACGTTCCGGTTTTTGCCGAAAGAAAAAAGGAAAAAGCGATAATCCCCGCCGCCAGTAGCAACCGTGTGTTGGTGGCATAAGCCAGTATCCATGCAAAAAGCGCCCAGACAAAAAACGCATTTTCAGACGGTGTGATGTTAAAAACCTGCCCCAGCATCACCAGCTCTAGCACAAACGCCGCCAGTGTGACCATGGCCGCAATCTTGGTAAAGTAGCCGCTTTTCTCTTTTTGTGCCACAAGTCGTGTTGCCGCTAAAAGCACAAGTGGCGTAGCGACTAAAATAAACAGCTGTATGGGTGTAAAGAGCATACCCCAAAAGCGGTAAAAAAGGAAAAAGACACTCGCCGCCAGCGCCAGTGCTCCCAAAAAAGAAGTTATTTTCATACCGAGACTTAGCTGTTTTTCGTGTGCGCTTGCATCGATATCGTAAGTCGCGGCATATTCGGCTATGACGCTTTGGTGGTACGCCGTTACTGCATCGCGCTGTTCGCTACTCAGCACTAAAACATGCTCCGCTTCAAGGGTTTGAAGTTCGTCTGTAAATGCCGAAATACGATCCGTTCTAAGCTGGGCTTCGTGTTTAGAGTTTGGAGTCATGCCGATCCTTTCGGCTATGATAGCACAAGATATTTGGAAGTTTGCATAGAAATCTGTTAGTATTGGTAGGTAATTATTTTAAAAGGAGTGTACCCCATGAAGTTATATCTTTTGTTATTACCAATATTTCTTTTTGCTGCCCCCGTAGCGTTAGATAATACATTTGATTCTAACGGGATCACTACAACCGTATTTAGTGGCACAGATACGGCAAAGAGAGTAGCAATTCAAGCAGATGGAAAAATAATTGTAGCGGGACAAACATCGGTAACGCCTAATGAGTTTGCTATAGCACGATATTTAAGTAATGGATTGCTTGATACTACTTTTAGTGGAGATGGGAAACAGGAGATCGATTTATGTAGTGGGGCAGACGACAATAGATTTGAAGCAATGGCGTTGCAGAGTGATGGAAAAATTGTATTAGGTGGATATTGCTTGATCAATGGCTCTCAAGACTTTATACTAACGCGTCTTCAGAGCGATGGTAGTATAGATACTACGAGCTTTAGCCCTGCTTCTAATGGTATGGTTCGGACTGATCTTGATAATCAATCGGGAGATCATCTTGTAGATATTGCGATACAAAATGATGGAAAAATTATTGCCGTAGGTGAAACCTTATCCGGTTCCAATTCCAGAGCAGCCATACTTCGTTATGAAAGCAACGGCACTCTTGATAGCACTTTTAACGGTGATGGCAAACTTTATGTAACCCTTGGCGATGCCTCCTTGTGTTCTGGACGTACAGGCGGAGCCGCACAAGCGGTTTCAATAAGAGATGACGGAAAAATAATTATTGGGGTAATGGTGTGTGTCTCATCGCAGTGGGGAGTAAGTACCGTTGCAATCGATACTAATGGCACTACTGATGGAGCCTATAATACGGCTGTTTTAACGAAAAATGATGACCTTATGCTCTACGATATGACGCTTGATCCCAACGACAAAGCGATATTGACCGGATATCGATTAGGCTCAACGCGTCAACTCTTTTTGCAACGTTATACTACAAACGGCATACCTGATACAGCGTTTAATAGCACGGGGTATACAGAGTTGGTAGTTGAAGACACGATATATGGCGGCTATTATTCAACTTATGGATACGCTCTAACGACACAGAGTAATGGGAATATACTGGTTGCAGGTTCATTGGCAACCGGATCATCTACCGGTAACGAGCTTTTGATTGCACGCTATAAAACGGACGGTTCGCTTGATATGTCATTTAACGGTAGTGGCTATGTAATGACGGATACCGATTCATCGTATCCAAATATAGCAAATGATACGGCATTTGATATTGCGTTGTCGCGTTCACAAAACGCTTTTTTTGTTGTTGGTGAGGGTACCGTAAATGACTATTTTTTAGTTGCTAAATACAATAATCCACTTATGGGGGCGCAACCGGCAGTGTTGATGTATCTGCTACAATAGAAACCTTTTACATGTTTCGCCAAGATGCCCGGCAACATAGCCGCTGGCAAACGACCACTGCAAATTAAAGCCCCCGCAGGGGCCATCAAGGTCCATCACTTCGCCGCAAAAATAGAGGCCTTTGCACGTTTTGCTCTGCATGGTTTTGGGATTGATCTCTTTGAGCGATACGCCGCCTCGGGTGATCATGGCCATTTTAAAGCCATCATGGCCTGTGACGCTAAGCGGAGTCCATGCTAACAGTTTAATAAGCGCCTCTTTTGTCGCTCCGGTCTGTTTGTTAAACCCAAGATGTATATCGGCTAGAGCAAGTTCACATAAGGCGCTGGCAACAGAGGCTGGCAGTAGGGTTTGCAAAAGAGTGAGCGTATTTTGGTGCGGGTTGTGCCCCAGTTCGGTTTTAATATGATGGCGTATCTGCTCTTCGTTCATGCCTTTGGTGAGGTTTACATGTAGCGGTACTTCGCCATGCTTTTCTAAAAATGGGGTAATTTCACGCGCGAAATCGAGCACTACGGGGCCGCGAATACCGTTTTTGGTAAAGATAAGATCGCCCGTGGCTTTAAGCTTTTTGGCTTTGGGCAGATCGATACGTAGCGTGGTTTTGGCAATCGTATCGGCGCGGCATTGCGACACCCACTGCTCTTTTACATGTAAGGGTGTCATCGCAGGGTAGAGTGGGGCAATGCTGTGGCCTGCCGATTGGGCAAGGGTATAGCCATCCCCTTCGGCACCGAGTTGCGGATAGCCTAGCCCTCCGGTAGCCACAATGACATGAGGCGATTCAAATGTTTGGGTTTCGGTTTTGACGCCTTTTATTGCGCCATTTTCGAGTTGTAGCGTTACTACGCGTGCGCTACATAGCAGGGTTACATGTAAGCGTTCAATCTCTTTAATAAGCGCAGAGAGAATCGTCTCTGAATTATGTGTGACGGGAAAAACGCGCTGTCCGTCGGGAGCATGGGTCTCTACGCCAATCTCGCGGTAAAACGCCATAAGCGCTTTGTGATCAAAACACTCCAAGGCCTCGCTCATAAAACGGCCGTTTCGTCCAAATTCGGCCATAAATTCGGCATTATCCAGTGTATTAGTGAGGTTGCAACGTCCGCCGCCCGTGGCTTTAAGCTTGGCTCCGGGTTTGGCGAGTTTTTCGAGAATTAGTACCTTTTTAGCGTGGCGCGCGGCGGTAATGGCGGCAATCATACCTGCGGCGCCGCTACCGACAACAATAAGATCATAAGAGTGCACAGACATCTAATCAACTTTGTAAAGAGGAATCGTGGTGATAAAACATGCCCCGTCATTTTCGTTTTGTACATCAAGAGTGCCTTTAAAATTTTCAACAATAATTTTTTTGGCCATATAGAGTCCAATTCCCGTACCTTCGTCACCTTTTGTCGAGAAATAGGGTTCAAAGATAGTGCCGATAACATCTTGAGGAATACCTCCGCCATTATCCGTAACCGTAATACGGGCGTTATTCTCTTCTTGTGTAAGAACAATGATAATTTGAGGTGTTTGTACCTGATGTTGTATCAGTGCATCCCGAGAATTGTTTGCAAGATTGAGCACGACATGCTGCAACTCATTCTCACGTCCAAAGACCCAAATCTCTTTTTGAGTCGCTTGAAAAGAGAACGATATCTTATTATGATAGAAATGGGCTGAAAGCATGGACACCATTTTGTTTATGGCATGATTGACTTCAAAGGGCTTTTGTTCTTTAGCAGGTTTATAAAAATTGCGATAATCTTCAATCGTATCGCTCATGAAATTGATATACTGCCACCCCTCCTCTTTAAAACTATTTACGGTTTCATTGTCAAGCTTTTTACGCATAAACGAATACGACAAATTATCGATATTGGCACCAATGGCGCAAAGTGGTTGTTTGAGTTGATGGGAAATGACTCCAATCATCTCTCCCATCTCTGCCATTCGTGAAGATTGCAGTAGCATAGCGTCTTTTTCTCTTAGCTCATCAACTTTCTTGTCTACCTCCCGTTTGAGCGCAAGCTTTTTTTTCACGGTCAGCCAGTGGCGGTAGTAGAAAACCAAAAAAATCAGAGCAAATCCCACAACAACTTTCCATAATAGGGTGTAGTCAAACTCATGTTCGTAACCAACCGCCATCCAGCGGTTGTAGATAGCGTTACGCTCTTCTAGGCTGATTGAGTCGAGTGCTTTTTGAAGCAAGACGCTCAGCATCGGCCAGTCGTTTCGCCCCGCCATACTCATTTCAAACCGATAAGGTGCTTCTCCGGCGACTTTGAGATTACTCAGTCCTGCTTTTTTGATGTAATATCCCGCCGTAGCGATATTGCCGACAAATGCATATGCTTGGTCGAATGCGACACTGTTTAGTGCTTCTTGCACCGTATCGACAGGTATTAGGTCGATACGTGGATAGTGTGTTTTGAGTAGTTCATGTGCGGCGTAGCCTTTGCCTACCGTTACCCGTTTGCCATCGAGTTCGGACAAATCTCGAATAAAACGGGTTTCATCACGCGTAATGATAACCATCGGGAAACCGGTGACATAAGGGGTTGTAAAATCCATATATCTCCGGCGCTTCGGTGTCGAAACGACACAGCTATAAAGATCAAGTTCGCGCCGTTTCATCATTTGGACGATGTCGTGCCATTTATGAGAGTGCTCAATTGCAAATGTTACTCCCAGCCGTTTTCCAATCAGATCAATATACTCCGCAGCCATTCCTTGGTAGCGGCCGTCTTTGTCGATAAATTCAAAAGGAGCCCACTCTCGGTCGATTCCCACACGCAAAACGGGGTGTGCCTTGAGCCATAAGCGCTCTGCATCGCTTAAAAACAGGGTGCCGTTTTTTGCCGTATGAACATTGTAAATCAGACCTTTTAGCGAGTATCCGGCTTTGTAGTATCCAAGTACCCTATAGATGTCGGCAATTCCCTGAATGCGCTTGGGATCGATTTGTCCTAAAGGAGTGCCGTCTGCATAGGCAAGTTTTTTGAGTGTTTTTCCTTCATAGAGTAGGGCATCAATACTTTTTTTCTGGGTATTGTACTTCTCATGGATCAGTTTGGCGGTTTCAGGGATATGCGCGAAAGCGTACTTCCACCCTTTGATGGTAGCTTCGTAAAACGCACGCACCCTCATAGGATGCTTTTTTAGCTCTTTCTCATTCGTAAAAAAGATATCGCTGTAAAAATCAAAATCATACTCTGAGGGCATAAATACTCGATATCCAATTCCGCGATGTTCCATCAAAAACGGTTCATTTGAAATGTATGATGACATCGCATCGGTTGTTCCGTTGAGTAGGTCTTTTAATTCAAAGGAGTGCTCTTGAAGCGTGATATCATTCATAGTAATACCCTGACTCGCAAGCATAGCAATAATCGGAGCGGAAGTAATGACGTCTCCCGCTAGCATTACCCGTTTGCCCCGTAGATCAGAGAGTGCATGGATATCGGCGGACTCTTTTATAAGTAGTGTGATTGGTGAGGTTTGAAATACGGCTCCCAACATCACAACCGCTCTACCGTGAACCCTGTCGATGATTAGCGATGAACGTCCTACGCCGTATTCACTTCGACCCGATACGACTTCATCTACAACATTGAGGTTCCGATCAGCTTCTTTGATGGCTACTTCAAGTCCAACTTCTTTGTAAAAGCCTTTCTCTTTGGCAATATAATAGCCGGCAAACTGGAATTGGTGGCGCCACTGTAACTGTAGTGTCACGTTGTCAAGATCGCTAGAAGCGAAAAGAAGCATCGGTATTATCAGCCACGGTAATGTCAAAAGAAGAGCTGTTCTCATGCGTTAAAATGTTGCTTTTTCATGGAATGCCCTTTTTAAAGTGCATATATTATATACAAAAGTTGGTATTAAAAAAGTACCGATTCAGCTGTGTAGATGTGACTGTAGTGAGACTTTTTCGCTATTATTGGCGCTACCTTTAGATTAAATGAGTATTTTAGTAACGCTCTCTTTTTTGCAATTTTTTTCTTTCGGTAATCTTTATAAAGCTGTAATGGTGACAAAAAGACGAAAAAAATAGCTTAGCATGGCTCTTTTAGTCGCCTAATTTAAGGAGATATTTGGCAATGGCATAAAAAAGTCAATAAAAACCGTGTTATAAAATATCCATATATTATGTAAAAACTCTTACTATATTCGTTAACATTATCTTAATAATAATTCAAGATTATTTAATTTTTTCGTCGATACCATTGCTTTCAAATTCAATCAAGGAACCTTCCAATGAAAAAAATGCTTCTTACAGCAATGTGTGGCGTTGCACTACTCTCAACTTCTGCTATGGCGGATGCGGCAAAAGGCAAAAAGCTTTATCAAAAATACCTCAAAACTTCATGTGGATTTACCGGAGCGGTATTTGCGGCTAAGCATACGCAAGCCGAGTGGGAAAAGGCCAATATGAGTGGTGAGCTTAAAAATAAAATGATCGAAGCGTGTCCGGGCGGCACAGAATTTTTCAACGGTAAAAAGTATGAGAAAGTACAAAGCCATCTCTACGATTTTGTTCACGATTTTGCAAGCGATAGCGGCAATATCCCTTCATGTTAATTCGCTCGGTGCGCTGCACCGACTGACCTTCTGAAACACCTTCACAATTACGAGGAATACTAATGAAAACACGATACGTTTCACTTCTGGCATCGTTTGCGCTGGCTTCAATGCTACACGCAGATTGTCTGCAAGAGAGCGCCACAAATAGTATGGACTGCTCCATACAAGATCAGATTGACGCATTAAATGAAAAGGTCGAAGCGCTGGCCACTACCCAAAATGAAGCCGAAAAATCACTCAAAGATGAGCAGGTATTTCAGGCTAAAATGCTTTCGCGTGTTAATGCGCAGAGTGCCAACGATAATATTAAGTTTGATCTTGATTTTCGTTCGGCATACCATAACCTGAACTATAAAGATATACAAGACGAAACCTACTCTAATCCCTCGCTCTTAACCAATCGTCTTTGGCTAGGACTGGGCTCAAAAGTAAGCGATAGCCTCTTTTTCAACGGTCAAATTGCGGCCTATTACAACTGGGGTGCAGACACTAATGCCGCCGAAGATAAACTCTGGCAACAGAGTTCACGCCCAAACGACGTCACGATTCGTCTGCGTGAAGCCTACTTTGTCTATAAGATGCTTCAGGGTGATCTACCTATCAATATTAGCGTCGGTCGCCGCGCCGCAACCGAGGGCTTTTTGGCCAATCACCGCGAGGCCACACCCGAACCCGGATCGCCACTGGCTCATATTACCAATATGGAAGTCGATGGCGCTATGATTCAGTTTACGCTCGATCACTACTTTTTGCCGGGTTCTTATCTTAAAGTCGTATACGGACGTGCGCATGATCCGGCAGATCGTGCGATGCCCACACCGTTTGTAGATGTTGAAACCGACGATGACGACGCTGCGGTCGATTTTTTGGTATTTCCGATGTCGCTTTATGCAAACGGAACCGATACGCTCATGGCGCAATACTCCATGATCATGAACTCTAAAGGACGCCGTGTTGTGGACAACAAGCCCAAAGCCGCTTCGGGAACAACGCATCTTTCGGCCATTTCGTATCAGCGCGAAGGCATCTATGATGAGATAGAGTTTCTTGAAGAGGCGATCTTTTTTGCCAGTGCCGCAATGAGTACTACCGATCCCAAAGAGGGGTTTATGATGCTAGGCACCGAGGAGAGCAAAACCGGTTACAGCTACTGGGCAGGTTTGATCGTGCCCGATATGATCAGCGATGAGGGGCGTATCGGCCTAGAGTATAACTACGGCAGTAAATACTGGACCCCGATGACGTGGGCAGAAGATAGTGCAATCGGTTCAAAAATCGCAACGCGCGGCAGTGCGTATGAGGGGTACTGGAACCTCCCGATTGAGGGCAAAAACCTTACCGCCCAGCTACGCTACACCTATATCGATTATGAGTATCGCGCCAATACCACCTGTTTTTGGGACAACCCCGAAGATGAAAATCTAAATAGCGCTCAGGAAGTGCGCTTTTTCTTGCGTTACCGCTACTAAGGAGTATAAAAATGATGGATGATGTAAAAATGGATGAAACACTACTGCAAAGCGGCATGAGCCGCCGCGATGCGCTTAAGGTTATGGGGCTATCGCCGGTAGCCGCTTCGGTGTTGCTTAGCGCCGGAGCTAGCGAGGAGCTTCAGGCATCTGAGGCCAAAGGCAAGATTGTAATTGTCGGCGGGGGTGCCGGAGGCATTATGGCGATGGCGCGCCTTCATAGTGCGCTTTCTAATCCCGACATTACGATTATTGCCCCCAACGAAGTGCACCTGTATCAACCTGGGCAGGTCTTTATGGCGGCAGGCGAGTATACGTTTGATGACATTAAGAAAAACAATGCCGATTTCATTCCCGATGATGTGAAGTGGATCAAAGACGAAGTGGCAACGTTTGACCCCGATAACAATAGTGTGCTAACGCGTTCGGGTGAAGTTGTAGGTTATGATTACCTTGTCGTGGCAACCGGTCTTTCCTATCATTATGAGTGGATTGAGGGACTAAGCAAAGAGGATATCGGCAAAAACGGTATCTCCAGTGTCTATCTTAACGATCCCGAAAAAGGCACCGCCGATGGCGGTAGCATTACGTGGAAGTGGTTTAACGATCTTAAATCCGCGGCTAAAAAAGGCAAACCGCGTGTCATTTGTACCCAGCCTGCCACACCGATTAAGTGCGGTGGCGCTCCGCAAAAGATTCTCTATCTTAGCGATGATTATCTTAAACAAGACGGCTTAAGCGCAGACTTTACTTTTGCGACCAACGGCGGCAAGCTTTTTGGTGTTCCTGAGGTCAATAAAACACTGGTCGAAGAGGTACAACCACGTTATGGCAACATTACCAACAAGTTTGCGCATAACCTTGTGGCGATTGATGTGGATAATAGAGTCGCAACATTTGAGCACGCTTATGAAATCAAAGGCGAGTATGATGAGGATCTCGAAGAGTATACGATGATCAAACAGCGTGAGCGTGTGGAGATGCCGTATGATTTTATTCATATCGTACCGCCGATGAGTGCGCCCGATGCCGTTGTCAATTCGCCGCTTTCGTGGCAACAAGGCTCTGCTAAAGGGTGGCTTGAAGTAGACCGTGAGACGCTACAGCACCTGCGCTATCCTAATGTGTTCGGCATTGGCGATGTTTGTGGTGTGCCGCTGGGCAAAACGGGCGGAAGCGCGCGTCACCACGGGCCCATCATGGTAGCAAACCTGATTGCACAGATGGAGAAAAAACCACTCACACAAAAATTTGATGGCTACACCGTATGTCCGCTTAAAAGCCAATACGGAAAAATTATCCTCGCGGAGTTTAATTACCTTGGCGCAGCACCGTCATTTCCGCTTGATGTAGGCGAAGCGCGCTGGATATGGTGGGCATTTGATCTATACATGCTCAAAGGCATGTACTGGCACTTGATGATGCGTGGATTAATGTAGCAGATATATAAGCAGTGCAGGGCTCATCCCCTCGCTACGCAGTGGATTTATTCAAACACAACCTGATTGCGGCCTTTTGCCTTTGCCTGATAGAGCAGATCGTCGCTCAACTGATAGAGTTGCTCAAAACTTTTAATGGCATCGGCGCGTTTACATGTAGCGCCTATAGAGAGTGTAACATAAGGGCTTACCTGACTTCGTTCATGGAGAATATGTAACGCTTCTATGCTATGAAGAAGATGAATAAGTCTTTGATGTGCCTGCTCAGGGGGCATTCCTTTGATAAGTAGGGCAAACTCCTCGCCGCCGATTCTAAAAATATAGTCATTGGCTCGCTTGCAAAAATTGGCGATATGTTTAGCCACTTCAATAAGCGCTTGATCACCTGCTTTGTGCCCGTAATGGTCATTGTAGTGCTTGAAGAAATCAATATCGATAATCGCTAAGAGTAGATACTCATTATTGCGTTTGGCGCGATTGATCGCTTCGGGAACGACCGCATCAAAATGTCTGCGGTTATGTACCTGTGTCAGACTATCGGTGATACTCAGCTCTTCAAGTTGTTTTTCCACTTCGATACGGCGCTTGATTTCGTGTTTGAGCCGTCGGTTGATACGGTATCCTAAAAACAGTATAACGCTAAAAAAAAGTGCCACGCCCCCCGCCCATTGCGCAAGCAGGGTATAGTTGATCCCCTGCTCATAATTGATCGAAACCCATTTATTCATGATCTCTCGATGGGTTTGCGGGGAGATGGTGGCAATGGCTTTATTAAAAATGGAGTGCAACAGCGGTTCGTCATTTCGCGTTCCAATGCCAAGTTCCCACTGATCGTCGAATTTACCGGCTATTTTGAGTTCGCCGACATAATCTTTTTGGATGCTGTAGCCTACGGTTTCAAGTGTATCGACCATACCGAAAAGCGTTTTTCGCTTCACTTGGTTGAGGCCTTCGTCTAAGTTCTCAACCTCTATTAACTTCATATCGGGGTAACGTTTGCGAAGAATTTCACCATAAGCGTAACCTTTGACAATGCCGATTTTTTTATCGACTACATTGGCAATATCGGGTATGAAAAGCGCATCGTCTCGTGTGGCGATGACCAGTGGAATTTTAAGATACGGTACTGTAAAGTCGAGGTATTCACGGCGCTCTTTGGTGGGCATTACCAGTGAAAACAGGTCACATGCTCTGGCTTTTCCTTTTTGCAGTGATTCGCTCCAAGAGGATGTGGGTACGATTTCAATAGGGGTTCCGATAGCGCGTTCAAAAAGTGCGAAATAATCAGCACTCATCCCGACATGGGTGCCGTGTTCATTTTTTTCAAATGGCATCCAGTTGGGGTCGATACACATTTTAAGGCGTTGCTTCTTTTGAAGATAGGCCTCTTCATTTTGGGTAAGTTTGGCCGTTTGTACTACTGTTTTATGAAGCCAAGCGTCGATGACCGATTGGCGGTATTGTGGTGTCATTGTCGCAAGCGCTTTATTGAGGATAGAGTGCAAATGAGGATATTGTGGGTTTACTCCGATACACAGATCAAAGCCTTCTTGGGAACTAAATGCGCCGACAACATTGCTAAGCATCTGTTGGCTAATTAGGTAGTGATAATTGGGATAGCCTGCAATTACATCCACATATCCGTATTGCAACTGATTAAGCTGTTCGGTAGCACTTTGGGCATAGGTGAGCTCGATGCCTTCGATCTGTTTGAGATGCTCAATCATGCTACGATGATGTTCAAGCACGGATACTTTGCAATGGCGCAGATCACTAAGCGACTTATACCGCTCTGCATCGCTACGCCGCGTAAAATATTCAAAATGGCTACGAATGACGGGTTGGGTCATCAGATATTTTTTGTGATGTTGCGGCAGATCAATCACGGCGGCAAGGCCGTAACTTCCCTCTTTTTTGGCATCATCATGAAATGTGTTCTCTTGACTTGCTTTTAAGGTAATCGGATGGCCTAGTATGGTCGATATTTTGTAATAGTACTCGGCAAGAATACCGGAGATATCACCCTGTTTATTGGTCATAATAAACGGAGGCAGATCAATCGGTGTTGTAAAGGTAATATGAGGATTGGCGTGTAACCATGTCTTCTCTTCGCTTGTAAGATCAACCTGTGGCTGAAATGGCTCAAACAAAAATTCTTGAGTCACATTAGGGGTGTCAATCAGCCCCATGTCGCTGTAAAGCTCTAAAATATATTGAAGCCTTCCCGAATCCATAGTCCCCAGTTTTGTGTTGTCGCTTCGGATGAGTGCATCAAGAGCCTCGGCTTCAAATTGAAGATGCGCGATGCTTTTTTTAGGCGCGTATTTTTGATGGATCAGTGCAATTATCTCATTTTTATGTCGTAGTGCGTACTCCCAGCCTTTGAGCGTTGCTTCATTAAATTTTTTGACACGATCAGGGTGTTGTTGTGCCTCGGTTGTACTGGTAAAGAGCATGTCGCCGTAAAAATCGATACCGTAGTGGGCAGGGTTGATAATGTTGTAATCAATCCCCATCTCTTTAAGATAAAAGGGTTCATTGGTAACGTAGCAGGTGTAAGCGTCGGCATAGTGTTTTAAAAGTTTCTGATGATCGTTTTTAGATTTTGAACGGTTGATTTGCGGTAGCACGTTTAACGATTGCAACATCGCCAAAACGCCAAGACCGTCACTATCTTTACGGTAAAAAATAAGTCGTTGGTTTTGAAGTTTATAGGGCGAATCGATACCGCTACTTTTGAGGGTTAAGATGGCTTGTGGCGAGTGCTGAAAAATAGGGGCGACGATTACGACGGGATCGCCCTTGGCTTTGCGAAGGATCAAAATCGAATCGGCTACACCGTAGTCGGCTTCACCATCAAGAACCTGCTTGATATTATCTTTTGAAAGATCGCGCTCACGTATCTCTACATCAAGCCCTGCATCGGCGTAAAAACCCTGCTCTAAAGCAGCGTAGTAACCAGCAAACTGAAACTGGTGTAGCCATTTTAGCTGTAGTACGACCTTATCCGTAGCGTTAAGTGTAAAAATGAAAAATAGTAAAAACGATAGTATCCGAATCATTGTACACATCATACATGCAGATTGATTAAACTTTATGAGAATTATGCAGTTATGGCTTACATGTAAGAAAATCTTACATGTAAAGAAGAGGTTTTAGAGCGCTTTACTCATCACGCGGTTCAGTTTGGTGATGAAATCCGGCGTATCGTCAAGCTCCATTCCGGCAAAGAGTTTGGCTTGATCAAGCAACACAAACGACGCATCGTTAATGAGGTTTTGATCGGCGGAGTCTTTGAGTTTTAGAATCAGATCGTGGTTGGGATTGATCTGCAAAATGGGTTTGATTGGCGGAATTTCAGAGTTTTGACCCATCTGTTTCATCATCTGCGCCATCATGTAGCTAGGATCCTCTTTATCCTCTTTTATGGCAACCGGAGAGTCGGTAAGATCAAAAGTCGTTTCAACTTTTTTAACCTTGTCGCCCAGTGCGCCCTCGAACTCTTTGATTAAGCCTTCGAAATCTTTGCTTTTCTCCTCTTCGGCTTTTTTCTCCTCTTCGCTCTCTTCAAATTTGGCGTCGGCAACGTTAACGAATTTGTACTCTTTGTACTCGTTAACCATAGGAAAGACAATGGTATCGATCTCTTCGTTCATCACAAGAACGTCGATGCCTTTGGCTTTAAAACGCTCTAGGCTTGGCGAGCTTTTAAGCATACTAAGGCTCATTTGACCGCTGATGAAATAGATCTCTTTTTTCTCTTCATCTACGTTTTTGACAAAATCTTCAATACCGACTTTCTCATCGGAGTTAAGCGTGTTAAACTCTAAAAGTTCCAAGATTTTTTCGCGGTTGCCAAAATCGCTGTAGAGCCCCTCTTTAATAACATTTCCAAACTCTGCGTAAAAGTTTGCATATTTTTCGGCATCTTTAGACTTCATTTTTGCAAGTTCGCTGAGCACTTTTTTAACTGAAGCGTTTTTAATCTTGGTCATGACCGGATTGCTTTGTAAAATCTCGCGGCTGACGTTTAGCGGCAGGTCTTTAGAATCGATTACCCCACGAAGGAAACGCAAATAAGTCGGCATCAACTCTTTTTCATCATCGGTAATGAAAACGCGGTTGATGTAGAGTTTGATCCCCGGCTGATAATCTACGCGGTAGAGATCCATCGGCGCTTTAGAAGGGATGTAAAAGAGCGTGGTGTACTCGATGGCACCCTCGGCTCTGTTGTGCATCCATGAGAGCGGTTCGGCAGAGTCGTGGCCGATGGAGGAGTAGAACTCTTTGTACTCATCATCACTGATGTCGCTTTTAGAAATCGTCCAGAGTGCGGAAGCTTTGTTGATCTGCTCGTTTTTGATCTCAGTGGAAGAGGGCTTGGTTTCGTTGCCCTCATCGTCTGTTTCAGCCGCGATGTAGTGCTCTTTATCCATAAAGATCGGGAAAGGAATGTGGTTAGAGTATTTTTTGACAATGCTCTCTAAACGGTAGAAGTCTAAAAATTCATCTTCATCCTCTTTGACATGTAAGACAATGGTGGTACCGTGGCTCTCGCGCTCGGCATCCACAATCTCATACTCGCCGCCCGCCTCGCTAATCCAGGTATAGGCTTTCTCTTCGCCCGCTTTGCGGGTAGTGACTTCGACTTTATCGGCAATCATAAACGAAGCGTAAAAACCGACCCCGAACTGTCCGATAAGCTGTGAATCTTTTTTCGCATCGCCAGAGAGGTTGTCCAAAAAGGCTTTAGTTCCCGATTTGGCGATGGTACCTAGGTTTTCGACCAGATCTTCATCACTCATACCGATACCGCTGTCAGCGATGGTCAGTGTTTTGGCTTCTTTGTCAAATGCAATATCCACACGTGGGTTAAACGCCGTGCCTTTGTAGGCGTCGTCGGTGAGCACAAGCATATTGAGTTTGTCAAGCGCATCCGAAGCATTTGATACCAACTCGCGAAGAAAAATCTCTTTGTTGGAGTAGAGCGAGTGGATCATAAGATGTAAAAGTTGATTGACTTCAGTCTGAAACTGATGTTTTGCCATTAGTGTTCCTTCTGTCTGTATTTTTTTGGGATTTTAACAAAAAAAGGTTAATAGATGCAAATGATATAAAGAAAGTTTAGTCTATATGTATAAAGTATGATAATCGCTAATAGAAAAGGTTTTTTTTATTTTTTTATAATATAATCAAAACAAATTTTGTGTAAAGAAAAGGGAACTAGTGAGTGTAAAAGTTGTTGGAAACGAGAAGCCTTTTCCTGAGAACAAGCTTCTTGTGAGTAAAACGGATCAAAAAGGGACGATACGCTATGCCAATGAAGCTTTTATAGCGCTGTCGGGGTATGATGAAGTGGAGTTGATTGGAAAACCGCACAATATTGTGCGTCATCCCGATATGCCGCGGATTATTTTTAAGATGTTGTGGCTTTATCTTAAGCGCGGCAGTGAGATTCATGCGTATGTCAAAAACCGCTGTAAAGATGGCTGCTATTATTGGGTTTATGCGAATGTCACGCCCTCTTACGATGTCAATAATCAGGTCATCGGATTTCATTCCGCACGGCGTATGCCTTCTCAAGCCGCACTGGAAGTGATTGTTCCTCTTTATCAAAAGCTACTTGAAGAGGAGCAAAGAGGCGGCATCAATGCCAGTGAAGCGTATCTTAACACTATTTTAAAAGAGAAAGGAGTAGGGTATGAAGAGTTTATCATCGCTCTCTAAAATCCACTACGCCAACTATGCGCATCTTGGGGTCGTTTCATTGGGACTGTTGGTCTCGTTGATCTTTTTTGAATTTCACATCGTAACGCTTCTGTTTAATCTTAGTAACATTGCCATTGCGCTTTATGCCTACCGCCAGATTCATATTACCGATCATAGTATTAAGCATACCGCTCATATGGTTAGCGATGCGGCGCATGGAAATCTTGAAACCCGCATTACGTTTGCTAAAGGAGGGGGTGAACTTGAGCAACTTTCACACGATTTGAATAATCTGTTTGATGAGATCGAGAGTTTTATACGCGAGATCAACACGTCGATTGAATATGCCAGTCAGGATAAATATTTTAGACGTGTCAACTCAATAGGACTTAATCCCACGTTTGGCAAAACGGGGAAACTCATCAATCGTAGTATTGACGCCATGGAAGCCGAATATATGAAAAAAGATCAGGAACTCTTTACGATGGAGGTTGAAAAAAGCGGTAAAAACCTCTCTGAAAGTTTTAAAATTATTCATCAGCAACTCAATCAAAATAATGAAGTGCTCATTCAGCTTGCGGATGAGTCTCAAGAGAGTACGTCGCTCTCACGTTCAAACCGTGAAGTGGTGGAAGCGATGAGTCAAAACTCCGATACGCTTAGCGAGATTATTTCTGTCAATAATGATGCAGTGGACGCGTTGACGCACCGTACCGAAGAGATTACCACGGTTGTGGATCTCATTAAAGATATCGCCGATCAGACCAATCTGTTGGCGCTTAATGCTGCTATTGAAGCTGCGCGTGCGGGTGAACATGGGCGCGGATTTGCCGTGGTGGCGGATGAGGTACGAAAATTGGCTGAAAAGACGCAAAAAGCGACTCAGGAGATTTCCATTTCAATTCAGACGCTTCAGCAAGAGAGTATGGCTATTGCCGATAACTCTGAAAAGCTGGCATCGATCTCCGATCAAACCTCTGAGAGCGTCACGACGCTTTATGATGCACTGCAACTCTTTAATGAACTCTCCGAATCGGTACACTCATCAAGTAAAAGCATGGAGAACCGTAACTTTGTCGTATTGGCCAAAATTGACCATATTTTGCTTAAATCCGAAGCGCTCGATGCTTTTACCAAACGTACGCCGAAAAGCTTTCCCGATCATACCAGCTGTCGGTTTGGCACATGGTATGCTCAAAAAGGAATCGAGACGTATGGAGACTCTAAAAGTTTTAAACAGATTGCCGAACCGCACAAAGCGTTTCACGATAAAGTGGCGCAAGTCATGGCTTTGGTGGAGGAAAACGGCGGCATGAAGCATAG
Source organism: Sulfurimonadaceae bacterium (assembly GCA_050292115.1). GTDB lineage: Bacteria > Campylobacterota > Campylobacteria > Campylobacterales > Sulfurimonadaceae > JAFGUB01. Next base: position 23,869 of record JBNKLA010000102.1, on the reverse strand, counting down.
AGATGAGATCAAGCGGCTCTTTATAGAGATTGAGGGGCACACCGATACGCTATTTGATATTTTGGATCACCTGCATGAAGAAGCGGTGGCTTAATAGATAACTTTAGCCAGATAAAGACCGTTTGGCGGTGCGAGGGTGCGTGAGTGCACGTGTGTTCCCGCCAGTTGCTCTTTTAGATCAGCTAGAAGCAGTTTTTTGCGGGAGATTTTAAGTAAAAATCCGACCATCAATCGGATTTGCGATCGTAAATAGCCGTTGGCTTCAAAGTAGAGGACTGTTTTATCATGGTGTCTGTAAGCGAAAGCGCGGTAAATCTCCCTTACCGACGTTTGCGTATCGCCTCCCTCTTTCATAAAGTGTTTAAAGTCATGTACCCCTTCAAATAGTGTAATCGCTTCAGATATTTTTTCAAAATCCAAAGCGTTTGTAAACGTCACATAGCTTGCTTCAAAAGGATTGGATTCGCGCTCACTAAGGATATAGCGATAGATGCGTTTTTGGGCACTGTAGCGGGCGTGAAAATCAGATGCAACCGGATCGATTTTTCTTACATGTAAGCTTTTAGGCAGTCGTATATTGAGTGTGGTTTTGAGTTTGACAAGATTACTCCAAAACTGCGGAAGGCTTACATGTAAGACTTGTCCGGTGGCATGTACGCCACGATCGGTGCGCCCTGAAGCGACGGCAATGTCATCAATACCAAGGGTGTGAAGCAACGCCTGAAACACCCCCATGACGGTTTGAGAGGTTGTGCTCTGCGTCTGTGATCCCATAAATGCGGAACCGTCGTAACTAAGTGTAATTTTAACTTTCAAAAGCGTGTAAGCACCCGTTTTTTATACATGCCTAATGTGACTGCCAGCCATGTTAGTATTACGGCGGGAATGGTATAAAAGCCAAGTGATCCCTGCAACCCGACCACGGCACCGTAGTAGAGTAAAATCCCCAAAAAAAGCGAAAGATAGACATGCCCTTTTTGGTGGCGTTCATGCATGATACCTACAGCCAAAACGAAAAAGAGGCTAATAATGGGAAAGAGGCTTAACAACACATCGGTAATAAACATCTGGCGCTTCTGTTTGCGTCTTTCGGGATCGAGCCAGAACTCTACGGGGGTGAGGTAAGTGCGCAGGTTGGTGATGAGCACGTTATTGATATCCATCTCTTCAAAATTCATTTGCGAAAGCTTTTTGTCGGTATAGGCGTAGCCCTGCCCGTCGGTGAGTTTGAGTGTCAAAATGCCGTGTTCGTTGGCAACCTGCGCTTTTTTGGCACCGATGAGCAACTCCTCTTTAATATCTTTGTGAAATAAAAAGACATCACCGTAGCTTTTGTCTCTATTGGCTTTGCCGATATAAAGCAACCAATCGCCAAAGTTGTGCCCAAACTCCGAAGCGGAGAGGTTAAAGTTGGCTTCGCTCTGTTTGAGGCGTAAAAAGTTGGTCGAAAGCGTCGTGGCATGTGGGAACATCACAAAAAAGTCAAAACTTAGTAGCAGGCTTAAAAGCAAAGCGGGTTTAAGCAGTGTCTGAAGAATAAAGCGCGGACGAATACCCAGCGAGAAGATCACAATCATCTCATTATCGGTCGAGAATTTATGCAGTGTGAGCGTAGCGGCGACAAAAAAAGTTACGGGCAACGTATAAAAAAGCAGTTCGGGTAGAATAAAAGAGTAAAGTTTGGCCATCTCGGCGACACTGATCTGAATCACCGAGGTGTAGGTGGCGAGTTTAATCAGAAAAATCACCGATGCAATCGCAAAAAGCGGCAAAAAGATGGAGAAAAAAAGAATCGTAAAATGATTGATAATATAACGACGCAGTCTTAGCATGGCCTAACCGTAAAGAGAGTTGAGATAATCAAGTACCTGCGTATCAAAGACAAAGACGATCCACGTGGCCATGGCCAAAAAGGGGATAAACGGTACTTGCAGGCTCTCTTCATCCTCTGCGTTGCGTAGCAGTAGCATAGCCGGCAACGCTAACACGGCAGAGAGAAAGATGGCAAAAAGAGTGAGTTGAACACCCAAGAGTACGCCCATGGTTGCGGCGATCATAATATCAGCCTCACCCATCGCCTCTTTTTTGATGGCATACGAAAGGTAAAAACGTAGCAGGGTAAACCCGCCGGCAAAGAGCAGAGCATTCACACCGTGCTCAATAAACATCGGTAGCGAATAGGCACTCACAATGGCAATGCTTAGCGCACTAAGATTGAGCGAATCGGGCACCATTTTATAATAAAAGTCGATTACCGAAAGGCTCAATAGTAACGTAAAGACAATGGCAATGCCAAGCGTGGGGACGGCAATTCCCATTTTCATAAACGTTACCAGAAAAATGATGCCGCTTAAAAGCTCTACGATGGGATACTGCTTGGAAATCGGCGCACCGCAAAATGCACACTTTCCGCGTAAAAAGAGCCACGAGAAGATGGGGATGTTGTGCCAAGGCTTGAGTTTAGTGTTACATGTAACGCAGTGCGAGGCGGGAAAAGCGACATTTTCCTCTTTGGGAATGCGCACAATCAGCACGTTCATAAACGAACCGATCATACTGCCTAAAATAAATATAACTATCCACTCCACTATTTTAACCCTCCAAAACGCCGCTCAATGCTTTTAAAATTTGTAATAATAGATTGTAGCTCATTCGGGGTAAAGTCCGGCCAAAGTGTCGGTGTAAAAAAGAGTTCGGCATAGGCCGCTTGCCAGAGCATAAAGTTACTGAGTCGCAAGTCGCCCCCGGTACGAATCAAAATATCTACAATATCCGGCGCGTCAAGTGCACTGTTTAGCGTCTCTTCGTTGACTTCGATCTGCATCTGCTGAAGCTTTTGTACCGCACGTACAATCTCGTCTTTGGAGCCGTAGTTGAGTGCCAGCGCCTGCGTCAGCTTTGTGCAGTGTGTTGTCTCTGCTTCGACATGGCGTATGGTCTTTTGAAGTTTTTTGCTAAAGCGCGAAATATCGCCGATAGATTCAAAACGCACGCCGTTTTGCAGATAAAGCGGTAGCTCCTTTTTGAGCCAGCTTTCCAGTAGCGTCATCAAAAAATCGACCTCCATTTTCGGCCGTTTCCAGTTTTCGGTGCTAAAGGCGTAGAGCGTAAGGCGCTCTAGCTCTTCATGATTGGCGCAAAACGTGGTGATCTCGCGAACCACTTCGGCGCCTTTTTCATGCCCTTTAACACGTTTCTGGTTTCGCTGCTCTGCCCAGCGGCCATTGCCGTCCATGATTATGGCGATATGGCGTAGCGGGTTGCTCATGCCTAAAGCTCCTGAGCCCACGCAAGCAGTGCAAGCGAGAGTGAAAGTTTGTCGTTTTGGGGCAGAGTATGAATGCCGTTGGCGCTAATAGCATCAATTTGATTATCGGATGTTCCAAAACTCTGCGAATTTTTCAAAAGGTTTAGACAGACCCCGTCAACTCCTTTGGAATCAATGAGTGCCGAAGCGTTTTGACGGGCGCTTTTGGCATCCATCTCTGCTTTAAAGGCAACGGTTTTAATAGCTTCTTTATTGATAGCAGAGAGGATGTCGATATTTTGCTTAAGTTCCAGTTGCCACGCTTCGCCAAGATCGCTTTTTTTAATTTTGCCCTCTTGGGGATATGCAGGGATATAGTCACTCACCGCCGCGGCCATAAAAAGATAGGGCTCTTTTTGGATTAGGTGCAGAGGATCGGTACTGCTCAAAGAGGGTTTTGAGCGTATACCTTTTTTAGCGATGCGGATAGAGTCTTGCAGGTATTCCAACATTTCAGCAGAAGTATCAATGTCTATGGTATGAATCTGCTCCGGTATATTGGGTGCTTTTCGTGTCGAAATTAAATTAACGTCCGCACCGCGCAGATAGAGCGCCGTAGCAAGCGCGGAAGCCATTTTACCGCTAGAAAAGTTAGAAAGATAGCGCACGTCATCAATTTTCTCAACCGTGCCGCCGCCCGTGACGATAACGCGGCGCTGCTCCCAAAACGGCTCTTTGAGCAGTGCTTTTGAAGCCTGCCAGAAAATCGTAAGCGGCTCGGCGAGTGCACCGTCGCCCACGCTTTGACACGCTAGCTCTTTACTTTGCGTGGCCACAAACTCATACCCCGCAACCCCTAGCATTTTCATAGAAGCCTGCGTGATCGGGTTTTGAAGCATGTTAGTATTGGCGGCAGGTGCGATGAGTTTGGCACCGGAGTACGCGAGTGCGCACTGCGTGAGCAGATTGTCGGCCAGACCGTTGGAGAGTTTATTTAGCGTATGGGCGCTACATGGGGCAATCACATAAAGATCGCACCACTGGGTGATGCCGATATGGTTGTGATCATCCGCCCACGATTCGCTGGATTCATCCAAGACTTTATTGCGGCTAAGCGTCTCTAATGCGAGTGGCGTAATAAACTTTTTAGCGGCTTCGCTCATCACCACACGCACCTCGGCTCCGGCTTTGATGAAGAGGCGTACAAGTTCGGCACTTTTATAGGCCGAAATAGAGCCGGTAATGCCTAAAAGAATTTTTTTCTCTTTTAAAAGGGTTGGTGGAATCAGCATGGGGTCTCTCCTTTTAAAGCGTATGAGCAGTGCAAAAATTAGTGCTATTCATCACGGTAATATCATGGCTAACGAATGTTGCATCGTTGGTGAGAATCAATTCACACGCTATTTTTTGTGCCAAAACATACTGCAAAGTATCTTCAAGGTCATTATAGCGCTGATCGTTTAACATCAATTGACACGCAATATCGACTTCGTCATTGGTAAAATCAATAATGTTCAGCGTCTTGTTAATCTGGATAAGATTATGAAGAATCTGCGCTTTGTTAATTTTGACACCGATATAATAGAGTGTGGTGATAATATCGCAGCTTGTATAGATGTCGCTATGTTGTACCAGATAGGTAAAAGCTTTCTTGCTGGCGTGATGCGATGGTCTTAACACATCAAACAAGTCTAAAATGATATTAGCATCGACAAAGACTCTGCTAGGCATTCATGGATGCTTTTATGGATTGTACACTTTGATCTACCAGTGAACCTTCCGGCATTAATGTCATAGATTTTAGTGCTTTGAGCTTCTCTTGATGTGTGTATTGACGGTAGCGCTCTTCTATCATATCTTTGATAATATCGGTCTGCGTGCTTTTCTCTTTTTGAGCCAAAGTCTCAAGATGTTTGACTACGCTTTCATCAAGTAGAAAATTTTTTCTAACTGTCATGAGCACTCCTTTATATGTATTATAGCATACATATACTTTTCTACTTATTTCCCAAAAAACCGATAAAAGAACCCTGCAATTGCTTCCATTTTGATGCGGCTGATAGCCAGAGCGCCTTTGGGTACGTTTTTGGTTACCGTGGTTCCGGCGGCGATAATGACATCATCTTCAATTTCGCACGGTGCGACAATCTGCGTGTCGCTCCCGACAAAGACGTTTTTGCCGATGATTGTTTTGTACTTTTTCTTACCGTCATAGTTACATGTAATGGTTCCCGCTCCGATGTTGGAACCCTCACCAATCTCGGCATCGCCAAGATAGCTAAGGTGTCCTGCTTTAACCCCTTTGAGCGTCGCTTTTTTGGTTTCGACAAAGTTGCCGATATGGGTTTGCTCAATTACACTTTGCGGGCGTAAATGCGCCATCGGGCCGCAGTCTGAATCGATCATCACGCTCTCTTCGACAACGCTGTGCGCTTTGATATGCGATCTCACAATGCGCGAATCTTCGGTAATGCGCACACCGTTTTCTACCACGCATTCGCCTTCAAACGTGACCCCCTCTTCGATGTAGATCGTCTCGGGAAGCTGCATACTCACGCCGGCGCGCATCCACTTATTTTTAATGCGCTCTTGCATAATGACCTCGGCGCTGGCGAGATCGGCTTTGGAGTTAACGCCTTTAAAGTGCTCCTCATCCACCAAAAGCGGTTTAATGCTTTTGTGATCGGCGCGCGCGAGGGCAATAATGTCGGTGAGGTAGTATTCGCCCTGTGCATTGGCGTTAGAGAGTTTAGGAAGGTAGGTTTCTAGCAACGTTGTTTTGAAACTGTAAACACCGGCGTTAACATGCGTTACCGATAGTTCGTTGGGTGTTGCGTCTTTTTGCTCCACAATACGCTCCACACCCACATCGGAGATGATAACACGTCCGTAACCTTCAGGATTCTCAAGATCGAAAATCGACATGGTAATATCGGAATCGGAGTGGACAAAGCCCTCTAGCGACGCGGCAGAGATGAGCGGCATATCGCCGTTGAGTACCAGCACGTTTTCATGTTTAGGATCGATATTCATCACCGCACCGCCGGTACCGGGGTAGTTTTTGGTATCTTGCGTGACGAAACGGATCGTATCGAAATAGCCCTGCATCGCTTCAATAACCTGCTCTTTTTGGTGTGCTACCACAACGGTGATGTCATCGCTAATCTGTAGTGAGGCTTTGATGATATGATAGAGCATCGGCTTTCCGCTAATGTTGTGCAATACCTTAGCGGTATCGGATTTCATGCGGCTTCCCTTGCCTGCGGCGAGAATAACGATAGAGAGGCTGGGATTCATGAAGCGCTTCCTTTGAAGGAAATTTTTGTGACATTATACAGAAGTAGCGTAACGACCGTGCCTAGCATAGCGCCGGCAATGACATCGCTGGGGTAGTGCCAAGCACTCAGCACTCGCGAGAGAGCCATAAGTGCACCAAAAAGATAAAACGCAACCCCGTAGCGCGGGAACATTAGGGTAAGAACGGTGGCAATAGTGAATGCCGTCGTGGTATGACCCGAAGGATAAGAGGCAAAGTGTGGATGCATCTCAAACCACTGAAATCCAAAAAGGTCATGATGCTTTAGTTCACTCGGCCGTGCTTTGGCAAAGATAATCTTGAGTATGTTGACGGCAATGCCCGTAGTGGCGACGGCAATAAACATAAACGCGGCCTTTTTGGCTTTTGGCAGATCAATTCTTACATAGCGCCAGAGTAGCCACAGGAGTGCCGAGGGCACAAGCCACCACTGCGATTCTGCCAGTGTGCTTAGTGCGTTAAAAGGCTTTTTTAAGCTATTAGAGTGCGCTATCGCCCAGCGCGCTACCTCGATATCTACCGTGAAATGGCACCACAAAGAGAGCGGTGTAGCCAGAACGATGAAGAGGATGATTTCTCTTTTGTACGTCATCGCATTCCCCCGAAGTTTTGGCACAGTGTAAATGTGGCGGTATTGACTCTGTTGCCACCAAGAACGATGTCAATACTGCCACGCGGCACAATCGCTTCGCATGTCATTTTTTTAGCAACTTTAGCTTTGAAATCGTGTGTGGAGATAAAGAGCAAATCTTTTCCTATGGGATCGCCTTTTAGCCAGATGTCAAACTGGTCATTGCGTTTGTCGATAAGGAACAGTTCGCTTTCATACGGCAGATTGTAATACAAAGCGCGCGATGCCAACGACCAGTTGGTTACCGCCAGCGCTTCGCCTTGTTCAAGATGCGCGTTTGCGGCTTTCATAATGGTGTCAAAACCGTAAATATCACGGTGAAGCGAGCGGTAATCGGGGAAAGGGTTAAACTTGAAAAGCAGTTCAAAATAGAGTGCCAACGAGATCAGCAAAGAGATCGTAACGGCGGCTTTGATGTAGCGTTTATAGCCCTTAGCTTTGTCGTACATGTAAACCGCACCCACGGGAATCATAAGATAATAAAACAATCCGCTCCAGTGCGGTAATGCGCGGTTATAAAGCGAAGCGTAGGTAAAAAAAAGCCAAATCACTGCGGCAACGATACCGCTTAAAAAGAGAGCGTCGTTGCGCGATTTGAGGGCATGATACAGGCCAAAAAAGGCAACGGGAAAGAGTAGAGGACTGTACGCCCCAAACTGCGCGCCGATGGATTGTGTAAAAGCTTTGAGGCTGATGGCGTCGTTTCCTGTTACATGATTGGCTTGAAACGCAAAGCTGATCCACTCATGCTGCATATTCCAGATAATCACGGGTGCAATCATCGCCAGCGCAATCAAGAGTGCCACAATGATGCCCGGTTGCAGTATCAGACGCAGATGACGTTTGAAGGCAAGATAGACAATAACGGCAACAACAAAAAGAATGGCCGTATATTTTGCCAGTCCGGCCAGTCCCAGCAACAATCCCAAAAAGAGCCAATCTTTAAGACGGTTGTAGCGCTCTACCTCGATAACGGTAAAAATGATGGGAATGGCGAGCAAAAAAAGCAGGGTTTCGGGCATCAGCATCAAAAAGAGCGCATTGAACATAAAAACGCTGTTGAGCGCAACAACACCAAAGAGCGCAAGGCGGTCGTTATGGGTTACATGTAAGAGCAGTCGGTAGATGTTAAACGAGGCGATAATACCTATAAAAATAGCCGGAACGCGAGCGCCAAATTCATTAAAACCAAACATAGAAGTAAAGAGATACTCACTCCAGCCCACCAGCGGCGGGTGGTCGAAATAGCTTAGATCCAAAAAGTGGCCATAAAGTACATAGTGCGCTTCATCCACGCCAAGGCCAACGTGCGGAGCGACGATGAGCCGCAGTAGTGCTAGTGCGCTTAAGAAATAAAAAAGTGCTAATAGGGGTTTAGTGGCCAAGCGCATCGAGATGGGGTTTGATGGTGCTAAACACCCAATCGGGGGTGATAACCTGAATGCATTGATTGTCGCTACATGGGGTCTTGCGGTGATTAGCCGCACTCACACACGGGCTACAAGCCATGTGTGCAAATATCGGAGTGGTGGGGCCGAGTGAGCCGTAAAGTGCCGGCGTTTCAGGACCGAAGATCACAAAAGTGTGCATATCGGTGATCGAGGCAAAGTGTGCGGGACCGGAGTCGTTGGTAATCATAAACGCGCTTATGGCATACAGATGCGGCAGTTGCAAAAACTTGACGCCGCCGGCAAAGTTGATACAGCGCGCGTCATTCACGTTATCGGCAAGTTGCTGTGCCCCGTCATACTCTGCCGGAGCACCGGTAAGCAGTACAATCACATCGTCACGATCAGCAAGAATTTTTTGGATCACTTCGGCATAATTATGGCGATCCCATCGACGTTGCGGCAGAAGATCTGAGGCGTTGGAGTTCACTAAAATAATGGGGTTTTTATTACGATCAAAGCCCTCAAAACACTTGGAAATGGTCCTATAAACCGCCTCTTTTTCATCATCGCTCACTTCGACTTTGGCGATTTGAATCTCTTCATCGGGAATAATGCGTTTGGTAAAAGGAAGCTCTTGGCTGGGGCTTAGAAGGGCATCAACAAGCGCTACAAAACTTTTGGCGATATGCTGATGCGGGTTATAGGCGACTTTATGACTAAGCAGATCACCGCGGTAAAGCCCTTCGTTGTGAAAGCTGTGAAAACCGACGCGGTTGCGTGCACCGCAAAGACCGCTAAGCAGTGCGGTAAAGCGCGAAAATAGCTCTAAATCAATCACGGAATCAATCTGCTTTTCGCGGCACCACTTAAAAAATTGCAGTGTAGAGAGCGCCAGAGGAATCAGACCGTCTTCTTCAATCGTAAAGATATTCTCCTCTTTGACGGTGTTAAGCAGTTGCAGGCTCACTTTGTTCTTTTTAAAGATTACAAAAAAGAGTTCGCCCTCAATATTGGCTTTGAGTTTGCGCATGGCCGGATCAACGATAATCGCACTTCCCATCTCGGAGAGTTCAATAAGCAGTACGTTTTTGGGCTTTACTTTGGCATTGCAGCGAAAAAACGAGCGAATCTTATCGACCAGCGTCAGCAAAAAAGTGAGCGGAACGCCCGCATGGTGGTCGATGCGGCGCATGGTATCGACATTCATTAATAACTCCTGTGGCACGAATGGAAAGGGTATTTTAACGCATGGGGGCTTTAATAGACCTCTTGCGAACCTCAGCACTTTCGCAAGAGGTCTAATAACGGAGACGCTGTAAATGGGCTGTGACGTTTTCGCCAAAAGTCATCACATTTCGTATGCTTTAATGTCGTTATCAATTATGACGGGAGTTATTATAATGCAAAGCTTTTCTATTAAAAAGAAGAGGTACTTTATGAGGCGTTCGCTTTTATTGGCTCTATTGACGTATCAACAGGTTGCCGCCGTACAGGTGGAGACAACATTTACGCTGACGTATGGCAAAGTATCATCGAGCGGTGGTGTGAATCAAGAAGATGCCGACTTGTTGTCTGCAAGTGCGGGAGATGATCTTAGTAATCCTGCTATGACCACTATAGATTACACTGCCAATTATGCAGATACTCATTTAAATTCTTATCAGGATTCCAATGGATTCTCTTCGCTCCGGTATGAGAGCTTGGCCGCTGGAGGTGATGGCGCTCTTTACAATAATGAACTTTGGACTCAGATTGGCTATAAAGTTACCAATGACTCGGCTACACCTCAACTGATTTTTTTTGATTTTAGTGTGTCGCATCTGTCGCTACAGGTTGAATTAGTGGATTCCCCAGGTGACCCGATTGCAGAACCATCCGGTGGTCCACACGGATATAAAGATGGCGCTATCGGATTAGAGTATACAATTGACTTTAACGGTCACTCTGGTGGTAGTTTGTATGATGCGTCATATTATCTCTGGAGCCAGTATATAGATGGATATTCGGGATATGAGATGCGATCAGGCTATGAAAAGGTGTTTTCTCCTACGATAACAGCACTCTCTGATTCGGGGTTTACCTATGGGTTCATTGCAGATTTTGACAACATTAACGAGAGCATATCTCTTGGTATGTTTAATCCAGGTGAGAGCAAGGAGATTTACGTTGAAGCAAAAATCATCACGCAATCAAATGACTATGAACCCTATTTTAAAGGCTCTTTGAATGATCCGAATCTCTTTTCGGGAGGAGATTCAAATGAGTCAAATACGAGTTTTAGAAACGTGGGTATCGATTCGCCCTGCGATGAGCTGTTTTTTTCAGAGTATGTTGATGGTAGTGAATATCTCGTGACTAATAAAGCACTGGAAATTTTTAATCCAACAGGCGACACGATTTCCTTGGATGGTTATGCCATTGACATCTATGGCAGTGGTTTAGAGTCATTAAAACAGACGATCTCCCTAACAGGTGAAGTGGCATCGAAAGATGTGTTTGTAATAGTAAATCCGAATACCCCATTCGATATTCGTACCAATGCCGATCAGATTGACGAGAACTTGGTTTGGACGAGTGGCGATGATGCTATTGTACTGAGGCATAATGATACAATAGTAGATAGCTTGGGGCAGGTGGGTGATTTTAGAGATACGCCATGGTCATCAGGGGGCATCTCTACTCGATATGTAACGTTGGTGCGTAAACCCGACCTTGTTTCTGTCGATAGCAATATAAGCGATACGTTTTATCCATCAATAGGATGGGATGCACTGCCGTTTGATACGTTAAGTGATTTGGGGCACTATGCGTTTGAGGGGTGTCGCTCTGCGATGCGTCCAAATTCTGGGATTTTGATCTATTTATTGAACTGACGGTTTTCTCTTGGTGACATTCTTCAGCAATTTTGAGTAAGATAGTAAAAATCTTCTGGCGGTAATAATGAAACGATCTGATAATTTCAAGACATTTGCACTTTTGATTGTAATGCTCATGATATTCAATGGGTGCGGTTCATCTGAGAATAAAACGACTTCCGTCGTCACGGCAGTATATCACCACGATAAAACGCAAGAAGATGCGCTTACTTTAAAAAAGGGCAATGTCATTATTATGAATCTGCCCGATCCCACCAACTGTTTGAATTTCCGTCTGGATGAGGATACGGCGGTAGTTAAAGCGTTGCAAACGGGCGCACTTGTCAACCGAGCTACTTTATATGACAAAAACACTCAAGAGCAACTTGCCTCTATAGAGCCCAATGAGACTTCAGAACCATTGCAACTCAAAGCGGCTACCGAACATGAACTCTGTTATGAACTCAATGACTCTCAAGAGGCTAACCAGAGTATCTTTGTATTCTACATGTAACGGTTCAATCGGAAGAGAACGTATAGGGATCCGAAACCGTAAATGTTTCTTTGTGCCACCCTTCATTTTCAAGCTTCATGGATTGAATAATTTCAGCATTTCCCGAAGAATCGAGACTAGGCAGTGCGTCATACGCTGACACCCATGCATTGTAGATGGTGTATGCAACTATTTTTTGTCCGGCTTCATTATAACGTTCAAGTACAATATCTTTTCGGAAATCTTTTACGGCAACCAATTTTTTAGTAGATGCGTCTTGTTTAGAATGTGCATAACCCCATACCGTATGAGCCCATGCTTCAAACTCACTATCGTAAGTGACACCCCGCTCAAGCGTAAGTGTCGAACCGTTTGTGTCTGCCAGACCACTGACATTTGAAACCGCGGCTATGTAGGTATCGCCGCTTTTGAGTTGATATTTAAAATTTGCATAAGGGTCAAGTCGTTGCGGGTTATCCGGAAATTCCGTATTCATAGCATCTGTTATTGTAAAACATGCCGCTAGGAGCATTGGTAGAACTATTTTATTCATGCGTCGGTTCACTTTTTTGAACTTTTGATTTTAGCAAAGCTATAAAGTCCGTACGTGTAGAATCGGGGATAGCACGTCTTGGCAGCCAGATAATAGCAGTATGATTTGAGAATATTAAAATAAAACCATGAACATCTATAAATTTTGTAATCAAAGACCACTCGATAGTATTATCAAAACCTGGGCCGGTTACATGAATGTTCTCTTCAGAAAATTCATAGATACGTTCTCCCTTTAAACTTGGTGCGTTTGCATACTGCCTTATGGGTGCATAGAAGAAAAAAAACGATACCATGATTGGTGGAAGAATAAATAGTATAAAAGCATTAGAGTATTGTGACGTATCCCCAAGCACGGCTCCAAGCACGAATATAAGAAGAGAAAGTAGCCAAGGTATAATTATAAAAAATATGATAAAGATATAAAATACAACCGGCCGACTTCTTATCGCCCCATATCCGAGCATCATTAAATCCGTCTTTCTGGGAATAAATTTCATTACTACTGGCATCAATCCCCTTTGATCTTCTCTCTCATCATCTGTTTATTGCGATTCCAAAACCATGCACCCGGAAGCGCGGCTAAAATGAGTAGCAGGCCGTAAAGCAGTGATACAACCAGTACTTTTTCGCTCTGTGCTCCGACGAGCATCAAAATACCGACCATACCCGATTCGCGCACGCCCCATCCTGCCAGTGAGATTGGCACGATCGTGAGCAAAAACACGGGAGGAATGGCCACCAGTAGTGTGGTCAAAGCAAGATCGGCATCGACACTTAGTGCAAGGGCGTAGATTGCCAGCACGGTGAAAAGATGCACTACTATGGTGATTCCGACGTGGTGTAGAAGGGTTGAGGCACTATGATAAAGTTTATTGAGTCGGCGCGAGAGGCGGACAAAAAGGTTGGAGATAGAGAGGCGGGTTAGAAACTCGAAACGCTCAATAATGAAGAGCAGTAAAAATCCCGCAATGCCGCCAAGCGTGATGAGGTTGATGAGCTGATGAAACCAAGAGGGAAAGCTACCGTAAAAAAGGTTGTTAGCCACAAGATTCAGTGCCAGTAGCCCCACCAGCCCGATAATGCGGTCGGCAAAAATACCGTAGATGGCATCTTTTTTATCATACCCTTTTTGCACCAGCTCAATGGTTCGCACTGCATCACCGCCGATGCTTCCAGGGAGCACCTGATTAAAAAAAGATCCGCGAAAATAACTCTGCACATAAAAACTCACTGGCTCTTTAAACGCGAGCAGTTTCATAATAAGACGCCAGCGGTACGCCGCAATCAGCGTGGAGGCGATTTGAAATACAAATGCCAGAGCGATCCAACCGCCGTGCGATTTGGCCAAAATTGCTATGACGCGTTCAAAGTCCACATACTGAAAAAGAAGATAAAAAATAAGTAGCGTAATAGCGAGTTTGAGGGCGTTTTTCATAAAAGCCATTCTATCAAAAGCTTGCTTTGGCACCGCTCACCCTATAAATATGAAACGTTTTGGTGCGATCAACTCCGCGTTTGACGCTTAGGGTCTCTAGCTCCTCTACATGTAAGAACACCTTTTGCAGTTTTTTAAGACGGTCGCGGTAGCCCAGATAGAGTCCGTCTTTAAAGGGTGTTTTAGCGCGCCACATATCGTACTGGCTAAAGCGTGACGCCGTCGGCACGTCGGTTTTGGGGTGCTCTGGGAGGTAGTAGGTGAGCAGTGCGGCGATGGTGAGGTGGTCGCCGTAGACGGCGTCGCTGGGTTTAAGGTGGCGCTCAAGCAGTGCAATCGCTTCACGGTTGCCGTACATGCGGTCTTGGATGATCTCAAGATGGGTGATAAACGCGATGCGCACGAGTAGCGTCATCACCAGCGCTACGCCCAGAGCGATTTTAAATAGTTTAGGGGCGTGCTCTTTTTCGATTACCACGGCAAGCAGTATGGCCGCGGAGATATAGGCCGGAGCGGTGTAGTTGAGTTGCATGTCGCTTATAAAACTTTTGTAAAAGAAAAAGAGTAGAGGCACAAGGGCGCTAAGTGCGAGGTAAAAGCGCGTTTTATCGTGAAAAAAGAGGCGGTATTTGTAGAAATAGTAAAAAAGCATGGCGGTAAATACCGGTGTGAAAATGCCAAACTGCCCGCCAAAAAATTCCAAAAATCTCCCAAAATCGACACCCGTGTCATGTTTGGTGCCGTGGCCGAGTTGAAACATAAAACTGATCCACTCGTTTTGATAATTCCACCATAGCATCGGCGTGACTATAAGAAAAGAGATCACAATAACCATATAGACGCGCCAATCTCTGAAACGTTCACGTGCTTTAAACAGTGCAAAAAGAAGCAGAAAAAAGACAAAAAGTATCGCGCTGTATTTACCCAGCATCATCAGCCCCAAACACACTCCCAGCAAGACAAAGGCGGAGGTGCGGTTTTCAAAGAGTGCGATATAGCCGTAATAGAGCGAGAGCGTCCAAAACAGAATAAGCGGGGCATCGGGGGTAACAATGGTAAAGCCCGCATGTACCAAAATGACAGAGCAGAAGATCAAAAGTGCATTGAGCGCGGTTTTGGCGTTGCTGATCTTTTCAGTCAATTTAAAAAGGTAAAGCCCTGCAATACCCATGCTAATAGTGGCGCTGAGCCGCACGCCCCATTCGCTTTCGCTGATAAAATTGCTCAAAGCGATCATATAGGCAATAAGCGGAGCGTGATCAAAATAGCCGCCTTGGAGATGATGGCTCCAGACCCAGTAGTAGGCTTCGTCACCGTGAAGCGGCAAAAAGGCGTTGTAGGCAGTGCTAAAAAGTGTGAGTGCAAAAAGTAAAAAATAGGCGGTTTTATGAGGTGTGGCATAAATATTCATAGTGGTACGTACCTTACATGTAAAGCTTAGGATTCTCTGGAATTGTAGATATGGCCGCCATTGTGTGCATAAAATTTCAAAACATCAACGGCTGTTTGTTGCATAAATCGGCTTTTAACTGCAATGCCACGCGTTTGCAATGCGTGTTGCCAGTCGGCGATTTTAGGACCTTCATCAAATCCAATAGCACGTACGTCGGCATCACTCGCACCGCTAATTACCTCTTTGAGCCCCGACCATGGGATAGCGCCTAGGCACATGGCGCAAGGTTCGGCTGAGGTAATCAGCTGGTAATCGCTCATGTCTGCACCACCCAGATCATAGGTGCCTAGCACCTTTTGCGCCATCATAATAGCCACCATTTCGGCATGAAGCGCAGAGCAGTTTTGCGTGGTGACCAGATTGACCCCAAGCGAAATGAGCCTACCGCTTTCACGCTCAAATATTGCCGCAGCAAAAGGGCCACCCGTGGTATGCACAACATTTAAGCGTGAGGCTTCGGTGACAAAACGCATACGCGCTTCGAGTGTAATAAGCGTATCGATTGATGCCATATAAGCGGTAATCCATTCGGGAAGTTCAAATGTAATATGTTGGGGTTGTAGTGACATAGGGCTCCTTGGCAGTGATGATATCAGCTTTACATGTAAGAAGAGTTTAGAGGTACCCTTAAATTTCTTTGTGCTATTATTAACTCAATTTTTATGAAGGTGCGTGAATGGATTTAGGTACGGTCATCGGTCTGGTCCTGATTCTTGGCTTGCTCTTTAGCGCCATGGCAATGGGGGTCGGTATCGGTGCATATATCGATATCCCTTCAGTTCTGATTGTTTTTGGTGGATCAATCGGAGCTTTGCTGATCTCATTTAAGATGGAGACGATGAAAAATTTCGTCAAAATCTTTATGATTGCGGTCAAACCGCCACAAGAAGACAGAATCGATCTCATTAAAAAATTGGTTGAGTTTGCAACATCTGCACGACGTGATGGAATTTTATCGCTTGAAGCGGCGGCGAATGCCGAACCTAATGAATTTTTGAGAAAAGGGCTCTCGATGGCGGTTGATGGCAATGAACCCGATGCCATTCGCGAACTGCTTGAGATTGAGATGGAACAGACCAGTGCCCGCCACCAGATGAATGCTTCAGTATTTGACCAGTGGGCAGGTCTTGCCGGATCAATGGGGATGATTGGAACGCTTATCGGTTTGGTGGCAATGCTTTTAAATATGGCCGATCCTTCGGCAATCGGTCCTTCGATGGCGGTCGCTTTGCTTACTACCATGTACGGTGCAATGATCGGTAATATTTTAGGTGCACCGATTGCGAATATTCTCAATATTCGCAACTCCGAAGAAGATTTGATAAAACAGATGATCTTAGAGGGGATTATGTCGATTCAAGCAGGAGACAATCCCCGAACCTTAGAGGGAAAACTACTCTCCTTCTTGCCGCCGAATGAGCGTGTGAGCCAGTTTGAATAATGGGTAAAAAAAAGTGTCCAAAGTGTCCTAAATGTCTGCCAAACTGGCTGGCGGCATTTGGGGATTTGATGAGCCTTCTGCTTTGCTTTTTCGTACTTTTGCTTTCCATGTCAAGCATGGATGCCAAAAAAGTCTCCGAAGCCATCGGTTCGCTTGCCGGAGCAATGAGTGTACTTGAAGGCGGTACGAAAACCGAAATTTCCAAGCAGCGCATCCAAGAGTCTACGCCTATTGAGACTACTGAAGAGTCGAGTGAGACGATCAACCGTGTGAAACAAGCGATTAGCGATGCCAATGAGATGCAAAAAAAAGGCAAAGGCCCTGCGATTACGATCGAAGAGTCGCAAGACGGTTTTGTGATACAGCTTCCGGCATCGCTACTGTTTAAACCCGGAAGTGCCAAAATCGAGAATGAAGATGCGATTTTGTTTTTGAAACGTATGGCACTGATTGTCGATACGCTTCCCAACAATATCGAGGTGAGCGTACAGGGCCATACCGATAGCGGTTCACCCGGTAATGACAGCCTCTTTACCGACAACTGGGAACTTTCAAGCGGTCGTGCACTTTCGGTGTTGTATGAACTTTTGCATGATGGTGTGGATCCTAAACGTATTCATGCTGCCGGATATGGCGAATACCGTCCGGCCGCTACCAATGCTACCGAACAGGGGCGCGCTAAAAACCGTCGTGTCGAACTGCACTTTTACGGTACCGATGCCAAAGAGAAAACGACGTTGAAACAGTCGGTACTTGATACACCAACGGCTCAGTGATGCGATTACTGTTTCTACTCTTTGTGTCGTCACTTGCACTTTTTGCCGCCGATCCGGTTGCGATTCCTACAATGAACTTTAACCTATCGGCACCCGATTCGCCACAGCAACTGGTATCGTCACTCAATGTGCTGATTGTTTTAACCCTCCTGTTTCTCGCACCCTCTTTGGTACTGGTGATGACAACCTTTACCCGTTTTGTGATCGTATTTGGATTTTTGCGTCAGGCACTTGGAACCCAGCAGAGTCCGCCGACACAGCTTTTGGTGATGTTGGCGCTTATTTTGACTGTTTTCGTAATGGAGCCGATTGGACAAAAAGCGTACGATCAGGGCATTAAACCGTATGTAGAAGAGAAGATCGGATATGAAGAGGCGTTTACGCGTACGACCGAACCGTTTAAGAACTTCATGATCCGAAATACCCGTGAGAAAGATTTGGCGCTTTTTGTGCGAATCCGTAAAATCGAGAACCCTCAAAGCATCAGTGACGTACCGCTTTCGGTGGTGATTCCCGCTTTTGTGATTAGCGAGCTTAAAACGGCATTTGAGATCGGGTTTTTACTCTTTTTGCCTTTTTTGGTTATCGATATGGTGGTGGCCTCAATTTTGATGTCGATGGGTATGATGATGTTGCCTCCGGTGATGATTTCACTCCCCTTTAAGATACTCGTTTTTATTTTAGTTGATGGTTGGAATCTGCTTATCGGCAATCTGATTGCCAGTATCAAGTAGCGGGGTATCGGCATTTGCAGTGTGAGTATTTTGGAGTTTGCGGCAGTTGTAAGGTTTATGATCGTGATTATGACACGCAGTTTGAAGCAAAGTTAGCACAGAGTCAAGAGGAGTTTAGAGAATTTTTTGGCGCTACTGTTGAGGGGTTTGCCTCACCGCATGAACATTACCGTGCCCGCGCCGAGTTTCGTATTTGGCATGAGGGCGATGCACTCTTTTACGCGATGCATCCGCTTGAGGGCAAAATAATGGTACAAATTGATGCGTGTAAAATAGTGCGTGAATCCATTGCCGATGTGATGCCCAAACTCTTACATGTAATAGCGCGCGAAGCACTGGGTCACAAGCTTTTTGGTACTGATTTTCTCTCATCTTCAAGCGGTGAAATCGTAGTGACGCTGATTTATCATAAAGTACTCGATGATGCGTGGCGCATCAAAGCTAAAGCGATTGCCGATGAACTGGGTATTCATATAATAGGACGTTCACGAAAACAAAAAGAGGTCTTAACGCAGGATTTTGTGACGGAGAGCTTACATGTAAAGGGGCGAGATTTTCATTTCAGGCATATCGAAAACAGTTTTACACAGCCCAACCCCGCTGTGAATGAAGCGATGATCGGCTGGGCAATGGGGCAGTTTGAGGGGATTGGCGGCGATCTTTTGGAGCTCTATTGCGGGGCGGGAAATTTTACAATTCCTTTTGCCACACTGTTTGAAAAGGTATTGGCAACCGAAATCTCAAAATCGTCCATATTCGCGGCTAAAACCAATATGGCTTTAAATAGCGTGAGCACTATTGATTTTGTGCGACTTGGGGTAGAGGAGTTTGTAGAGGCACTTGACGGTTTACGGGTGTTTAGACGGATGCAAGAGGTTGATCTTAACGCTTACGATTTCAATGCCATATTTGTCGATCCGCCGCGTGCGGGTATGGATGAAACGTCGTGCCGTTTTGCATCGCGTTTCAATCATATCGTATACATTTCATGCAATCCCGAAACGCTCTATCGTGACCTGCAACTGTTGTGCAAAACGCATGAGATTACGGCCATGGCACTCTTTGATCAGTTTCCTTATACCCATCACCGTGAAATGGGCGTTAAACTCGTACAAAAAGGAGGCGTATGAAACGAATCGTAGTGGCATCGTTGCTGGTAACGGCAGTAATGGGCGATGAAATTGAACGTATCGAAAGTATTGTCAAAGATGTCGGTGTATTACGGCAAAAATATGAGACGTGCCGCGAAAAACTCGAACAAATCGAAGCGGCGCCGGAGCAGTGTGCGGTTAACGAGATGGAACTCAAAGCGCGCCATCAGGAGATTTTGGCGCTACAAAAAGAGCATGATGCATGTCAAGCAAAGCTTCAAGGTCTTGAAAAGATTAACATAAATATCAATAGCGAGCGCATTAAAACTGCGGCATTGCAAAAGCGTAATGCCACCCTTGAGCAAGAGTTGAAAAGCTTACATGTAACGCTAAAAGAGGCACAAAATGCAAGTGCCGACAACGATTTTGAAGCACAAAAAGCAGATATACTCCAGCGCTACCGTACACTTGAAACGCGCTATTATCAACTTGAAAAAGCGTATGCTATGCTTCAAAAAAAGCAGAGCCCAACACCTATAGTAGCAGCGCCATCAAAAGAGACGTTTCCTCAATTGGTGATGAAACCGGGCTATGAGCATCTGCAAGACGATAATGCCCTGACACAGCCTAAAGCGATACGCAAAGCTAAAACGTATCGTGTGAAACACGATGCGGAGATTTATGATGCCCCCGATGGAAAAGTCGTGGCACACTGGGAAGCGCGGAGATCGTTTACCTCAACAGTCTACCAAAACGGCTGGATCAAAATAACGGGCTATTTTATCGAGCGCAAATGGCACTCGGCGCGCAATGAGTTGCTTTGGATTAAAGCAGAGGATGCGATAGAGCGCTAATTACTGCCCGCCCCACGGCATCTTTTCGCTCTGCCATCCAAAAATAAAGCCATCATCGAGGTTGTAGGCTTTAATCCCCGCTTTGGCCAGCATATTGGCAGCGGCTTTAGAGCGCGGACCGCTACGGCAGACAAGAATAACCTTCTCAACGTTTTTCATTTTCATGACTTTCATGACATCATCTATAAAATGGGCGTTGATAACCTCTTTGGCGTTGTAGAGCTTTTGAATAGCCGCATGATCTTTGATAAGATTTTTTTCCACTTCATAAGCGGCACTCTGCACGCGGGTCTCAAGCGATTTGGGCTCATACGTCCACTCGTAAGCCGGAATATTGATAAATCCTTCGCCGTGACCGGCATAGATATACTCAATCGTTGTGCGCACATCGATAATAACGGCCTCACCGTTTTTTTGCATCTCATACGCTTCATCGGCAAAAAGGTCGCCTTCATAGCTCTCTTGTGCATAAAGTGACACGAGCAACAGCATACTTATAAAAATTGATTTCATAATAGATCCTAAGTAAAAAGAGTTTGGCAATGGTATCTAAAAGAGTTTAGGAAAATTTGAGACACTATATTCAAGAACGTAAAGTTATTCGACTTACTATTAAACTTTAGTAAACAAGTCAGGATAGTTGACATTAAAACGTATCTGTGTGAAACTACTGCCACGAAAAAGGATTTAGCATGTCATACTCTTGTCCCATTAGTTTTGAACGAGTCGATGCCGTAACCATTAGGATTGCAACGCTTTTAATATCAATGGTCGTAGTGTCACATATCTACTTTGATAGCGTATGGGTTATCATGCTACTTGTGCTGGACTTTATGGTGCGTCTGTATGGAAATCGACGCTTTAGCATTGTGTATCTGAGCGCGGCAAGATTGCAAAAAATGCTACATCTTAAAAGCCGTTATGAAGATGCGGCTGCAAAACGTTTGGCGGCACATTTTGGCCTACTTTTTGCACTACTGTTACTGTTAACATCATCTTTAAATTTCGCCGTTGCGCATACAATTATTGCTATAATATTTCTTTCGTGCGCGGCCTTGGAGATTGCAATAGGGTACTGTCTGGGGTGCAAAATTTATTATGTGCTGAAAAAGTACAACCTTTGGTTCAAGGCATAAGATGGCAGGTATCTCTTCAAAAGGTATTTACGGCTTAGCGGCAATGCACGTGCTTTCACATGCACCACACGGACGCAGTATGCAGATCAAAGAGATCGCGGCTATGACCCGTATCTCGCACAGCTATCTCGAACAGCTGATGTCGGTGCTACGGCGCGCCGATCTTGTTAGCAGTATTCGCGGCGTTCAGGGCGGTTATAAACTTTCGCGTCCTGCACATGAAATAGAGGTCATCGAGATTGTAGAGGCGTTAGAGGGTGCACTGTGTAAGATTGAGGGCAATGTGGGCGCGAGTGTCATACTGGAGTATTTTTGGAAGGATATCGAGCAGAAAGTCAAAGCGCTCTTTTCGCTTAAACTCTCCGAACTCGATCAGGCGTATCAGCCCTATTATTATGAGATCTAATTCACTGTAGGAAGTTCATTAGAAAGAATGTCGAGATTGGGAATCATGACAATCTCAATACGGCGGTTGAGACTGCGTCCCTCTTGCGTGGCATTGTCGGCGCGGGGATGAAACTCGCCAAAACCGGCGGCCGAGAGATTTTTGGCATTTACGCCCGCCTCACTGAGCAGATGCACAACGCTAAGCGCACGGTCGCTTGAAAGCTCCCAGTTGCCATATCCATTACTCGATTTAATGGGCATGTTATCGGTGTGGCCTTCGACTTGGAAGCGGCGATTGGCAAAACTACTTAGTGCTTTTGCCACTTCGCCAATGGCGATTTCACCCTCTTTATTTAGCTTGGCACTTCCGCTGGCAAACAGCACGTTCTCAGGCAGGTTAATCACCAGACGGCCATTTTCAATGCTAAGTGTCAACTGTCCGCCGTCGATCATCTTTTTGAGTTTTTGCACAAAACTGGCGTAGATGGCGTTGCGACGTTTGGTCTCATCTTCGATCTGTTGGAGTGTTTTGAGCTGTGCGCGAAGGGCATCGAGATCTTTGTTGGAGAGATCAAGTTGATTTTGCGATGCATTAAGTTGACCTTCAAGCCGGCGTTTTTTGGCCTGAATTTCCAGAAGCTCCGCTTTGGTTGTCTCAAGCGTACTTTGAGTGGATTGAAGCTCAGAAAGCGTAGCCTCATGAGTCGATTTCGTGACACATCCACTCAAGAGAAACAGCGCAGCAAGTGCGGCGATAATGGTAGTAAATTTCATGGTTTGGTTCCTTACATTATTTGGATGAGGCAGTGTAACGGTTTGTATGAAATGTATTTTTAATGCTCTATTAATGCAAGGCAAATACTATTTTTTGGTAAGGATATGCAGATACTCGATGGTTTTATGGGAGTGATGACGTGGATTTTTAGCATTAAAGCGTTTGTGATCAATCGATGCTTGTTTATAAACGCCAAGTGGCTCCATGATCTGCGTAATTGCGTCGTTTGAGATAATGCCTTCACTCGAATAGCTCAAAAAAATATGTTTAAAATTGGCGTGTGAAAGAAGGTTCTCAAGCGCATATGCTGCATCTTTTTGGCGGCTGTAGGGCGAGCTGTAGTATTCAGGAAGCCCCGTTTTACCTTTGGGCTCAAAAGGAGTATAGTGCGCGATGGTATTAAGCAGGTGATAGTTTGCGCCGTACTGGCGCAGAGAGTAGGGGGGGTCAAGATAGAGAATATCACCTTGCACACTTTTAATAAGCGTATTGGCATCGTCGCAATAGACGTGATGCTTTTGATTTGAAAGCGTTACATGTAAAGGGATAAGACACAACATAGTGCGAGCCGTCTTTTTGAGTGTTTTAAGATAGGCGCTAAAAACCGATGCCGTATTTGCAATGTAGGTAACACTGATGAGCAGGGTGGCAAGCAGCAACATAAAGCGCTCTTCATCAATCGTGCCGTTTTCAAACCATTGCTGGATTTGTGTGCGTATGGCATCGATCTTCATGGCATTTTCACGGCTGAAATAGTAACGTTTTATGGCGTAGTGCGTGGCAATAAAACCGTGTTGCGGCTCAAGATGTTCCAGTGCTTGGAGTTGTGCTTCATACCCTTCGAGCGTAGTAGTGGTGAGATAAGCGCGGTTGATCACGTAGCTATAATATTCCGCATCATTGCTTATGACGCTACTTGCATGATTTTTAAAGTAATTACCAACCGTCCCCGTTCCGGCAAACAGATCGCAAAAGCGGCTTACATGTAAGGCTTTCACCTCGGCTTCGATATGGCGGTGTAAAAACGGAAGGAGTTTCTCTTTGGAGCCTATGTAGTGCATTTATATTGTACATGTAGTCATATGTTTAGCTTCTTTATATTTTAAAATTTTATATTGAATTATATAAAAATGGTAACCCCCAAGTAAACCCCATCTGGAAAAAAGGTCAAGATTTGGCTAACTGCACATTCCAAGGCAGCAGAGGGTCAATATCCCTGCTTTCAACCTGATAGATTGGAAGTTCTGTAAGAAGATGGCTTAGATAGGCAAACGGGTCAAGGTTGTTTGCTTTTGCTGT
>JBNKLA010000101.1:0-2589 GCA_050292115.1 Sulfurimonadaceae bacterium | reverse complement strand
TTTTCACATCGATACCGGCCCAATCCTTCCACTCCGCATTACGGTTTAGAGGGATATTTTTAGCGATCTTGGGATAAAAAAAGAGAGGAATCGACATGGATGCCCGTATAATCTCGGCAATATTTACCTCTTGTTCATTGTGCCAATAGAGGCTTGCCATGCGCGGTAGGTCGGTTTTGGTTTCGGTAGTCACGTCGGTGGCAACAACAGCAAGCCTGAATTTGGCGGTCTCTTTTCCGTCTTTCTCTTTGAGATAAAGCATATCATTATTTTGGTTGATAAGCCCAATAGTGTGATCAAACAAATTTTGAAAGTCTTTAACCTGTTTATGCGCTAAGTGTTCATCTACCCAATTCTCAAACGTATTGCCCGGATTTAGCCCACGGTGCAAAAAAAGCGCTTTGAGCAGTTGCGCGCCGTAATAGAGGCTCTTCCACCATGAGCGCTGCGACCTCTTTTTTAAAAAGTGCGTAATACCCTTTCGTATCGTGTTGCTACCGTCAACAAAGTCAAAAAAGTCGATGTCATCCAAAATCTCAAGCATTTGCGTTGACTTTTTGACATTGGGTTTATCAAGCCCCGCCAAAAAAGCCGCATTGATCGCTCCGGCAGATGTACCTCCCACACCCCTAAAGCGAATGCCGATCTCTTCTAAGACATAGGTATAGCCCACCAGAGCAATCCCCAGCATACCGCCTCCTTCAAAGACGATATCCACATACTGATTGCCGCTACTGTCTCGAATGTCGCTTACACTTTTGTTTTTTGCCTTGAGTGCTTCGATCTCGGTTTTATAGTGCGTTTTTACTTCATTTATCCAGCTCATGGGTATGAGACGCTCCTTACATGTAAGGGAAAATGATACTGTTATACGGTGAAAAGCACCAGACGCAAAACTGACAAAAAGGGATGCTATTTTGACAAAGTATAAAATTGCTTCACGGTAACAAGCTTGAAGATAATTATCAATATATTGGTTTTATATTAGTATATATGCTAAAATTATCAATATATTGATAATTTGGACGCAAATGAGCTTGATAAAACTGAGCGAAGTCGTTATAAAGCAACGCAAAGAAAAGGGATGGACTCAAAGTGAAGCCGCCAAATACGCCGGCATTAGCCTTAACACCTACCGACGCATTGAAAGCGGATTTATTGAAGAGGTTGGCATAAACAAAGTTACAGAGGTGTTGGCGCTTTATGGGCTGGAGATTGCCGTCCGAGACCAAGGTCGCCCACTGACATTAGAGGAGTTGCAAAGTGGACAGACGTATTGAGATCTACACCCATACCGACAAAGTGGGAGTTCTCGCCAAAGAGGGAGATAAATATATCTTTTCTTATGCTTCGGATGCGAAATTTCCTATCTCCGTGACCATGCCGCCGCGCACGGAGAGCTGGGTATCAAAAGAGCTACATCCTATTTTTCAGATGAATCTCCCCGAAGGTGCGCTAAAAGCCACGATTACCGAACGCTTTGCAAAGCTCCGCATAATGGATGAGCTTGGCCTACTAGAGCTTATAGGCCCTTATGTAATTGGCCGCGTGAAGTACGGTTTACCCGACGGTAGCGAAGAGTCTATGAGCCTTGATGATATTTTGCATCGTGATACGCATGAGCTGTTCGAAGCACTAATGCAGCGCTACGCAATCCACTCCGGTATTTCCGGTGTACAGCCAAAGATACTGATCGACCTCAAAAACAAAAGCGCGCTGAAGACCGAAGAGTATATTGTAAAATCTTGGGGCGATGAGTACCCCGAACTCGCTTTTAATGAGTTTTTTTGCATGGAAGCCGTCCGCTTTTCCGGTTTGCCGGTGCCGCAATATACCCTCTCTGACAACCGCTCTATGTTTATCATGAAGCGCTTCGATCTCAAACCCGATGGTAGTTACCTAGGCTTTGAAGATGGGTGCGTACTACTGGGCAAAGGAACAAATGACAAATACTACGCCAGTTACGAAGAGCTGGCTAAAACGCTCAAAGCCAACACCGCACCCCAAAAACGCCGTGATACACTACGTGCTTTTTTTAAAGCTCTTATTCTCAACCACATGCTACGCAACGGCGATGCCCACCTAAAAAACTACGCTATTTTATACGACCATGACTACACCGATGCCGCACTTAGCCCCATTTACGATGTTGTCTGCACAACGGTTTATCTCCCTCAAGATCTCCCTGCACTCAGTTTAAGCGGCGGGAAACTGTGGTGGAAGAAAAAAACCTATCTTGGGTTTGGGAAACAGACCTGCAAACTCTCGCTTGCTGAAATGGAAACGATTATCGATGCGTGCGCCAAAGCGGTAACAAAAGCGGCGGATTCGATGATAAAATACGTGAAAGCGCATCCCGATGTTAAACCGTTTGCGACGCGTCTTTTAGATGAGTGGGATAAGGGGTTGGGGTCGTTTGGGTATGGGGTGTTTGAACGAGTGTAACTTTTATATACTGAACTTTCGCACCTAAATTCCAAAGAAAAAAAGCTCAAAAAAGCCATTTAATAGTGGTTGGCACATGCAAATCATTGATATCTTGACAACTCTTTAATCTTTCATAAAGCCCTAAAACAGGCACTTTTAGAT
>JBNKLA010000100.1:0-83377 GCA_050292115.1 Sulfurimonadaceae bacterium | reverse complement strand
CTTTTCGGGAAGTTGTCTTGACATTTTGGGGTGCTATAGCTGATGTAAAAAAAATAGTCTTCTATGAATATGAATATATGGATAAAAAAAGAGAATTATTATACAAATTAAAAAGAGATTTGTATAGGAAAATTGTTAAATAAGATAATGGTTTTAAAAGGAAAAATTTATTGATACAACCCATTCACAAAATTTCTACCACTATCAGGGGCTAGTTTCGCATAACGCATCGTCATTTCAATAGTCTTATGATTCATGAGCCTTTGAATGGTATAAATTGGTGTTCCATTAATAGCGAGATGCGAGGCAAAAGTATGGCGTAATGTGTGAATTACCGCTTTATCTTTATCCAAAGTATCCTCATCATTGAAAAGCTCATGCATAATTTTTCTAAGCTTGTAACTGACAGTTGTTCGTGGAATATTCAGTAGTAAATCTTTACTTTTTTTTCCTTTGACCTGTTTTTCAAGCATCAATCTGAGAGTAGGGGTGATGAAACCAGTATATTTAGCTGTTGTTTTGAAATTGGTCAAATTAATAATCCCAGCTTCAAAATCAATATCCCCGCGTTTGATACCCATAATTGTGCCTAGTCTAGCTCCAGTAGTAAGTGCGATTTCAACAAAGAGGGATAATTCAAAATCATCTGCTAGAGCTTCTTTTAACTCCTGAACTTCCAAGGCATTTAAATAGCGTTCACGCTCATTACTGACTTTCAAACGTTTAATGGCAGAGCAGGGATTGTTTCCTTTATACAATCCAATATCAATTGCATATTTGAATATTGATCCAATACGCATAATGAGATTATTAACGGTAGCAGCTGCAAACTTTCCTGCAAACTGCTGTTGAAGCTCTTCGACATATTCACGTGTTATTTGAACAGCTTGAAGTTTATCTAAATGAGATAGATTGGCGTCATAGCGTTCTTTCTCACCAGCATATGATCTGCTTGCTTGTTTGCTTTTCCAATAGGCTTCTGCTAGTTCTCCAAAACCGATAGTCTGTTTGGCTTGAGTGATTTTTGGAAGATTCTCTCCATGAGCTAAGCGGATTAAAGTTTCATTTCGGATTTTTTTACATTGAGCTAAACGGATTCCCTGAGAGTACTTTCCAATAGTTTTTAATTTGTCTCTTCCAAATTCTCTATAACGAATGACATAGACTTTATCAACTTCTTTATTGTCATCATTGATGATTTGTTTATAGAAAACACCTTCTTCTTTTGTTGGGATTTTTGCTTGTAAGGTTCTCATTTCTAGTCCTTGTTTAGTCCGTGCTAGTCCGTGAAATTTGCCGAAATTTGCATAAACTTGAATTTTTCTTAAGGCTAGTGTATCATATAAAAGCCCTAAATATAGGGCTTTAAAGGGGATTTGATTAGATTTGAGGAGAAAAGCTTACTGAACTCCAAATTCCTAAACACTTTCCAAAAATTGGCTATTTTCTTCAAGGTTATATTATTGTATCAAGTGGAATATTTTTAGCAGAACCTCTGCATTTTGATTGGTTATATCATCTTCGTAATCACTATCTGATGCTGATAGCGCTATTGGTCATTGGATCTCTAATAGTGTATGCATTTATACATAAAATACGTTATTCAGGTTATGTACTGTTTGGCTGGTCAGCTTACATTGGCTTTGGTGTTGACTATATTATGACACACAGAGGTATGGCAGAAAATTTCTATTCGGGTGCGTTGATCGGTGTGGCCGGCTTAATTGAAGTTACGGTTTTTGGAGTTATTATTTTGCACCACTTAAAACATATTATCGAGCAAAAGACGGCGCATGAGATTCAACTCATTGAGCACAAAAATCTGATTTACCGTCAATCGCGTTTTGTGACTATCGGCGAGTCACTTTCGCATCTTGAACATCAGTGGCGTACGCCACTTTCAAAAATTGCATCGCATGTGATGAAGTTAGAGGCACAAATAGAACATCGCAAATTACCAAGCGAAAATGAGCTTGCAGGCGTTTTGGCAAAAATTACAACACAGCTGGAGTATATGTCGCAATTGGTAAAAAGTTTCAAACGTTTTTATCGTCATGATGATGAACCTCAAGAGGTCTCTATTAACGGAGCCCTGCATGAGGCTCTTGAGTTGATGGATTTGGATTTTAAGCGTCAGGGTATAGATGTAGTGCAGCATATCAGTGATGAGGTGCTACTGTGGAGTTATCCCAATGAGCTTGCGCAGGTTTTTTTAAACCTTTTTGCCAATGCCAGGGATATGTTTCAAGAGCGCAACATTTCCCATCCGAAAATCGATATAGAGCTTACATGTAAAGATAATGATCTGTATGTAAGCGTAGAAGATAATGCCGGTGGAGTGGGTGAAGCGGATATCGAAAAAATATTTGATCAATTTTATTCGCATAAAAAGAGTGACGGAACGGGCATTGGATTGTATTTGTGCAAATTAATCGTCGAAGAGCGAATGCACGGCACGCTTTTGGTGCAAAAAGGTAAAAGCGGGCTACGGTTCGTGATGGTGTTTCGAGGGGTCTTGCTGGATAGTGAGCATGTATCCGTTTGAGTAAACATTGGTGATAGCGTGCTCCGGTAGAAGCTTGCGCAGTCGTGATATGTGGTTGCGCAGTTTTGAAGGCTCATATTCAACCGTGTGATCGTTATAGAGGTAGTTACAAATGTCTTTTGCATCCAAAACGTTATGGCGGTTGCTCATAAACAGATAGAGCAATTCGGCCTGAATATGGGATAGTTTGATGAGCTTTTGATCTGCAAAAAGCTGTTTGGAATGAAAATCATAGTGATAGCCGTTACCAAATTTTAATACATCTTTAGCATCACTGTGTTTCGCAATGTGTAATTGACGCACTTTATTAAGTGCCTCTTTAATTTTGTCACTACTCAGCGGTTTTACAATGTAGTCGATCAATTGCAGTTTTAAGGCGCGTAACAGTTTGCTGTTTTCAGTGTACGAACTGATAATAATCACCGGTGTTTTGAGGTTTTCTGCACGAATTTTTTCAATAAAATCAAGCCCGTTCATACCCTGCATCTCAATATCGGTAATAATAAAATTGGGCTTTTCGCGTTTCAAAAGCTCATACGCCTCAAGCCCATCTTGTGCACTGATAACATGGTATGACTGTAGCTCTAGGTAATACGTGAGATTCTCTAAAATGGTAGTGTCGTCTTCGACCAGTAAAATCGTTTGATGTAAAGAGTTCATAACCAAAAGTGTATCATACAATCATATCAAGATTGTGTTACTAATGTATAATAAATTTTTATTTTGTTACTATTGATACTAAAGGATTTAACATGAAATATACATTATTGGTATTCACGTTTTTGGTCACACTGATACATGCCGAAGTGCGTAAAGTCTATTACGAAGATGGCAACATCAAGCACGTTGCCCAGTATCGTAACGGCAAGCTGCACGGGGTGAGCAACAGTTACTATCCCAGTGGAGAGCTGAAGCTCTCGGCAAACTATTATGAAGGTGTGCTGTGGGGAACCACATTCGGGTACTACCGCAACACCCGCCTTAAAGCGGAGATTCCATTTAAAAACGGTAAAGTCAATGGATTGCAAAAAGAGTATTTTTCCAACGGGCAGTTATGGAAGGCGCAACATTTTGATATGGACAAGCCCGTGGGTAGCAAACGCGTCTATTTTGTCGATGGAAATATGAAAGCGCGCATCAATTTTAACGATCACGGCAACATGGAAGGTACGGCAAAAGAGTACTACAAAAACGGTATGCTCAAGCACGCCGTGACGTTTAAAAACGGAATCGTACTCTTTGGATGGAAATATGACGAAAAGGGCACTCGCGCCAAGATGAGTGGTGCCGACATCACCACATTGGGATTAAAAAGCGGTACATTGTAATGATTGAAATACGGCTACCACACTCGCAAAAAGTGGTGGATACGATTACGTTCTCACCTGAAACGGTCGAGTTCTTTGAGCATGAAAAAGAAGCCATTGTCGAAGAGTGGAGTAGCTGTATGGTCATAGATGACATACGTGACATTATCGGCTTTGATAAAGCGACATTTAAAACCGAAATTGCCGAAAAAGTTCTTGAGTATTTTTTTACCATCTTGTATCACCAAAACCGGCCCGGAGACTGCCCTGTCATGCGTGCTGTCGTGGATCGTTTTTATGATCTTGGACTCAAAGTCGAGGATGTCTTTTATAACTGCACGGCATTTAAAAACGTCATTATCCGAAAGTTTGAAAGCAGATGCTCAAAAACACTCATGCAAGAGTTGCCTATGGTGATTATGGCGCTTGATTTTAATCTTTATTATGTTCTCTCCGTTTATTCCGACAAAATCTGTGAGCACGAAAAAGAGCTCGAATTACGCAGTCGCATTATTGAAGATCACGTACTCTATTCACGTACCAATCTCTCAGGTATTATCATCGAAACCACCGATGCCTTTTGTAAACTCAGCGGCTATAGCAAAGAGGAGCTTTTGGGAGCAACCCATGCCTTGTTGCGTCACCCCGATGTGGATGAGAAAATCTATAAAGAGATGTGGATTGCCATAACCGCAGGCAAAGAGTGGCACGGGGAGCTACCCAATATCAAAAAAGACGGCAGCACCTTTTTGGTTTCTATGCGAATAGTGCCTGAATATAATGATCGCAATGAAATCATTGGATTTATGGCATTTCGGCATGATATCACGGCTGATGAACTCTCCAAAATTGACCCTTTAACGCAACTCAACAACCGTCGTTTTTTTGACAAGGAGTTTAATCGTCTCTTTAATCAGGCCGCTATACGCAACGAACCGTTATCAATTATTTTGGCCGATATCGACTTTTTTAAGCAGATCAATGACCGTTTTGGACATCAAATCGGTGACGACGTACTCAAAAACTTTGCCAAATGTTTTGTAGAGATGACACGTTCTAGCGATATCTGTGCACGCTGGGGCGGTGAAGAATTTGTAGTGGTGCTCCCCAAATCATCGCTTGAAAAAGCGCATGAAGTGGCTGAGCGTATCCGCTATTCTGTGGAGACGACACAGCATATTCAAGGTGAGCAAATCACCTGCTCTTTGGGTGTGGCTATACGTCGTGAAAAAGAGTCGATTCAAGAGCTTTTTGAGCGTGTGGACCGCAATTTGTATAGGGCAAAAAAGAGCGGACGCAACAGAGTCGTATCGGATAGTGATCCTTTACATGTAAATTAGTTCAACCCCAGATTTTGAAAATCGGCATCACTCATGCGCTTACGCTCACCTTGGCGGTCGTATATCCACCCTTTAACGCCTCGGCCCTCTTCGACCGTTACCGTATATTTTAGGTTGCCGTAGCGGTCATACTCTTTGGCAGTGCCGTTCATGACGCCGTTGTCGTTAAAGTTAATGCGCGCTTTGAGATTGCCGTTTTTATAATAGACGCGCTTGGTGCCGGTGGGTTTGTCCATCACATAACGCTGTACGCTCATGGTGTTGCCGTTATCGTAAAACTCTTTTTGCACGCCGTCGATTTTGCCGTTGCTAAAAGGCATAACCACTTTGAGCTGACCGTTTTCGTAATAGCCGTAAGTGTCGCCGAACAGTTTGCCGTTGATAAAGCGCGACGTGACCTTGAGCTTACCGGAGAGATAGTAGCCTCTACTCACACCGTGAAGCTTGCCGTTTTGGTATTGGCGCTCATATTTGAGCTGCCCTTTGGGATAAAACTCTTTTTTAACTTCCGCCAAAGATGCAGTTGCTAGCAATACGCTTAGCATACCGGTCAAAACAAATTTTTTCATTCGACACTCCTTTAAAAACGATAGTAACGTAAAAAACTTTTTATTATATATCAAAACGATACAAATAGTAGATTTTCTTATAAAAATAGAAGAGATTTGCTACAATTTTTCACTTAACGTGATATAATGAACTATTATAAGGGTGTTGCCAAAATCGTCGTTACATGTAAGGACAAGGAGTCCCATTAGTGCATATTGACTACAAAAGCAAGAATATTGCCGGTTATCTTGCTAAAGTCTTTCTTAATAGCCCGTTGACCATGATCTTGATTGTCACCATTTTGGCATTGGGGTATATCGCATTGCAGGTGATGCCGCGCGAAGAGGATCCCCAAATCGAAGTGAGCGGCGGTTCGATTATTGTGGTAATCCCCGGCAGTACACCGCGCGAAATCAACAATGTCGTTATCAAACCGCTAGAACGCCGTCTGCGTGAAATTAAAGGCGTAGAGCATATTTACTCGATGGCGATGAACAATGTCGGCATGGTGAATGTGCAGTATTTTATCGGCGAAAACCGCGAAGACTCCAACCTAAAGCTCTATGACAAAGTCATGCAAAATATGGACTCGCTTCCCAAAGGTACGCTTCCGCCGCTGGTCAAACCCTTTGATATCGATATCGACATTCCGGTAGTCACCGTGGCGTTTTATCCTAAAATCTGTCAAGAGATGGATTCGGTGGGGCTTTACCAAACCATCCGTGAAATTCAGCAGCGTATCAACGGCATTGACAACGTATCCAAAACCACGCTCAAAGGCGAAAAACGCCCGCAGTTTAATGTGTTGGTCGATCTTGATAAGCTTTCAGGCTATCATATCTCGATGGGGCAGGTAGCGCAATCGATTCAGGCCATTTCCAACAACGCGCCCGATATCGACACCCCAACCGATGGCAATAAAATCATTGTCTTTGGCGTTAAAAACGCGATTGAGACGGTGGATGATCTCAAAAGCCTGATCGTGGCGCAATATATGGGCTCGCCCATCTACCTGCGCAATATCGCTACCATCGAGTACGGTCATGACGTGCAGAATTTTCAAGAAGCGCTGATTGCACATCGTGACGGTTTGAGGGCAAAAACACCCCAAGAGGCGAAGCAGCAACTCGAAGCCATGGCGCACGAAGAGGCTTTACATGTAAAAGACGATGCGCATCATACGCCGCAAAAGACGTTTCATCCCAAAGAGCACAATCAGATTACCCTTACCGTCTCCAAACTCAAAGGCACCAATGCGGTAACCATCTCGCATGAAGTTATCGAAATGCTAGATGAGTATAAAGCGATGCTCGATAGTCACAATGTCGGCTTTATTGTCACTCGAAATTATGGTGATCGCGCCAATGAAGCGGTCAATGAACTGGTCTTTCACTTGGTAATTACCATCGGGATTATCTCGCTGATTTTAGTGCCGTTCTTAGGGTGGCGCGAATCGCTGGTGGTCTCTATTGCGGTACCGATGATTCTGGCCTCTACACTCTTTATTGCGTGGCTCACCGATCAGACGATCAACCGTATTACGCTCTTTGCGTTTTTACTTTCGATTGGCCTCATAGTGGATGATGCCATTATCGTCATCGAGAATATTCACCGCAGACTGCATCTTAAAGAGACGCGGGGGCAAGATTTTGACCTGCTCATCTGCGAAGCTACGGACGAGATCGGCCCCTCGACCAATATCGCTACCATCGCGATTATCCTCACGATGGTACCTATGGCGTTTGTGGGCGGCATGATGGGGCAGTTTATGAAACCGATTCCGCTTAATGTGCCTATCGCGCTGGCAGTATCGCTGTTCGTGGCGTATGTTTTTACGCCGTTTTTGGCCAAAAAGATGATTAAACATCCGAATAAAGGAGGCCACCACTAGCCATGTTGGAATCCTTTTTATATAAAATTTTGCAATCCAAAAAGCGAAAGCGTATGGTCATTTTGATTGTGCTGGCTTCACTGATGGGTTCGATAATGCTACTGCCCACCAAACTGGTGCTCGCCAAGATGCTCCCCGGCAAAAGTGCCAATACCTTTAGCATTTATGTCGATACCGCCACCGATAGCTCTATTGCCCAAACCAAAGAGATTGCGCTGTGCGTGGTGAATCAGCTCAAAAAAGAGCAGGGCGTTACGGATATGGAGATATTCCTTGGGCAGGGAGCGCCACTCGATTATGCAGGCTTGGTTAAAGGCAGTGCGCTCAAACAGATGCAAAATCAGGCTGAGATTGTCGTAAACCTGAGTGACAAGCACCACCGCGAAGAGGCGTCGTACATGATGGTGCACCGTATCCGTCCCGAGATTCAAAAAGTATGCGGCTGGATGGTGCCGGAGACCTCTATTAAATTTATTGAGATGCCTTCGGGTCCGCCCACGCTGGCTACGATGGTTATCAACGTTTTTGGCGAGAACCACGGACTCATGCGCTATACCGCCGAAAAGGTCGCCAAAGTGATGGAGCAGACCGAAGGGCTTGTTGATGTGGATATCATGCAAGACGATTTTTATCTGCGCTATGAGATCGTACCCGATAAAGAGAAAATTATCCGAAGCGGCTTAAGCGTGAAGCAGGTAAACGATATTTTATATATGGCCTTCAAAGGGATCGCCGTGGCCAATAAAAATTCGCGCGATCAGCAAGATCAAATTCCAATTTTCGTACGGCTCGATAGCCCCTCTCGCGTGATTTCGCCCAATTCTAAAGAGGGGCTAATTTGGAAGCTTTCGGCACTCAAACTGATGAACCCGCAAGGGATGATGATTCCGCTTAAAGAGATGGTGGAGATTGTTGAGATGCCTTCGCCGCCCTCGATTTTTAGAAAAAACCTCAAAAATATGACGACCGTAACCGCCGAGTGCGACCTTGTCTCGCAGGTCTATCCGCTACTCGATGCGCGTGATATGCTGCTTTCAACACTTAGCAAAGAGTTCACAATCGAAAAGGAGCCTGGGATGTCCACCTTTATGTTTGATCTGCACCTCACGCATAAAGCTACGGGCGAAAAGCTACTATTGCAGTTTGATGGCGAGATGAAAGTTACGCTCGATACCTTTCGTGATCTTGGCGGTGCCTTTATTGCCGCATTGGTGTTGATGTTTTTGCTGATGGTGGTCTATTACAAATCTTTTGCACTCAGCGGCATTGTACTTGCGGGAAGTTTTCTCTCTATTATCGGTGTGATTGTCGGGCACTGGGTGACGGATCAGATTGCACTGGTGCTTAGCGGCGTCAACTTCTTTTTAACGGCCACCTCGCTCATCGGCTTTATTTCGCTAATGGGTATCAGTGCGCGCAGTTCACTGCTACTCATCGACTTTAGTCGTGCGCTTATCGCCACGGGTGTCGAGAAAAAACACGCCATCGCCATTGCCACCTCCACCCGTGCCAAACCGATTTTGATGACCACGGTGGCCATTATTTTGGGCTCTGCACTACTGGCAACCGACCCCATTTTCGGCGGTCTGGGGATTGCACTAATCTTTGGTTCCATGGCAGCCACACTTGTAGCGCTCTTTTTTGTGCCCGTACTGATGGACAGCACCAAAGCGATCTGCCCTGAAACGTTTATTGACAATGCGGCTTGTGAAGGAGTGGGCGTAGATCATGTTGATGAAGAGCAGTTGGAGAAGATGGATCCTCTACATGTAGTGGATTAAAGCTTTACATGTAAGCCTAATAGCGTGCGCGGTGCGTGTCGCGCGAACGCGGTTTGATCTCCATTTTAACCTTGGCATACATACCCGGATAGATTTTGTATTTGCTGTGATCAAACGCTACGATCACTTTAAAGGTGTGCGCCATCGGATTGGCGCTGGGTACCACCGATTTGACAATACCGATAGTCTTGACTTCCAGTGAAGGAATCTCGACATCAACGCTCAAGCCTTTATCGATATAGCGCATATCCGATTCGGCTACTTCGGCCTGCACTTCAAGGTGATTCAAGTCTACCAAAATCATCGCCAACATCCCTGGAGCGATCAGATCGCCGACACGAATGCGTTTTTCAACGATAATGC
Organism: Sulfurimonadaceae bacterium; assembly: GCA_050292115.1. Taxonomy (GTDB): domain Bacteria; phylum Campylobacterota; class Campylobacteria; order Campylobacterales; family Sulfurimonadaceae; genus JAFGUB01. The sequence goes on along the minus strand of JBNKLA010000100.1, from coordinate 73,601 downwards.
CGTCGTTGGGCGCTTTGACCTCAAGATAGTCTGAAATGGTCGCCACCTGCTTAACTTTTTCGGTCGCGTTTTCAAGCAGGCTTTGCGCCGATGCAAGTGCCGCAGAGAGGTTATCGGCGGTGAGCTCAAGGTTTTCAAGCTCCATCGTATTATCGGGATCCATCTTTTTAAGGATCACTTTTTCACGGCGAATTTCGCTCATACGGCTTCGGTACATATCCACCATGATTTTTGCCTGCTCCAGCGCCAGATCGGCCTGATTTTTCAAAATATCAAATTCGGCCGATTCCAGCTCAAAAAGCGTATCTTCGCGTTTAACCTGATCGCCGATTTCAAAAAAGATGTGTTTGACATAGCCCATATAACGTGCACCGATCATCTTTTGGTTGTTAGATACGACGGTACCGGTCACGGAGAGTTCAAATGCCCAAACATTAGCAATGAGAACGCAACTAAGAAGTAGAGCTTTGCGCATCGTTTTTACCAGCTACGCAGTTCGGTGTGGCAATTCATACAACTTTCGGTGATCTTTGAGTAGGCTTGAAGTGCCTGAAAGGTATCACCTTCTCCAAAGCGTTCCATGATAATACGCGCTTTGTTGCGAATTTTGCGGACGATTTTGTTGCTCATCTCTACTTTGCGGTTAAAATAGCGTGTAACGGCATCTTTCTCTTCGATCTCTTCAAGCGGCGGTTCCACACGGCGGATGGTATCTGAGAGTATGCCCGCTCCCTCTTGAACCAGATCGTTATTATTGTAAAAAAAGCCGGTCTGTATTTTGCCCATGGCTTGAGCCATTGTCTGCATATCCATAATTCGGTTCTCTTTGGTATAGGGATCGGCCATAAGTGAAAGTGCAAAGAAGAGTATTAGTGTTACGAATTTACCCATAGTGTAAAACTCCAAAACATTTTTTTTACATGTATATTTTTTAAAAAAATTAACACATCTATTGCAAAGATTCTACTTCGTCAACTCTCAAAAGTATCATAATTACTAATATATAATAGAGAAATTCAGTGGAGTGTTTCAAAGCGTAATAAAACATGTCTCAAAATATCACAAAGGTGTGACGCAAAAAAATGTATCATAAATTCTTATTTTTTACATAGTATTGAGTATAATAAAACTTAATATGTATTTTAGATTCTAAAAGTTATAGTTGTCGTATCTTACCTTTATGAGGAGTACGAATGAAATTTAAAAAAATGGTGGTGAGCGCAGTAGCCGCAGCTGCGTTAAGTGGCTCTGCGTACGCCGGAGACTTCAGTTTTGGCGACATGTTCTCAGATATGAAAGATACCATGACTACCATGAGTCATGACGCACGTGATACCGCAGACTCAATGAAAGACGGCGGTGTCGAGCTGGGGAAAAGTGCCGAGCGTACCGTCACCAATGTGAGTGATGATGCCCGTGAAACGGCCATCAAAGTTTCGGATGACATGAAAACCAGTGAAATTGCCACGGTACAAAGTGGTGAAAATACAACAACCAGTCTTAGCCGTGACGTTCGCGACTCGACTATTGAACTGGCGGAAGACACCAAAGATACGGCGACCAATACGACACGTGATTTGAAAGACTCCACGACGATCGCGTCTAAAGATTTCAAAGACAGTATCGTAGAAGTCTCTGATGATGCACGCGAGTCAACCAAAACCGTCTCGAATGACCTTCGTGACTCTACTCGTACCGTTTCTAATGACTTACGTGATTCGACCGATAACGTCTCTGACAATATTACCGACTCAACCAAAACCGTATCAAACGACTTGCGCGACTCAACGCGTACGGTTTCAAATGACCTTCGTGATTCGACTGACAGGGTTGCTGATGACATGAGTGATTCGACTAAGACGATCTCAAATGATCTTCGCGATTCCACCGATAACGTCTCTGACAATATGAACGATTCCACTAAGACAATCTCGAATGATCTTCGCGATTCAACCGACAGTGTAGCCGACAATGCGAATGATTCAACCAAGACGATCTCGAATGATCTTCGTGATTCTACCGACAGCGTAGCGGACAATGCCAACGACTCGACCAAGACCGTATCTAACGACTTGCGCGACTCTACCGACAGCATTGCCGACAATGCCAATGATTCGACAAAATCAATCTCTGATAATATCGATGATAAAAATGGACATATTATTTCTGATAGCGAATATCAGGAGTATTTGAAGTTTAAAAACGCTCAAAAACACTAATGTGAGCGTTACATGTAAAGCTTCATTGCTTTACATGTAAGCCTTTTTACACGCTACTATCACGTAATAAATTACTTAAATGACTCTGCTCTTGTTGGGCAAAATCAACCTGAGCAATAGTGCCTGTCGTACCGTTTTCGTATAAGAATATTCCGCTACTACGCAATCTTCCGAGTGTCTGCTCTTCGTTTTTGTAGTAAAAATCGGTAGCTGTTTGTCCAAGGTAGATGGCGCCGATACCGACTTCGCCAAGGCCTACGAGTCTGCTTTCGTCCCCTTCATTGATCCAGATACGGAGTTTGTCCAATATCGGGTCGTTTTCATCAATCCAGAGGTTGTTGTCGCTGTCGTATTGCGCAAGTTCGGCAAAGCCGTTGCCAAGCTCCGTGCCAAAAAGCTCCGAGCCGTTGTCGATAACGCCGTTGTCGTTTTTATCAAGCGCCAAAAAGCCGTTGCCCTCTTTTAAACATGAAATCTGATCGCACTCGCCGTCGTTGTCGATATCAAAACTAAAACTCATATCGTCAAGTTCAGGCAGTTCTCTATCAAAGTTGATAACCAGCGGGTCGATAAATCCGTGGGTTTGAATTTGATGTTCGCTTACAAAGGTGTGCGACATATTGACATTCATATTCACGGCGATACATTGGTTTTCGGTCTGAATATAACCTTGTGTCGTCATGCAAACGCTCTGGTATTCGCTTCGGACCTCTTTGATTGTAAACGTACTTTCGTGAAGTGAGCGCACTTTAATCGGCTCACCTTCTTGAATCATCTTAATTGGTTCAATACGGGGGTAATGCAGTTTTTGTAAAAAAAGCTGCAGTAGCGAGAGTTGCATCTGAGTACGAAACTCTTTTTCAAACTCCGCGGCTTCAAGCTCTTCTTTGGCACGCTCAAGCGATTCGCTCTGAAGCTCCAGTGCAAACGATTGAGTCAGGGACTCTTCGTGGGTGTATTCGCTCTGCATAAACAGTTGAAAATTTTCGATCTTCACGGTCTGCCTCCTTTTTGCAAAGTATAAGGGCACCTCTGAGACCGTCTGGGGTTTTTAGAGATACCCTAATATACAAGCAAAAAATATTCCTGCTATACTATTGGCATGATCTCTATTACCGCCGATAAGAACCTTACCATACTGTTGCCGCATATGAACAAAGCGCTGGCGCGCGCGATTGAGCAGGCGACGCCCGAACAGTTAAAAGCATTGGGCAAAAGCAGTGATCTTAAAAGCATTATGGATGCACTGTTTCATGCGGCAAAAAGTCCGGCAAAGTCTGATACGGTACTGCTGGATATTCTAAAACACAGTTCGCTTTTTAAAGAGATGGGAAGTTTTTCAAAAGAGAGTGTGCGTTTGGCGCAGTTAGTAAAACAGACCCCTGTGCCGCAAAAAATAGAGACGGCATTGGCGCAACTTGTCAAAACAATGGAGCAGGTTGAACCTGCTACTCTTAAAGCGCAAATTCGCAATTCCGGCATCTTTTTAGAATCCAAACTGGCAACGCCCGCCGATGCGACCCCCAAACTCAAAGCACTGCTTTTAGAGCTATTAGAACCGCTAAAGGCTAGTGTCAAGCATGAGGCGCGGCCTTTGCAAAAACAGGTCGAACATCTGCTAAAAATAGTAGAGGAACCTGCCAGATCCAAATCGCCACAGCAGACGGCTAAAGCGCTTGAGCAGATACTTAAGCCGCTTCAAAACGTGTTGCAAAAAAGTGATGTGCTGCTAACGCCAAAGGTCACGCAACAGCTTGAAGCCTTGGTGCAAAATCTTCAAAAATTCGAGACGCTTTTAACACCCGATACCAAAGCAAAAATACTACCTCAAACTTATCAAAAGAGTGATGTTGCGATAAATCCAAAGTCACATGTAAATGCGCAAAAACCGGATACGGTGGAGTTACATGTAACGCCTGAACGACTTAACCTTACGCCGCTTTTGCCGCAGCTTCAGAGCCTTTATCAAAGTGTGCTACAAAGCCGTAGCAGTGAGAGCAATACGCTGTTGCAGGCGTTAGAGAAGATTATTACGGTACTCAAAGCTCCCGAAGCGGAGCAGACTGCTTCGCAACAGGCCAAAACCGTGCTTCATGATACGCAAAACGTTGCCCGGCAGATTGTGTCCGTGATCCAAAAAGCCGATCCACTGTTATCGAAAGAGATGCAACAAATGTTGCCCCGACTTGAAGCGTTTAGCAAACCCGAAGCGTTACAGCCTCAGCAGATCATGAACGAGCGCATTGTGCATGATATGAAGGCAACACTACTGCAACTTGGCGAAGAGATCAAGCAGACTCCGACACTGCAAGGTAGCGAAATGGCGCGTGTGGTTGACAAGCTTTCGCTACAGATCGATTATTATCAGCTCTACTCATATCTAAATAACTCCTCTTCGCTGTATGTGCCGTTTATGTGGGAGGAGCTCGAAGAGGGGAGTGTCTCTATCAAAAAAGGCAACAACAAAAAGTTCTATTGCGAAGTAAACCTCAATTTAAAAGAGCACGGCGCGCTAAAAGCGATGCTGGCACTTTATGAAAATACTCAAGTGAATCTGCACGCTTTTTGCGAAAGCAACGCACTTAAAGAGGCGATGAAAGATGCCGTCTCCGAGTTGCGTGCGGCGTTTATAGAGGCTGGATTGACGCTACGCGAGGTGCGTTTTTTTGAGTATCAAAAAAGCGAAGAGAGGGCTTACAACACGATGTCGGCACCGCTGGATATGGGATTTGAGGTAAAAGCATGAGTGACAAAACCACCAAAGCGGTAGCCTTGCAGTATGAGCGCTCTAAAGATCGTGCGCCGCGTGTTACCGCCAAAGGCAAAGGCGATGTGGCCAAAAATATTATTAAAGTGGCCGAACTGCACAACCTGCCTATCAAAAAAGATGAGGATCTTGTGGAGATGCTTTCCAAAGTAGAGCTGGATCGTGAAGTGCCCGAAAACCTCTATAAAGCGGTGGCGGAGCTTTTTAGTTTTATTTATCGTGTTAGTAAAAAGGCGTGAGACAGTTCTGATAGACTCCTGTGTTACACTCCCATAAATTTTTTAGTGGAGTAGTCATGAAAAAAGTACTATTTATAGTGGCAATGCTAATGGCATTCGTTACGGTTCAGGCCAGTGCGGCGTCGTTGACAGACACGTTGATGGAGCAGTTTGGCGTGAGTGAAAAACAGGCAAGCGGCGGTGCAGGCAGTCTGCTCAACTATGCCAAAGGCAATTTGAGCAAAGAGGATTTTTCAAAAGTCAGTAGCGCGATTCCCGATATGAGCGCACTGCTCTCTTTGGCACCTAAAAGCTCAAAAGAGAGCACTGGCGGACTCGGCGCAATGGCATCAGCGCTTGGCGGCTCTTCACTTGGCGGCTTGGCTGATGTGGCATCGGCATTTGGATCATTAGGGCTAGATGCTTCGATGGTACAAAAGTTTATTCCGACCATTTTAGAGTATGTCAAAGGCAGTGGCGGAAGCGATGTGATGAAACTGCTTGAAGGCGCACTGAAATAGCCTACAAGGCCTTAATGAAAAACTTCGAGGCTCCTTTGAAGCCTTCTCGTTCATAAAAGCGGTGGGCATCTTTGCGCTGCTCGCCGGAACTCAGCAGGAAAAACCGACATCCCCTGATTTTTGCATAATCTTCCAAGTAGGCGATCATCTCTTTGCCATAACCTTTTGAGCGTTCGTCCGGTACGGTTACAAGGTCTAAAAGATAGAGATGGCGTCCGTGGGCAAGTGAGACGAGGATCGAAAATCCCGCAAAACAGAGTAGCCGCTCTTTTTCAAAGATTCCCATCATCGTGTACTCTTGATGGCGCATGGCGTAGACGAGATCTTCAAAATCGTTATAATCGAGTGTATCGCGGAGCTCTTTTACCACTTCAAACGCGCTATCGAGTTCTTGGAGTGTCACTTCACGTATCTGCATAAAGGCGTTCCTTTGGTAGATATAAGTATAGCAAAGAGCGGTTACATGTAACGCCGTCATGTTATAATGAGCCCAAAAACGGAGATAATAGATGCAGTATGTTCTTGTCGTGTTTGCGGCGCTATTATGGAGTTTTGGTTTTGTCGGTTGTGCGCCCAAACCGCTTGAGCCTGTGGCGATGCCGCAACAACCAAAACGCATCGATTATATGAGTGACGTCAAGCCGATTCTTGATCGGCGCTGTGTAGTGTGCCACTCCTGCTATAACGCGCCGTGCCAGTTGAAGCTTAGCAGTTTTGAGGGCTTTGAGCGGGGTGCGAGCAAAATGGGCGTATACGATACGCGGCTTGAGCCGGTGGAGCCGACACGCCTCTTTTTTGATGCACAGACAAAAGCGCAGTGGCGCAAACGCGATTTTTACAGCGTGATTCAAAACGATCTCAACCAAAGCCATAACAACTCGGTGATGCTACAGATGTTACAGATGAAAGCAAAATATCCCGAGGCCGTCGGCGAGTACCGTCCCGAAACCGAAACATGGAGCTGTCCGAAAAACAGCGATGAATTGGCGGAGTTTTTTGATGAAAAAGGAAACCATCGCGGAATGCCGTACGGTTTTCCGGCTCTTAAATCCGAGGAATTTATGACGCTCAAAGCGTGGGTGGCGCAAGGAGCGTTTGGGCCGACGTACCCGCAAGACAAAGCACTGAAAACGCCTTCACAAGAGGTAGCGCCTTCAATCGCAAAATGGGAAGCCTTTTTGAATGCTCCCGATGCCAAACACGTGATGAGTGCGCGCTATCTGTATGAGCACCTCTACCTTGCGCATATCTATTTTGCGCCCAAAAGCGACGAATTTTATGAACTGGTACGTTCCAAAACCCCTGCGCCTGAGCCGATAGATGTGATTGCCACCGTGCGTCCGTATGATGATCCCAAGGTGGAGCGGGTCTATTACCGATTTCGAAAAATCCACGCCACTCTGGTACATAAAACTCATATGGTGATGCGCTTTGACGATACCAAATTAGAGCGCCTTAAAACACAGTTTATTCATACGCCGTGGTTGGATAAGCCTTATACTACCGGCTACGGTGCCAAACGTAGCGCCAATCCGTTTTTGACTTTTGCGCAGATTCCGCCCGCGGTGCGCTATCAGTTTTTACTGGATAATGCGCACTATATCGTCATGACCTTCATACGCGGTCCAGTCTGTCGGGGGCAGGTGGCGTTGGCGTCGATTCACGATCACTTCTGGGTCTTTTTTCAAGATCCTAAATATGATCTTTCGTTACAACGTCCCAGTTATCTGATTGAGCAGGCTCAAAAGCTCTCCATGCCGATCGAGAACGGTAGTGATTATCGACTCTATAAAATCTTTACCGATAAGTATTTGAAGCGTTACAAAAGCTATTTTCGCACCAAAGTGCGACTTTATGATGAAGCTTATCCTGCGGGAATCGGTTATGAAGGCATCTATAAAGGCGAGCGTAGCGAAGATGCGCCGATGCTAAGCATATACCGCCACTTCGACAGCGCTTCGGTACACAAAGGCGCACTGGGCAAACTGCCGCGCACCGCATGGGTGGTTGATTATCCTCTGTTTGAACGCATTTACTACACGCTTGTAACGGGATATGATGTGTTTGGAAACGTATCGCATCAGGCTAATGTGCGCCGTTTTATGGATTTTTTGCGCTATGAAGGGGAGCTCAACTTTATCGCTTACATGCCCAAAGAGCGTCAGTTGCCGATGTTTAAATCATGGTCTAAAGGCGACGATGAGATAGAATCGCTACAGCAGCTTTGGAAGCGCGGTTCGGGTGTGGCGTATCGTAGTGATGATCCCAAACGCGAATTTATCGAATATATTGTCGATCAGCATCTATTGCCTTCTACTAACATCACTTTTGATACGCTCAACTATTTTCGAGCACACGAAACCATACCGCACCTGCCACAGCAATACGGATCACGAAAAGATTATGAAAACGGTTTTCGCGCGATGACCAAACCGGGAACGGGTTTTATTCGCCAAGTTGTTGACTTTGGGGTAAATACGATTGTGTTGCGCATTAAGATGCCCGATGGTGACGATAAAGTGATAAGCATGGTCATTAACCGCTATCACGATAACGTCAGCTCTTTGCTGAATCCTGATAATACGCTGGATTCGAGCAAAGATACGTTTGATTTTTATGAAGGCTTTATCGGCTCTTACCCTAATGCCTTTATGGTTGTGGATTTAAAAGAGATGCCGGAGTTTTTTGAAATGATGATCCACTATGGCGAAGATCCAAAATATGAGCGGATGCTCAGACGCTTCGGAATTAGCAGAGGCGATGCCGAATTTTGGGAGCATTTTGAGTGGTTTCAAAAGCGTTTGGAAAAGGAGCAACCTATCGAGGCCGGTTTGCTTGATCTTAATCGCTATTACCACAGTGCATGGCATTAGCGCATTTTGAGTGCGAGTGTGTAGTCTTCGTAATCAAGATAGGTAAAACGGAAAAAATGCCGCTCAAGTCGTTTACGGCAACGGGTGAATAAGTTCGCTGTTTTCATGAAAGGAACTATACGAGCCTTTCATTACATGTAAAGCCAACACGAATTACATTATGATAACAATCAGTAGTTATAGGCCACTTTGTAATTGGGATCATCCACTTCATACGTACAGTGCGGCCCTGCCTGTTTTAAAATGGCTTTACAGTCTTTGCTAAGATGGCGCAACGAGAGGTTTTTGCCCGCTTCTTCGTACTTTTTGGTAAGGGCATCAATCGCCTCTACGCCCGAAGCGTCCATCACCCGCGCCTCTTTAAAGTCGATGATGACTTTGAGAGGATCGTTTTGAACATCAAACACCTCGGCAAACGACGTGGTAGAACCAAAAAAGAGCGGGCCGTCGAGTTCGTAAATCTTATTGCCATCACTATCTATGCGACTGTGCGCATAAATTTTGGCGTGTTTCCATGCAAAGACCAGTGCGGAGATAATGACACCCGAAATGACCGCAATCGCCAGATCGGCCACAAGGGTGATGACGGTCACCACAATCATCACAAACGCATCGCTTTTGGGCATATGCTTGATATGGCTAAAACTGCTCCACGCAAAGGTGCCGATGCTCACCATAAACATAATCCCCACCAACACGCCCACGGGAATGATGTTGAGTATGTCGGTGAGCGAAATGACTAACACCAAAAGTCCCACAGCCGCGACCAGTGAGCTAAGCCGTCCTAAACCGCCGGAGGTAAAGTTGATGATCGACTGCCCAATCATGGCACACCCCGCCATAGCGCCAAAAGAGCCACAGCAGATATTGCCCACACCCTGCGCGATACACTCGCGGTTGCCCGAGCCGCGGGTGTCGCTCATCTCATCTAAAACGGAAAGCGTCAAAAGCGACTCAATAAGCCCTACCAGAGCGATGATAACCGCGTAAGGTAGCACCATTTTAACCCCCTCAAGGCTCCAGACACCTTCGGGAATATGCAAACTCGGCAGTTGGCCTTTAAAAGGAGAGAGGTCGGTGAGTTGCCCTACAAGCAGGGTGTCGAGATGCGCAAAATAGGCCAGAAGCGTTAGCGCGACAATTGCCACTAAACCCGCCGGAACCGCTTTGGAAAATTTGGGAAGCAGGTACATAATGGCCATTGTAACACCGACAAGCATGTAGATTTCCCAACCTTGGCCGTCAAAAAATTTAAACTGCGCCGTAGCAATGACAATGGCCAAACCATTGACAAACCCATACATAGCAGGTTGGGGCACGAGACGGATAAATTTACCCAGCTTAAGCACTCCGACGCCAATCTGCAACACACCGGCCATAAGCGTAGCAAGCAAGATATACTGCAACACCCCCGTAGCCAACGCTTCGCCCTCAAGCTGTTGTGTTTGAAGTAGGGTTGTGGCTTCAATACCCAGCCCCACAAGCACAATGGCCACCGCGCCCGTAGCTCCGCTGATCATTCCCGGTTTGCCGCCAAGAAGTGCCGTCACAAGACCAAGAATAAACGCCGTGTAAAGCCCCACGATAGGACTCACCCCCGCAATAAATGAAAATGCAATCGCCTCGGGAACGAGCGCTACGGCAACAACAAGGCCTGAGAGCACGTCGTTTTTAGGGTTGGAGATAAAATTGTTAAACAAAAAGCTACCTTGTTTTTTGGCGGAAGTATACCATATAGGACTTTTTTGCTTATTCTTGACCGATCGGTTAAGTTTGTGCTATCATTTCACTTAACCGATCGGTCAACTTAATAAAAAAGGATTTCAAATGATAGTCGTAACAGGAGCGTCAGGACAATTGGGTCGCATGGTCATAGAAGAGTTGCAAAAGCGTATGCCATCAAGCGAGATCGTAGCGGCGGTACGTACAGTGCAAAAAGTAGAGGACTTAAAAGCATCGGGTGTTGTGGTGCACGAAATGGATTACACCCGCCCCGAGACGATCGCATCGGCAATCAAAGGTGCCGATAAGGTTTTACTGATCTCCTCAAGCAATGTCGGCAACCGTGTGGGCGAGCATCAAAACGTTATCGAGGCCTGTAAAAACGAGGGGGTATCGCTTTTGGCCTATACCAGCATGTTACATGCAGACAGCTCACCGCTGATGCTCTCGCAAGAGCACAAAGAGAGTGAGGCGCTCCTTAAAGCCTCTAACGTGCCGTATGTGCTGCTTCGCAATGGGTGGTATAGTGAAAACTACACCATGAACATTATGGCGGCACTGGAGCATGGCGCGGTTTTGGGCTCAGCCAAAACAGGGCGCTACGCATTGGCCTCACGCCGTGATTACGCCAAAGCCGCGGCAGCGGTACTTACAAAAGAGCATCAATCCGGCAAGGTTTATGAACTAGCGGGCGACAGAGGTTACACGCTAGAGGAGTACGCCGCGGCCATAAGCAAGGTAAGCGGTAAAAGCGTTGTTTATAACGATATGCCGCAAGAAGCGTATGCCAACGTATTGGTTCAAATAGGACTCCCCGAAGGGTTTGCCATGGCACTCGCCGACGCGGACGTAGGCGCGTCACAAGGTGCGCTTTATGATGATAGCAAAACCTTAAGCACGCTTATCGGCGAGCCGACGACAGCGATAGAGGTTTCTATTAGAGCGGCGTTGGGGTGAGGTGAGATGTTTTACATGTAGTGTTGGCTACATGTAAAACCTCATTGCAATTCGTCTCATTTTTGGTGGTGCTCTAAAGAGTAAAGTCCTGATACTTCTCCTTGTTGCTTACTAACACTAACTTTCAGTGGTTAATATTTGATGCTCGACCCCTATCGTGCTATAATTTTCTGAATGTCAAAAAAAATCAGATAATAAAAAGTGGAGCTAATTATGACTGCACCCAAACAAGAAGCAAAAAAAATCATTGACTCACTGCCGGAAGATACAACCTATGATGAAATATTAAAAGAGCTGGCTTTTGATAGGATGATTCAAAGAGGTCTAAAAGACTCAAAAGAAAATAAAACGATTTCAAATCATGAGATGAGCAATAAAATTATATAGCCTTCAACAAAACGCTCGATTTTTTCGATACTTTGGCAAATGTCGTTAAGATAGAGAGTATAGTTGCGTTTCATACTGCAATAGCTTCGCGAAATACCTGTTCTTGAAGTTCTGATTTTAGCTTTCGTTTTGGAACCAGATCAACTTTTCGTCCAAGTTCGTTTTCCAAAAATGCTTCAAGTTCCAGAAATGTTAGTAAATCAGGGGTGATGGAAAAATCAATCAGCAGATCAACGTCACTTTGTTCGGTTGCTTCTGTACGTGCAATAGAGCCAAAAAGTTCAAGTACTGTTACATGGTAATGTTGTGAGAGCTGGGGCTTGAGTTTCGATAACCGATTAATGATCTGTTCTTTGGTGCCCATGTATATCACTTTTGCAAAGAATTATTCTTGTCATCATAACACATGAAGCGCATAGAACCAAGGTTTACATGTAATGTTTTACGATTCTTTTGATTATAAAATTACACCCCAAATTACACCCCAGAGGTAGAAAATTACACCCCAGAGAAAGTGTAATTGAGGTTTTGTCGAAACTTGTGTGACTAATACTTATGGAATTATGGAGATAGGTGTATAGCTTTGCATATACTTCTTCAAAAGAGGGTGCATCTTTGACCATCTCTGGTGTAATACCATGAATCTGGATATTAAAGTAGTCAAAATGCTGGTTGGGATTTACGAGTGTTACCCATTCTTCTGCCAATGCACTATGATCATATTTAGCGATACCTATTTGACAGATAGAATCCATTCTGGCATTGGCGGTTTCAACATCGATTACAATAAAGCTAGACATTGAATCACTTGAAGACGTCTAAATTAGCGGTAAAGATTGTTGACATACCAGTTGCCGTACAAGTCAACATCTTTCCTTCATCTTCGATGGTATCGATGTTCAGGTCTTCACCTCTTAGACCTTGCCATTTTGCTAGATAGTGAAATACTCCATACTTGGGTTTTTTGTTTTTCAGCGGCTTGTCAAACCCTCCATAGAAACCTAGCTTTGGTAGTTCACCTCGCAATGCTTTTGCTTCAAGATCATCTTCTTCAGCTATTTCTGAATGGGCTTTTAAAAACTCATTTTTCTGTTTCCATCTTCTTCCGTTTTCGTAAGCCAAAATCAGACCTTTGTCTTGACCATTCCAACGTTCATCAAAAGATATGTTTTCATCTCTAAGTGGTGCATCTACTGATTGAAAAACTTTCATAGCAATTCCATATAAAGGATATTAATCAAATTGTAACAAAACCATCTGACCTACTCCTGAAGAGTTGAGCCACTTCCAAAATAGGGGTCTACCATTATTTAAGCAAGAGTCCAAGGATAAAAAGATACCTAAAATTACACCCCTAAGATGGCATATCCACTTTTTACTAGGTTTGCCAAAAGGGGGAGCAGGAGAGCAGGTGTCAGAGCAGGTGTTAAACCTTTACTATTTACTAAAATCATAAATTCCCCTAGGCTTATTGTTGCCGAAATACCGACAAAACAAAGACCGTGTCGCCGCTGACTTCAAAAACAATCGTATAGCCCTTATAGATCAAATCACGAATATTTTCATCATCATGATAGAAACTTTTTCTGCAACGATAGGGCATTTGTGAAAGAGAGGTTATTTTGTTTTCAAGTTCATCCAAAAAGATGAGTGCTTTTGAGAGTGAGTCGTTTTGGGTAATGTATTCAATGATGGTCAATAGATCAAGTTTGGCTACAGAGGTAATCTCAACGTTGACGTGATCGGGCATGTGCTCTTAGTTCTGAAAATGTTTCATTGACTGATTGTGCGGTTTGATCTTGATCAAATGCACTCTTGGCTTTGGAAACTTTTACACAGGCTTCATTAAAATTAATAGCAAGTGTATCGGCGTCTTTTGAATCTGTAATGTTGATTGCCAACTTCTGCTTGCCTTGAAAAAGCGCTTTGACTTTGTCAATGAAATCCGCATTGAGCTCATCAGGGGTCAGTTCAAAACTCGCATACATTATGACGCCTCCTGAATTTTTTTATATTATAGCAAAACCTTTAGCACACTTATCGGCGAGCCGATGACACCGATAGAGAAGTCTAATGCTTACATGTAAAGTGAGAGCTCCTCAATATAGACAAAATCTTTAACATTCAACGTATGTAACTGCATGTTATGATGGATGGCTGTTGCGGCAATTAGACTGTCGGGAATCGTTAAATTATGGCTTTTGGAATATTCAAAAATCAGTTCGGTAGCGATAAATGATATATTCTGATTCACATCAAAAAGTTCAAAAAGGTTGATAAACTTTTTGAGTTTGTAGAATTCCGCTTTGTTTAATGCGCCATAATACAGCTCCATAGCAGTGATGGAACTAACACAGTAATGACACTCTGAAGTTTCGAGTTTATTGACAATAGCATCATTGCCCTTTAGCACTTCGATTAGAATATTGGTATCAAGAACTATTTTTTCCAAGCAGATTCTCGAAGTGTCTCAATATCAACAGCCCGATTTTTCCAAAGGCCTGCAAATGCACTTAAGGACTCTTTTTCTGGCTGTTCATCTTCAATGATGGCGTCAATCTGTACATCTTCTTGTTTAAAAGATGAAAGAAAATCCAAAATTTTACGTGAAAGCGACTCGTTTTTAATATTTAGCGAAATGTGCATATTAGCCGTCCTTTCTGCTATACATGTACAATTATAGCACTTTTGTCACCCCTGCAACGACTGCAGTTGATTGCTAATCGCCTGTGCTTTACTCTGCGTCTCTTCAAGATCGGCGCGGTTTTTTGCAATCACATCGTCCGGTGCGTTGGCGACGAATTTCTCATTGTTTAGCATACCGCTAAGTTTGGCAATCTCTTTTTGACTCTTCTCAAGTTGTTTGCTTAGGCGGTTGATGATCGGGCTAAGGTCGATGGATTCGGTGGGAATGTACACCTCTACATGTAAGCCCACGTCACTCACGGCGTTGTCGATTTTTTCATGCGTAAAGGCAACGTTTTCAACTTTGGCCAGTTTTTCAATAAACGCTTTGGCTAAGGTTTCGTCAATGCCTTCGGCTTTTACGTAGGCGCTTTGTATCTTTTGATTTGCCATATCCACAAGCGCCTTGGCACGGCGGATGGAAACAATGGCATCTTTGATTCGCTCAAAAAGGGCTTCTTCTTTTTCGCGTGGCTTGGTTTTATGCGGATAAGCCATAACCATAATGGATTCGCCACTCTCAAGGCTGGTGCCGGAGAGTTCATGATAGAGGTACTCCGTAATAAACGGCATAAACGGATGCAGCAGTTTCATAGACTCTTTAAAAATGGCTCCCAGTTCGATAATGGACTCTTTAGAAGCCTTTGAAAGCTCAATGCCCCAGTCGCAAAATTCATTCCATAAGTAGCGGTACATTACCGTGGCCGCATCGTTAAAACGGTAGCTCTCAATGGCTTCGCGTACCTCTTTGGTTGCGGCGTTTAGGCGTGAGAGCATGTATTTGCCCAGCGGCGTTTCAACGCAAAAACTGCTAAGATCGGGAAACTGTTCGGCATTGAGCTGTAAAAATTTGGCGGCATTGAAGAGTTTGTTGGTAAAGTTGCGGCTCTGCTCCAGTTTATCTTTGCTAAGACGGATATCGCGCCCCTGTACGGCAAGAATCGCCAACGTAAAACGCAGTGCATCGGCGCTGTACTCTTCGACCATATCCAGAGGGTCAATAACATTGCCGCGCGATTTGCTCATTTTTTGGCCGTTTTCATCACGTACCAGGGCGTGCAGGTAGATGTGTTTAAACGGTAATTCACCCATAAAGGTTTCGCCCATCATCATCATTCTAGCCACCCAGAAAAAGAGAATGTCAAACCCGGTAATCATCAGGCTGTTGGGATAAAACGCTTTGAGATCATCGCTTTGATGCTGTTTATCGCTATCGCCATTACCCCATCCCAGTGTTGAAAACGGCCAGAGTGCCGAGCTAAACCAGGTGTCGAGTACGTCGGGATCTTGGGTAAAGTTTTTAGCAGCACATTTAGGACATTGTAGCGGATGCTCCTCTTGCGAAGCCCACTCATGGCCGCAATCCTCACAATAAAAGACCGGAATACGGTGCCCCCACCAGAGCTGACGTGAAATACACCAGTCGCGCAGGTCGTTCATCCAGCTGTTGTAGCTGTTGATCCAGTGTGGCGGGAAGAAGGTCGCTTCGCCGTTATTGGTTTTTTCAATCGATTTTTTGGCTACTTCACTACGCACGAACCACTGTTTGGAGATGTAAGGTTCCACCACGTTTTTACAGCGGTAGCAGTGACCGACCTGATGGACATGATCTTCAATCTTTTCCATAAAGCCCTCTTCTTCAAGGCGCTTGGCAATGATATCGCGTGCTTCAAGGCGCTCTAGGCCTTTAAACTCGCCCGCATATTCGTTAAGAATTCCCTGTTCGTCAAATACGGTAATAAACTCCAGATCGTGGCGTTTGCCGACTTCGTAGTCGTTGGGATCGTGCGCCGGGGTTACTTTTACCATACCGGTTCCAAACTCCATGTCAACATGGCTGTCGGCAATAATAGATATTTCACGATTCGTTAAAGGCAGTTTGACCTTTTTGCCGATGAGTTCTTTGTAGTGTTCATCTTCGGGGTGTACCATAACGGCGGTATCGCCAAAATAGGTCTCGGGACGGGTCGTAGCTACGGTAATATGTCCGCTGCCATCAGCAAAAGGGTAGTGCATATGATAAAACTTGCCTTGATGCTCTTCGTATTCCACCTCAATGTCACTAAGCGCACCGTCGTGCGTACACCAGTTGACCATGTAGTTGCCGCGAATAATGAGCCCTTCGTTGTAAAGGTGCACAAAGGCTTCGCGCACGGCACTTTTAAGCCCTTCATCCATCGTAAAGCGTTCGCGCGACCATGCGGGAGATACGCCGAGGTGGCGCATCTGTCCTACGATGGTGCCGCCGCTATGGGCTTTCCATTTCCAGACACGCTCTAAAAAGGCTTCGCGCCCAAGAGCTTCTTTGGTGGTACCTTCGGCTAGCAGCTGTTTTTCGACAACGTTTTGCGTCGCAATTCCGGCGTGATCGGTGCCGGGTTGCCAGAGGGTTTTGTAACCGTCCATACGTTTGAAACGCGTGATAATATCGATGAGCGTATGGTTAAGGGCATGGCCGATGTGTAGGCTACCGGTTACGTTTGGAGGCGGCAGCATAATAGCGAAGTGCTTGTTCTCTTTTTGAATGGCTTTGTTGCCCTCTATTTCAAAATAGCCGCGCTCTTCCCAGAGTTTGTAGTAAGTCGATTCAATGGTTTTAGGATCATAATTGGACATGAAAGGTTGCCTTGGATTACATGTAAAGCTTAAAAATTTACGCGGATTATAGCTAAGAGGCAGTAAAATCCGCGTTAATGTTTACATGTAAGAAGATATCTCGTGCCACTTTCACGCCTTAATACCGAACAACACAGCGCCGCAACGGCACCTTTTGGCCGTAACCTTATCATCGCCTCTGCCGGGACGGGAAAGACCTCGACCATTGTCGGACGTATTGCATTTTTGCTCTCTAAAGGCATTAAGGCCGAAGAGATTTTGCTACTCACCTTTACCAATAAAGCAGCACAGGAGATGATAGAACGTATTGCAGTCTATTTTGGAAAAGAGATCGCCTCAAAGATTGATGCGGGAACCTTTCATGCGGTGAGTTATCGTTGGCTCAAAAGGCGCGAGGGAAAAGTAGTGCTTAAGCAGCAGCGTGAACTCAAAACGCTGTTTCGCAGTGTGTATGAGCGGCGCAGTTTTGATCATATTGATAATGAAACGCCGCCTTATGGGGCAAACTATCTTTATGATCTCTATTCGTATTATCAAAATACGGAGTTACATGTAGACTTTGAGCAGTGGGTTATTTCTAAACAGAGCGAGCATAAAGTTTTTGCACTGATTTACGCGGATATTGTCGAAGAGTTTGAGCGTCTTAAAGATGAGTATGGTTTTGTCAATTTTAACGATCTGCTGTTACAGATGCGAAGGCTGTGTGAATCTATGGAGCTGGGATATAAAGAGGTTTTGGTGGATGAATATCAAGACACCAATGCCCTGCAAGGTACGCTTATAGATGCGATGAAGCCCCCTTCACTTTTTTGCGTGGGTGATTACGACCAAAGTATTTATGCTTTTAACGGTGCGGATATTACGATTATCGGATCCTTTAGCAGCAAATATCCCGATGCAAAAGTGCATAATTTACTCAAAAACTATCGCTCTTCGCTTCCGATTCTCTCGCTGGCCAATAAGGTGATTGAGTATAACGAACGTATCTATCCTAAATCGCTTGAAGTGACACGAACCGAGCCTGCGCCACCGCCAAAACTTTTGATGTATGATGAACTGTTCGATCAGTATCATGCCATAGCGCATCAGATTCAAAAGAGTATGACGCCGCATGATGAGATTGCCGTGATTTTTCGCAATAATGCCTCGGCGGACGGTATTGAAGCATCCCTTAGAGAGCTGGGGATTGCTTGCAGAAGGCGCGGAGGTGTAAGCTTTTTTGACGCGCGTGAAATCAAAGCGGCATTGGATATTTATACGTTAATCGTTAATGAAAATGACATGATGGCGTTTATTCACCTTTTTGAGTATGCCAAAGGTATCGGCAGTGCTGTGGCTAAAGAGCTGTTTATCGCTTTGCAGTGTTTTGGGGGAGGATCGCTCTTTAAGGGGCTTTATCAACCTGATCGTGAGATCATAAACCCTTTTGAAAAGCGTAAACTCAATCATCAGCTAGGACTTTTTGATGATTTTGCAGAGTTAGGTTCTGCCGGACGATTCGCCATGTTGGGATTTGATCAAAGTTTTATGAAAAATGCTGTGCTTAAACATCCAAAACTCACACGTGACGGGGCGGAGTATTTGCATGAGTTTTATTTGCTTTATAAGGGGCTTAAAAATCTCACTCATCCCAAAAATGTGGTGCAAAAAATCGTGGCATCAAAATTTTATGCGCATATTGTCGATCAGTTGGCATCCAAGCGCGCGCAACTTGAAAACGGCTCAATTGACGAAGATCAAAAAAAGAGTGCGTTAGAGCGTATTTATCGCAAAACGACGGTGCTGATTGAACTCTCTAAACCCTATAAAGAGCATGAGCGTTTTTTAAATGCCATGATTTTAGGATCGCAAGACTTGACACAGGGCGAAGGTGTGCATCTGTTAAGTATTCACGCCTCAAAAGGTTTAGAGTATGATGAGGTGTATGTGATTGATCTGATGGACGGACGTTTTCCCAACCGCAAACTCATGAGCAGGGGAGGGAGCCTCGATGAAGAGCGGCGCCTTTTTTACGTGGCGGTTACACGGGCAAAAGATCTGCTTTTTCTTAGTTTTGCGAAATATGACAAAATTAAGAAGAGTGATTTTATAGCATCGCAGTTTTTGTATGAAGCGGGAATGTTGAAAAAAGATGAGGTATATGCCATGCTTGTCGCCAAAGGCGACAAAGAGGAAGAAGATTAAAATCAGCCTGTAGGGCGGCCTTGAACGGCATTTCCCATATCCCACATTGGCAAGAAGATCCCAAGGGCAAGCAAAATAACCATCCCCGCAATCATAAAGAGCATAATAGGTTCAATTGCTTCAGAAAGACCGTCGATAATGGCATCAAAACGCATCTTATAATAATCATTGACTTTATCAAGCATGGCATCAAGCTGACCGCTGTTCTCACCGGCGGATACCATCTGAATAATCATATTTTCAAAAAGTCCGGTATCGGCGAGACCGTCGTTAAGAGAGCCCCCTTTTTCAACCGTAATACGTACGGTTAAAAGTTTCTCTTTGAGCGGTAGGTTGTCGATCATTGCGATAGCCGTCTCTAGTGCTTCGGCAATAGGGATACCCGCACGAACCAGTTCGGAAAACACCAATGTAAAACGGCTAAGCGTTGCAAACATGATAATATTGTTAATCAGATAGGTTTTAAGCAAAAACTGGTGCCATTTAAAGCGTATATTGGGGTAGTGGCGAATCAGGTATCTAAAGGTTAGGATAAAGATAATGAGTCCTGCAAGTGCGTATGGTCCATAGTTGTTAAAGATATTTTCCAAAAAGAGCAGAATTTTTGTAGGCATCGGCAACTCTGCATGAAGCTGTTCAAAAATTGCTTTAAATTGAGGTACAACGTAAGAGATTAGGATGGTAAAGGCTACGGCCATTGCGATCATAACGTTACGAGGATAGGCCATCGCTTTTTTAAACTTGATAATATTTCTACGAATCTCTTCGAGCATATCGGCAAGTTTATGGAGTGACTCGGCCATGTTACCCGTCTTTTCACCCAGTTCAATCATGGCCAGCGTAAGATTGCCCAGCTCAAAACGAAAATTTTCCATAGATTGCGACATGCTAAGACCGGAGTTGATATCTTCGGCAATGGAATCCAGAATGTACTGAAGATTTTTGTCATTAGTCGCGTCAGCGATCTCTTTAAGTGAATCGTGAACTGAAATTCCGGCATTGGCCATAACGGCAAGTTGCCTGATCGCGGCGATTAAAGCATCTTGTTTGAGTTTTTTCTTTTTGAAATTTTTAAAAAGATTATCTTTAAACTGTTTAAACCGATCTTCTAAAGGCGGAGAACTTTCAACGATCTTTATGACCATACCCGTAAGTTTGATCTTGGCAATATAAGAGGCCTCTTTTTTACTTTCGGCATAGAGTCCGTGGGTTGTCTTTTTCCCTTTAGCGAGCATCGTGGCTTCAAAATATTTCATATTTTCGCTACCCTTAATACTTCATCAATAGTGGTGACACCCGCAATGACTTTATTCATTCCATTGGTGAACATATCGACAAAACCTTCTTTATGAGCTTGTGTCATTATAGCCTCTTTTGAGGCACCTTTGGCAATAAGGCTTGAAATCTCTTCAGAAATCGGGAGTACTTCACTAATCATTTCTCGACCCATATAACCGCTACCGTTACATTCGCGGCACCCTTTACCTTCAAAAAACTGGGTGTGTTCAGGAAGGTACTCTTTGTAGGAGTCGATAAGATTTCTAGGGACCGTAACTTCTTGCTTACAGTGCAAACATATTTTTCGCACCAGACGTTGTGCTTGAACGGCTACAAGGGCTCCACTAATTAAATAGGGCTCAATCCCCATATCGGCCATACGAGGGATGGCACTTACGGCATCGTTGGTGTGTAGTGTAGAGATTACAAGGTGGCCCGTAAGAGCCGCTTTAATTGCAATTTCAAGCGTCTCTTGATCACGAATCTCACCGATCATGATTTTGTCGGGGTCTTGACGTAAAATAGAGCGTAGTGCATCGGCAAACGAGAGACCTACTTTGGCATTGACTTGTACTTGCTGAATAAGATTCATACGATATTCGACAGGATCTTCAACGGTAATAACTTTCTCTTCAACCGAGCGAAGTTCATTGAGGGCACCATAAAGTGTAGTTGTCTTACCACTACCGGTAGGACCGGTAACTAGCAAAATACCAAAAGGTGATTTTAGTGCAGTATGAATTTTCTGATAGCTATCATCATCCATGCCGGCTTCATCGAGTTTCACTAAAGCTTTGGTTTTGTCAAGAATACGCATAACAATGGATTCGCCATATAAAATGGGAAGGGTAGAGATACGAAAATCAAATTCACGATCTTTGACCGTTGCGGAAAAACGGCCATCTTGCGGTTTGCGTTTTTCTGCAATATCGAGGTTGGCAAGTAACTTGAGCCGCGATGCAAGCGGAGGATAGATATCTTTGTCAAAAATAAAGATCTCTGCCAGTTTACCGTCAATACGTCCCCGAACTACACAGTTTTTTTCCGTGGGTTCAATATGAATATCACTGGCACGGCCGTTAATACAGGCTTTGAGGATAACATCAATGAGTTGCAGTATTGATGACGCTTCTTGTTGTTCCTCAAGACTGCCTATAGAGTTGAGTTCACTGCGTATATTGGCAACGAGTTCTTTTACGCTATCTTTAATTTCGAGTTTAAAAAGATAAGACTGAATCTGCTTTTCCGTTGAAACCATTACCTTTATAAGTTTTCGGGGGAAAAGTCGCTGTATCGTCTCTTGAGCACTCATATTTAATGGGTCTGAAAAGACGATATTAACATGCATTTCCTCTTGAGAGATAGGGAGGGCATTATATTTTTTTAACTGACTAAGAGAAATACGCTCAGAAAGCCGATAATCGATATCAATAGAGTCAAGATCAATGTATTTGAGTTCCAGTACTTCGGCAAGGTGTTCTAAAACACTTCCCTCATCAAGAAAATGGTAACCTTTTATAATATTGAGATCATAGCGTCCGGCACGGATCTGTTCGACAATAAAACGCTTGACAAAGTTGACAGATACTGCACCCACTTTAGTGAGTGTTTCAAGTACCGTATCATCTGAGAGTCCGCGCGAGGTTAGACGGTCAATTTGTTGCTGTGAAATATGTTTTTTTTCTACTAAATCAAGTGTTATTCTATCCATTGCAATACTTTCTTACCAATACAGATGTCGTTTTTGTAGTATTTTATCATGAAAGACTTCAATAACCATTTTAGTAATATCGTCTTCTTTTTTTAAATAGAGTCGATAGGTGAGTGTTTTATCATCAGAATCGGTATAGACAAATACTCCATTGGAGTCTGCAATGGGGTTTTGGCAATAGAGATTAAATACCGTTGAGAGCACATAGTTAGTTGAGGGTATTGAGAGGCCACGAATGTCATATTGATCTACTAAAGCGTGGTAAAGCAGTTTTTTCTGCATAAGAACCGTAGCAAAATATGCAGCATTGGCACGTGCTTCAGCAGAGTATTTTAAAGCAGATATTGGAACGGCCAGTCTATCGATATAGTCGGCATGTAGACATGAAAAACCGTATAAAGAGATAAACTCTTCATCACGGGTATAATGTTGATAATTATCTCTACCCAATTGACACGCTTTCATATAGTCGCCATTTTTATAAAGAGTTAGCAGGTCATATTTAGTATCAGCAAAAAGCGACGTATAGAGCGTCAAAAGAATTAAAAAATATTTCATTTCATTGTACCGTTTCTGATTTGATCAAGCAGTATTTTTGCCCGTACGGACTGCGTGGTATCAATGAATTGCTCAAGCAGGCGTATCGCGTCTTCTCTTTTTTTGAGCCGTACGAGTGATTTTGCCGCAATAAGCCAACTCTCTTCAATTTTGGAGTTAAGTTCATTGGTTATGAGCGCATAATTATAAGCTTCGCGATATTTTCCGATAGCATAATAGCGTTTTGCGGCAAATAGGCTTAATGCAGGTTTTTTGTTGTTTTTAAATCGTTCAAGTACGTCTTGAATATCTTGCTCATCTTCATGTGTGTCAATGACAATGGCACTTCTCTCTAAAGCTTCGGCTTTTTGTGGCGTTGATACGGTATCGGCAATAGGCTGTTGAGGTTGGGGAATATTTTGATGTTCTACAACTACGGGTTGTTCAACGGATTCAACTGTAGGGAGAGACTCTTTAACAGGGGATGGCTGTGCTTGCGTTGGAGTAATATGGTTTATAAAATCCATTGAAGGAGATAATGAAATACTCTTTTTTTTGGAAGGTGCCGACTGCATGTTCTGTTGTGATACTACCTCTTGTGTAGGAGCAGTTGGCTCGGGAGTAGGCTTAGAAGCGACTACGGGTTTAGGCTCAATTTTAGGTGCCGGTTGTGTTAATACAGGCTTTTGAGGGGGTGTTTCTTCTTTTGGGGTCAACCACCAAAGTAATATCAAAACCAATACAACAATGCCGACAAAAATAGCACCGATTAAGGGGAAATAGTGTTTGACTTTATATCGAATCCACTGACGCTCGAGTTCTTGAACGTTAAGCATTTAAAAATCCCGAATTGATTGCAGCCATCTCAATCACCTTGGTTGAAACATTTTGATAATTGACTTTGCTAGGCTGGTTCTCTTCATACCAGTGCAAAATATGAAAGAGCGAAAAGAGCAGTTTGTTGGTATCTCGATAATTGCCGCTGGTAATATTGTGAATGAGTTTCGAGTTCTTATCATCAAACATATTAGCAATATCAAAACAGTTTGCTTTCATCAATTTTTTTTGAATATAGATTTTGAGTTCAGCGTGCGATGAGTTACACAGCTCGATACTCTCCCAAATACGGGTTTGAAAGTGCTCTTTAGCAATTACATCCTCTTCTTCAGTTTTGTGAAGTGTGATGACAAATTTGATTTTTCGCGAATCAGACAATAGACGTATTTTTTCCATTAAAGCGGATGAGTAAAGTTGCGCTTCATCTAAGAGCACAAGTGGCACGGTATCAAAATGGTAGTGATTTGAGAGTTCGTTAAACCGCGTAAAGTTAAGCGTTGTTTGAACATCAAAACCGTAAATATCTCGCGCTAACGAGCGCAAGAATTCCTCTTCATCAACCAATGGCGTGTGGTATATGACCACTTTTTGATTCTTTGAGAGATCTTGAAAAAGCTTTTGCAATAGCATACTTTTCCCCGTACCCGGACGTCCATAAAGCAGTATCATTTTTAGGGGTTTTTTTACCGAATCTTTTAAGGATTGATAAATCGTTGAAACACTGTCAAGCTGGATGTAGTCCTTGGCGTTAACTACGTCAAGAAATACCTCCTTGGGCTTGGCAAAGAGGCTATTGTTCATTAGAGGCGTTTACATCTTTATTAGCGTTATGTTTGGAGTGTATAATCGAAGGATCAATACGCTCATAGCCGAGTTCTGCCAGTGAGACATTGGTTTGTGCTTTGTCAATAATATGTGGCTCAATCACAATGATAAGCTCTTCAGTTGAGACAACATCATTTTCGTAGCTAAAAAGATATCCCAAGCCTGGAATGTCACCAAGCAATGGAACTTTGTTTTTCCTTAGTGAATTATTTTGGTTGATAAGTCCACCAAGAATCACACGTGCACCATCTTTTACGGTTACGACTGAAGCGAGTTGACGTCGATCAAGGTCGGGTGGAATAGTACGCCCCCCTTCATCCTGACCCGAAAGGTCTTCACGTGTACGAGATACCGATGGATTGATTTTGAGTGTAATCGTTTTGTCGTTAGCAATTTCAGGTGTAATGTCTAGGAGTACCCCCGCAAATACGGAGTTAACGATATCATTTTGTACGGTAGAGGCAACACCGCCCCCACTACCTTGTTGGTTAGCAGATTGTTGAATTTTGTAAAAGTACTCGGTACCTACTGAGATGAGTGCAGGTTGATTGTTAAGTGTTAGAACTTTAGGATTAGATACCGTGTGCACATCGCCTTGCGATTTTAAGAATTTTATAACCTCTTTTAAGGTAACACTCCCCGAAGTTAATTTGAAAATACTGGCATTATTTTTGGCTTGATCGCCGATTTCTGAGATTACTCCATCTGAAAATGTGCCCACATTGTTCGTAGCATAATATTCACCATTTAAAGTAAAGTTCTGAAGTGCATAAAGCTGAGACCAATCTACACCAGTGGTTTTAGTATCGGAAAAGGTTACCAGTAACATATGAACATCGATAAGAACTTGTTGTTGCATCTTAGTTTGTAAATGATCAATATAGTTTTGGAGTCGTTCAATCTGTTTGAGTGTGGCAGTAACGGTTACCATACCCGCGTTTTTATTGATAATCGGGGCATCCGCTTTGTAGTCATCGGCAGGGCGATTCAAGACGCGTTCAAACTCTTTATCTAACTCAAGCCAGAATTGGACTTCATCTTCAGTCTCAATCGTAATACCGGTTTCAGAATCATTGCCTCCACCTGTACCGCCTGTACTAGTACCCGAAGCAGATAATCCTCCGTTAGCAGCAGTTTGAGAGCTTAAGGTAATATCGGTACTCCCTTTTCCGGTACGTTTAGAGATGAGATAATCAAGTTGAAAGGTTCGTGTAATCAGATATGAAACTTTGAGCACGTTATTCTCAAGCTCATAGGTAAGGTTGTTTTCAATGAGGACGATATCAAGAACTTCATTGATGGTTAAATTCTTAAGCGTGGTCTTTTGAAGGTTCTTTTTAATGATTTTTTCGGCTTCAGGATCGGTAATAATGATACTGTAGTCGCATTCATTACTGAGTTGGTCAATGAACTCTTCTATCGTAATGCCCTTGGCAGATGAAATACTAAAAAGTTGGTATTCACAATCAGCTAAAAGAGGCTGTGACAACAGCGTTGATAATATCAAGAAGAAAGACGCTTTCTTAAATGATTTGAAAATAGTGCTACTCATATCCGTTCCTACCTAGTCGTAATTTTAATCTTGCTGTTTTTGTTATTCACAAACAGTCGAGTTTTTTTCTTTTTACCCGATAAAATGATGTAATCGTCGTTAATATACGATAAATTCAAACCTCTAACCTTTTCATTGAGTTTATACCAATGGCCATTGATATATGCGGCATCGTTAAAGACCGCCTCGAGTGTTAGAGGACGAAGTTCAAGCTTTCGGGCACTCTTACCGGCGTAGCTTGGCGCGCTTTTACCGGATGCAGTTTTTGAATCCGGCTGATCTACGGTTTTCACAACTACCGGATCTTTAAGCGCATCTACATAGCTACTGTCGATGCCTACACGATTGGGTTTGATCGCTTCAATCTGATCATCGACCCACTTTAAGTCACTATTCGCAAATAGTATACATGCCGATATGAAGAGGAGATATAAAAGTTTCATTGATACGTAATCCCCCATACTGAAATATTTAAATCAGCTGACAATACACTTTGTGATGCCAGTGTAAAGTCATGCAGATCAACTACTAAAAAGCTTTGCTCAAGTTTGTTGATGAACTTTAAAAGATCTTTGTAGTCACCGTCAGCTTTGATAGTGATATCCAAAACATGACCAAAAGTCTCTTTTTCGTCAGTAAATGCGTTACTAAGTTCATTAAGATGTATTTTTTCAGCTTTCGCGTGACGAGAGATAGAATTTAGGTATTCACCCCAAGACTGTTCATCGTAATAGAGCTCGGAGATCTGCTCAATTTTATATTTGATATAGTCATTACTCTCTTGTTTTTGAGCCAATTGCTGTTTAATAGATTCGGTTTGATTTTCAATCATAGTGATTTTACTTTCGGGATTTCCCTGCAGATAGGTACGATCCGTATTGATCTTTTTCTGAACCTCTTCGACTTTTTGATGACTCTGTATGTAGCCTTTTTCAGAGCTATCCCAAAAAAGGACATAAGAGAGCGCAAACAGACCGGCAAAAACCATGGCATAAATCATCAGCACTTCTTTTTCATCTTTGCCTGCAAATGCCGTGTCGATTTTATAAAGATAATTTTCAATTAAATGGGTCATCGTAATACCGCCTTAAGTTCACTCGAATAGAGTTTACTTTCATCATTGTACGTTATGGTGTCCATACGAAATGAGTACTTACTTGCACGATTTGTTGCAAGGTATTTTAATAAATCGGTGAGCTGCTTATCTTTTTTTGCTACTAAGGTGAACGCAAACTCTTTAACTCCTTCTGAAGCTTCACTATAGTGAACGGTGTCTATTTTGATGTCATATAGGTTAAAATCTTTGGTGAAAAATGCCAGAATTTTTGCTTTCATCGGATAGTTGATTTTAATATCACGTATTTTGTTTAGGGTGACTTCACTTTTATGATACTGATTAACTTCTTCATCCAATAAGGCTTGATACTTTTTCTGATCAGCCATTTTTAAGTTGATCGTGGCTTCACGTGTAACTTTGGTATTGTGAAGTTCACGATATTCGTCAGAAAGCATAGCGTGGTGCATATCTTCAATATAAGTGAGCGACCAATAGGTTACGGGATAAAGCATTGCACCGACTAATGAAGCGGCGGTCAACATTATGATTTTACCGCTTTGGCGTTTAACAAACGGTGGTGGACGATGATACTCGGTAAAGTTACAAAGATAGCGTTCATCTTCGGGCAGCTGCGCATATTGGTGAAGAAGAATATGGATTTGATCGGGCTTCTCACCTTCAAAATTAAGTCCATAATCAAAATCAAACGGTTTTGAAGAGAGTGCCAGATAGGTTTGCGCATACTCATCAAGACCATTAATATGCCCAAATTGAGTACCTATATACACTTCGTCAATGCGTTCAATTTCAAATGCTCTTTTGGCATAAGTTAACACATCGTTAATGTGTAAAAAGAGTTCTCCAAACAGTTTAATAAGATATCGTTGATACTCTGGGTTAGAGACACTTAGGCCTTCATCGCATACAAATGTAATGAATTGTTCATACCCAATCTGTTCTCCAAGAAGTTCAACAAAACGCTCATGCATCTCTTTAAAGGAGAATTTCAACGATTTAGTGTAAATAAACTGCTGATCATCATATATGGTTAAAGAGGCATCATTTTCTTGAAAGTAGATGAATACATGTAGACCGGTATCTTCTATAATCTCTCTGTGATAGAGTGTTTTAAAGATCAGAGGAAGCGGAACAATGTAATCGATATACTTGATGGCTTCTACGCTCTGCTTAAAATCCTCTTCAAGAGTGAGCGGATCCACAATGAACACATGATAGAACTGATCGTTCTCTTCAACGACATTTGGTGCTTCGATATATTGAATCTTGTACTCGACGGCCATATCAAGCGCAAGTTCGTCATAAACTTTGTTTTCAAGTGCATCAAGGATATCGGCTTCAGGAATATTCTTGCTAATCCCAATGAGTGCGGTTATAAAACTTTTTGTATTTAAGAATGAAACCGCATATTGAGATTTTTCGTATTGGAGAGTTTGGGCGAAACTTAAAGTCGTTCCCATACTCTTATAAGCGGTATGGTTATAAGGGTTGATAGAGATGCTACTTGAGAATGGTGCTGTTTTGTTTCTCATACGGTTCGCTCATTTGAATTTTTAAAATTTACTGTAAATCATACCATAAAATTTGCTTTTGATGCTAAACAAAGGATACTATTTTTCGTGTTTCATGAATTTTTTTCTCAAATTCGCATGAAATAGGACAAATTACCCTCTTAATTTAGTGTAAAGCACGCTTTTACTATTTCATAACATCGGATGTTATGAAAAGATATGTAATTTTTTTATTAAAGATATAATTAATGGGATGACTAACAGGATATCGTACTACCGTTCTGCTAGAATCGACAATGTATCAGATTTAAGTGATACGATCAATGTTTTTTCACCGCTAAATTGATAACGGGAAGTTTGGTACTCTTCATGGAAGCGTACCATGAATAGATTGTTTTCGGTTCCCGGATAGGGTACAACAATTAAGTCACTAAAAACAATCTGTTTGCGCTCTTTACGACTAAAGATATCACTCTTATATTGTCGAAATTGTTCAATACGCATCCCGTCAAATCGTATGAATGCTTCATTGTAAAATGATAAGTAAGTGTTCACATCGCTTTGGAGCCATGCCGATCTCCATCGATAAACCCCTGCCAAAATCGTGGCGATATCGCTTTTTTGCGCTTGTGAAAGTTCATTCTCGCCAATAATCAGCAAAGAGTCTTGAAAATCGAGTTTGGCGTTAAGGCAACGAATATCGTTGTTATCAAGTGCAATACAACCTTTAGTATAGGTTTCACGTGTTTCATTATTGGGTACACCGTGAATCCATATTCCCGAACCGTTTTTCCCACGCACTTTATCATAGAGATTGGGATATGAGGTCACATAAGCGAGTGGGCCGTAAAACGGATCGAGTTTCTCAAGTTTTTTGGTCAGTCTATAGATACCGACGGGGGTTTTATGATCACCCTCTTCATGTTTATCACCATTGAGTTTACCGGTGAGTGCATCAAAAACATTCTGTTCTTCAAAGCGATTTGTGGCATTACGCTCAAAATAGTGTAGGGATGCCTTGCTTTTATTACATGTAAGAAGTGATTTGCGTTTTTCAAAATATCCAAATCGAGTGTCCTCGTTGGCTAAAACTTTAAGCCAGTATGTTTGATTCGTAAGAGATTGTTCCAGTGTCGCTTGAACGGCATCAATACCTTGGGTTCGATAAAGTGTTGTAAGATCCGTTGCAAAAAGTGTATATGTAAACAAAAGTAGCGATAGTTGTTTTACCATTGATACCCCAATTCATTTAAAAATTCTTTGTCACTGCTCCATCCCTTTTTAACGGATACAAAGAGATCAAGATGCGCTTTTTTTCCGCTGAGATGTTCAATACTTTTGCGCGCTTGCGACCCGATGCGCTTGATTGCACTGCCGCCTTTACCAATGATAATGCCCTTTTGGCTCTCTTTTTCAACAATAATGGTAGCTCGAATGTGTTCGATTGTTTCCGCTTCGTCAATCTTATCAATAATCACGTCAGACTCATAAGGGATTTCATCGCTAATGTTGTCAAATACGGCTTCACGAATAAACTCTTTGTAGATATCGCGTAGCATCTCTGTTGTCAGATCTTGCGGATCGTAAAAATAGGGATTGGGTTCAAGATGTTTTACTATGACATCCAGCAGGTCTGTTTTACCGACGTTTTTTGTCACCGAAAATGGGATTAGCGCTTCAAAGTTGTCACTAAGTCGATTGTACTGCATGATTTTTTTCATCAGTTTCTCTTGCGAGACCCGATCAATTTTCGTTAATACAATAATATGTTTGCGTTTGGAAGTGTTAAGTTTTAAGAAGCGCTCGTAATCTTCAAGCGTGTCGTTTGCCGGAGCCAAGAAGAGTACCAAGTCACAATCTCCAATGGCTTTTAGTGCCTCTTCAAGCATAAATTGATTAAGCATTTTCTCTTTTTCATGCAAACCGGGAGTGTCGATAAAGATAATTTGATCATCATTGTGCATCACAATGGCTTGAGAGCGTCGCCTTGTGGCATTGGCTTTTTGGCTCACCAGTGCAATCTTTTCACCTAAAATATGATTCATTAGGGTACTTTTTCCGGCATTGGGGCGGCCTACTATCGCTACAAAACCTGCTTTATGCATCAAAGAATATACCTTGTGAGATCATCATTTTCAATAACGTTATCGAGTTTTTCATGTACAAGTTCAGGCGTCACACTGATCGTTTCACCACCATGCTCATCGGCATCAAAGCTGATGGATTCCAGCACTTTTTCCAAAACGGTATGTAATCTTCTGGCTCCAATGTCTTCGCTCTTCTCATTGGCACTGTGCGCAAGTTTGGCAATAGCATGTATGGCATCATCGGTAAACTCAAGCGTTAGACCTTCGGTTTGCAACAGTGCGGCGTACTGTTTAAGGAGGGAGTTTTTGGTTTGTGTCAAAATTTTATAGAGTGCCGATTCATCAAGAGATTCAAGCTCGACACGTAGCGGAAAACGCCCCTGAAGTTCAGGGATCAGATCGCTTGGCTTGGAGAGATGAAATGCTCCCGCCGCGATAAAGAGGATATGATCGGTATTGATCGGACCGTATTTAGTACTGATGGTGCTACCTTCAACAATAGGAAGTAAGTCTCGCTGAACACCCTCTTTGCTAGGGTCATTTCTGCCATCATTACGGTTGCCTACGGCAATCTTGTCGATTTCATCTAAAAAAATGATACCGCCCTCTTCAGTGCGTTTGAGCGCCTCTTTTTTAACCGTTTCCATATCAAGCAATTTCTCTCCGGCCTCAGCCAAAAGAATATCCTTGGCCTCGCTGACCGTGACCTCTTTTTTTTGTGTTTTGGAGTTCATGGAATGAAAGAGTTGTGAAAACGACTCTTGAACTTTGGCCATATCCGGCATCATCGAGGTATCACCCATATCCAAAGCGGGTGCAGGCGGATCAACTTCGATCTTATATGCATCCATCTCATTGTTTAATACACGCTGGCGCATCCGCTCTTTAGAAGCTTCATACTCCGCTTTTTTATGCTCCGTTGCCAGTGCGGGAAGCGGGGGCATCAGCTTCTCAACAATGGTTTCAAGTACATACTCATACATGCGCTCTTTGGAATTTTCGCGAAACTCCTCTTTGACAATGTTGATGGCCGTCATCATCAGATCGCGCACCATGGATTCGACATCGCGCCCTACAAAACCGACTTCGGTATATTTACTTGCTTCAACCTTAATAAAAGGTACACGCATCATTTTGGCTAAACGCCTAGCAATCTCAGTCTTACCCACACCCGTTGAGCCGATCATCAAAATATTCTTGGGCATAATCTCATCTTGCAGACTCTGCTCAAGTTGCATACGTCGGTAGCGGGTGCGCAGTGCAAGAGCTATGGTTTTTTTAGCCTCTTTTTGCCCAATGACATACTGATCCAGATGGCTTACAATTGCTTTAGGGGTCATATTCATTTACACATTGTCCTCAAGTGTCAAGGTTTTGATATTGTGGTTGGTGTAGATACATAAATCCGCGGCAATGTTCAGACTCTCTTTTACCAAAGCTTCTTCATCCATATCGGCATGTTGTTTTAGTGCTCTCGCTGCGGCAATAGCAAAATTTCCGCCACTGCCTATAGATGCAATTGCTCCATCTTCCGGCTCGACTACGTCGCCGTTTCCGGTAAGAATAAAAATATGTTTTGTGTTGAGTACAATCATCATGGCTTCAAGACGGCGCAATACTTTATCGCGTCGCCATGCTTTGGAAAAGTCAATCACGGCTTTGACAAGATCGCCTTTTCGGTTGGTGAGCTGATCTTCAAACATCTCAAACAGATTAAACGCATCGGCTGTTGAGCCCGCAAAACCCGCAAGAATTTCACCGTTATGAAGTGTACGGATCTTTGTGGCATTTCCTTTGAGAACGGCATTACCGAAGGTGACCTGTCCATCACCGCCTATAACAGCTTTGTGAGTACCTCTGTAAGCAAGAATCGTTGTTGCGTCAAACATTAGTCGCCGATGACCTCTACATGTAAGGTGGCATGAATACCGTGTCCAAGTTTGAGATCAAGATCATGCTGGCCTATCGTTTTGATAGTGCTTTTGGTATCAATATGCTTTTTGTCGATTTCGATACTATGCTGCTCTTCAAGTGCTTTGGCGACTTCATCTTTCGTTACGGCACCGTAAAGGTGTCCGGTATCGCCGAGTTTTTTATGGATGTCAATTTTGAGTTTGTCAAGTTTGACGGCCAGCTCTTTAAGTGTGGCGATCTCGTTTGCTTCTGCTTCAGCCTTTTGTGCTTCTTCACGTTTGTGGGCTTCAATAACTTCGGGTGTAGCGTGTTTGGCAAAGCCTTTGCCAATCAGAAAATTTTTGCCGTATCCGTCTTTGACTTCTTTAACCTCTCCGGCTTTTCCAAGGTTTTTAACATCTTTGATTAAGAGAACTTTCATAGTATTTATCCAGTCTTTGTAATAAGTTTGGCACCTTACATGTAAAGCACCAAAATGGTTATTGGGATATCTTAGCGTTCGATTTCACCGCCGTATGAGACAATACCGTAAGTGAGATTGCCGACTTTAGTGTATCCCATGTCATTTAAAATACGTTGGCAGTGTGCGCTTCGGCTTCCTACGTGGCAGTATAAAATGATATGCTCATTTTTTTCAAGGTTTGCTTTGTCTAACGTATCAAAGAAACTGCTTGTAGGTACGAGTACATCGGCACCTTTAATATGCCCCATCTGCCACTCCATGTGTTCGCGTACGTCAACAAGTTTAAAGCTGACCATGCCCAGCTCGCGCGCTTCAAGAAGCGATATAATCTCATCGCCGTCAAGTTGCTCTTTGGCCACAAGCACTTCGCACTCCTCTTTGCTTAGACCGCGTGAGTGCTGGTGAACCGCAACTTCCATATCGAGTTCAATACGTTTGGCGTGTGCAAATTCCGGTGTACAAAAAATTTGACAGTGGCATATTCCCTCTTGCGGAATTTCTTTCTCAATCGCTGTGGTACAAGGGCACATGCGATTATCGGTGCTTTGGTATGTGCCATCAACTTCTTCGACCATAAAACAGGGACAAAAACGTTTGTTATACATCATTTTGTTGCGGGCAAGCCCCATCTGCACGCCTTCGTTGATCTCATCTTGTGGGTTATACTCCCAACCGAACTGCTTGATAATTTTGTCGGTAAAACGAACTGTTTTTTCCAGTTCGCTTTGAAACTCCTCGGAATTCATATCGATTTTAATCATGCTGATACTCCTTTTTATTTATGATTTGCGCGCTTTTCCTGCGATCACAAAACGCAAGGCATTAAGGCGGATAAAGCCTTCGGCGTCTTTATGATCGTACACGGCATCTTCTTCAAATGTTGAATAGTCTTCGTTATAGAGTGATTTTGGTGATGTTCTTCCTACAACGGTTACATTACCTTTGTAGAGTTTTACGCGTACGCTTCCCTCAACATTCTTTTGAGTATTGTCAATTGCGGCTTGTAGCATCTCGCGCTCAGGTGAAAACCAAAAACCGTTATAGATAAGGCTGGCGTAACGCGGCATCATCTCATCTTTTAGGTGGGCCTCTTCACGATCAAGCGTAATCGATTCGATAGCACGGTGCGCTTTTAGCATAATCGTGCCGCCCGGGGTCTCATAACAGCCACGTGCTTTCATGCCGACATAGCGATTTTCTACAATATCCACACGACCGATGCCATGCTTTTTACCCAGCGTATTAAGTGTTTCAAGCATTGTTGCAGGACTCAAAGCCTCACCGTCTAGCGTTACAGGGTCACCGTTGCGGTATCCGATTTCAATGTATTGTGCTTCATCGGGCGCTTTTTCAGGGCTCACACTCCAAAGCCACATCGATTCTTCGGGTTCGTTATTAGGATCCTCTAGGCGACCGCCTTCATACGAAATATGCAATAGATTGGCATCCATAGAGTAGGGCGATTTTTTCCCTTTTTTCTCGATTTTGATACCGTGTTCCTCGGCATAAGCGAGTAATCTTTCACGTGACATTAAGTCCCACTCACGCCACGGAGCGATCACGGTAAGCTCAGAGTTTTGACTCAAATAGCCAATCTCAAAACGAACCTGATCGTTGCCTTTTCCGGTTGCTCCGTGAGAGACCGCATCGGCACCGGTGATTTTAGCAATTTCGACTTGGCGCTTTGCAATAAGCGGACGTGCGATTGAAGTGCCGAGCAGATATTCACCTTCATAAATTGCATTAGAGCGAAACATCGGGAACACATAATCACGTACAAACTCTTCGCGCAGATCGTCAATAAAAATATTTTCGGGTTTTATACCGAGTTCAAGCGCTTTGGCACGTGCCGGTTCCACCTCCTCACCTTGGCCGATATCGGCAGTAAAAGTGACTACTTCGCAGTTATATTCATCTTGAAGCCATTTTAAAATGACACTAGTGTCCAAACCACCAGAGTAGGCTAATACAACTTTTTTTACTTCTTTTTTCATAAGGAACTTCCATTTAAAATTGGGGGATTTTATCGAAAAGATGTTTAAGAAGTGAAAAATTAGTACTTATGAGGTGATATCAAAGCTGTTTTTGTGTTGGCTATGTGTTGCATTGAGAAAATCAAGCCCTTTTTTAAGTTGCTCCATCTCTTTAAGCGAATTGCGTTTTTTGTGCTCAAGAAGTGAAATAGCGGCTTTGAGCAGATGCGATGCCTCTTGCATCTCTTGAAGCGATGAAAAATTTGGGAGAGTCTGTGTGAGTTGCGCAATGATATCGATATCTTCAGTTGCGATAGCAGCTTTGAGTCTATTCATCCACACGGGTTGTCTCTCTCCACGCTTCGAGTAGACCTCTTATGACGCCATTGACCTCTTCAAGCTTTTGAATATTATTGTCTATATTTGCTTGAATTAATGATTGAAGCTGATAGTTGTATAAACCGTTGAGGTAGTGTGCAACGGTACCTTGGTTAAAATCAAGTGTCTGGATCAGCTCCACAAAAATAGCCATAGAGCGGTTGATCCAGTATGCGCGTTTTTCTATATCCCCATCATTAATGGCACGAATTGCCTGCATATTAAAACGCAACACCCCTTCATAAAGCATTTCGATCAGTTTTTCGGGAGATTCGATTCCCACATTATTTTGGGCATAGGTGTTGTAGGCTAAATTATTCATGGTGTGTTCCTTCACTTAGAAAAAATATTACGTTTAATGTTCACGGCGGGGTGACAATTACCCTTTTTCATCAAATAAAAAACCATTGACTTCTTGAATTTTGGGCAAAAATTCCGCAGCTTTTTCAGCAGGAAAACGGCGAATCATACGATTGGTTTGGGCTTCAATGACTGAAACGTAGAAATCTTCTGAACTATTGTCAAAACCAAAACGCAGTGATGTATTAAAAGGGTTGAGTGCTTGATTAAGGTCTTTGACCAAATCTTCCACATCGCGTTGCGAATCGACTTTAGTAACGTTATTCGCCGCTTCTTCAGTGATTTTTTGCTGATTGATATCGGCCTTTTGAATCGCTTCGGCTTGGAGGTGTTGCATTTGCGTCGAAGCGCTTTGCTGGCTGACATTAGTTTGGGAATTCTGCATTTTGGCTACATTTTGCATCAGTTCCATAACATATCCTTTCTATCAAACTTTTCTTGAAAGTAGTATCGGCGTCTCAATGATTAACTTTAGGGCACCACCAAAAAACCTAAACACGCTCAGAAGCCAAAAGAGTGTCAAGATCGTGCAAAAGCTTTTTTAAGTCATAGCCGTAGCTATGACGATAAAAAGTTTTGTGCGAGATTGGCGCTCTTTTGGCTTCCCTTCGGGCGATAGAGAGAACGCTACACTCTGCGTTGGTACTTTTCACCTTAGCTTTGGCTAAGCTTTCAAAGTACCGCCTTGATTGTAACGTTCTCTCTATCGCTGAGCGTATTTAGGGTTTTTGGTGGTGCCCTTTAGCCTTTTTTATGCTAGGCTTCGCGTTATGAATCGCTATTTCACACTCTTGGCAGACCAACCGGTATTGCGGCGGCTTTCGCTGATTCAGCTGCTTTCGTATTTTGGAACATGGTTTAGTAATGTTGCGATCTATACGCTACTCATACAGTTGGAAGTATCCGCAGATGTGATCGCCTTTACGGCGGCGTTGCATTTTCTTCCGGGTGTGCTACAAGCACCGTTTAGCGGTGTATTAATTGATCGTTTTGAGCCTAAGAAGGTGATGTTGCTTTTAATCATAACCGAGATTGTGACAACGCTCTGTTTTACGACTATTAATAATAGCGCAGATCTGATTCTGCTTTACGGACTCATTTTTATTCGTATGGGAGCTTCAAGTTTCTATTTTACGCTTGAGATGGCACTGCTTCCGCGTATCTTACATGTAAAGGCGTTACGGCTTGCTAATGAAATTCATTCGATTATTTGGTCATTTTCATATACGGTAGGGATGGCAGTGAGTGGCTTTGTTGTATACAAGCTAGGAATTACGATGGCATTTATTCTTGATGCCATGCTGTTTGTTATAAGTTTGGTGTTGTTGATCCCGTTGCATTTTGGGGTTAAGCCCAAGATGCAACATGAGCAGCTTTGGAACATGATGCGCCAAACATGGAGTTACCTTCGTGAGCACCCTTTGATAGCGTATCTTCTGATTTTACATGCTAGTGTAGGATTGACGGCGTTTGATGCATTGGTTGCACTAATGGTCGATCAGTTTTACGCTTCAGTACTTGCTACGGCTTTGGCATTAGGATTAATGCACGCTTCACGGGCTCTTGGACTTATTATGGGTCCCCTATTGCTTGCAAAACATATGAATCACAAACGGCTCTTTTATCTGCTACTTTTTCAAGCATTTTCATTATGGCTATGGGCTTTGGTAATTGAGTACTTTTATTGGTCGTTATTGGTTTCAATAGTGGTTGGTCTGTCTACAACGACACTATGGTCTTACACCTATACGATGCTACAACATCACTGTGATGAAGCATTTTACGGCCGCATCGTGGCATACAACGATATGCTCTTTTTGATGGTAGCCGCGTTAACGTCACTTTTTATTGGAATAATGGCTGAAAATGGGGCAGCATTGTGGTTGGTCACAGCGCTTTTGGGTGTTGGTTTCGTACTGGCGGCACTCTATTTTCGCTGGATACAAAATAGATACCGTTTAAAAGAGATAGGAGCATAAATGAAGTATGAAGCGCAAGGACATTGCATCGAACTTGATAAGCTAACACGGCTCTATCCTGCGGCTATTGTTGAAGCGGGTGGTGAAGAGGCACAAGTCTCTCTTGAATGGGCTCAGCTTAAAGCGGATGTCATACCGATAAAAGGATATGTGCTGGTTTTTGATTTCGATCCGCCCACAGAGAGACCAGTAAACCGCGTGATGTTACGTTTTAATGATAGAAGTGCGTTGGATATGGCTATGGCGGAAGTGGCTACTTTGCTTAAATAGTTTCGGCTTTGCACATCTCTTTGTAGGTCTGCTCCATCTGCCTAATTTTGTAGCGGTCAGGGACTTTACGTGAGGCGATATAACCAATAATGTTGCCCTCTTCGTCAAGTTTGGGAACAATATGAACAATGACCCAATAATACTTGCCGTCTTTACGAAGGTTTTTTACATATCCTTCCCAAATTTTTCCGCTTTTTATCATTTTCCACATTTCGGCAAAAGCCGCTTTGGGCATGTCGGGATGTCGTAAAAGCGAGTGGGGTTGACCGAGTGCCTCTGCTTTGGAATAAGCCGACATCTCTATAAACTTACGATTGACGAATGTAATATTACCTTTGGTATCGGTTTCGGAGATAAGGCTTCTACCGTCAAAAAGTACTTCTTCATTCACCGGTTCAGGACGTTTCATAATGGTTGTAACTTTCAGTATAGAATTTTAATGTTGGTAGCATAACGGAAAATGTTTTAAATATGAATAAGTGGTAATTTTTGCATAATCTGATTTAATATTGCGTTAAGGAATAATATATCAGTTATTGATGGTGTGAAAATAGGTGCTCAAATTCAAAAGTATCAACGGCTTTGGAGTAGTAGTAGCCTTGTGCGATATCGCATCCCATCGCTTGTAGCTGTTGCTGGTGTTGTAGCGTTTCAACCCCTTCAGCAACCGTTTTAAATCCGAGTGAGTGCGCCATAGAGATGATCGTTGAAGTAATGGTGGCATCGTCCGGATCATTTAGCATGTCGATCACAAATGATTTGTCGATTTTAATGGTATCAATCGGAAACTGTTTAAGATACGCCATAGAAGAGTAGCCGGTACCGAAGTCATCAATAGCAATGCTTGTGCCCAGCGATTTGAGCCCCTCCATAAAGAGCAGGTTATTGCTGATGTTGCTCATAGAGAGGCTTTCGGTGATCTCAAATTCGATTAAAGAAGCATCAAGTTGAAATTCAGTCAAAAAATGGGTGATGAGTTTAAATAGCGCATCATCTTGAAGCTGTCTGGCGGAGAGATTGATGGCTATGGAAATAGGATGTTTGTGTTGCCAAATGGATGCTTGGCGCATCGCTTCTTCAAGAATCCAGTTCCCCAGATCAATGATAAGGCCGGTACTCTCTGCCAAAGCGATAAACTGGTCGGGAAAAAGCATACCCAGTTTGGGATGCTTCCAGCGAATCAGTGCTTCTGCGCCAACTACCTTTAACGTGTTTAAATCAATTTTAGGCTGATAATGAAGACAGAGACCCGATTTACTTGTAACGGCTTCTTTAAAATCCTGCTCAAGGGAGCGCTGTTTATCAAGGTAGTTGCCCAGCTGTGTTTTATAAACCTGATAATTATTGCGCCCACGCTCTTTGGCATGATACATTGCGGTATCGGCGTTTTTGATAAGCTCATCAGAATTTTGGCCGTGCAGGGGATAGCAGGCAATACCGAGACTAAGTGAGATATAGAGTTCGTGTTTGCCGATCTGCAAACGCCCGCTAATGCTTTGGAGCAGTTTTTGCGCAATATTTTCTGCTTCCGCTATATTTGTACTTGAGGGTAT
Organism: Sulfurimonadaceae bacterium; assembly: GCA_050292115.1. GTDB lineage: Bacteria > Campylobacterota > Campylobacteria > Campylobacterales > Sulfurimonadaceae > JAFGUB01. The sequence continues at coordinate 34,149 of JBNKLA010000100.1, read as the reverse complement.
GAGAATGGTAAATTCATCTCCGCCAAGGCGTGATACGGTATCTTCTTTACGTAACGTCTGTTCAAAAATATGGGCGACGTGTTGCAACAAATCATCTCCGACAATATGACCGAGTGAATCGTTGATTAGCTTAAAACGATCCAAATCAATGAACATCACCGTCACCAAAGATTTGCGGCGTTTGGAAGATGTAATGGCCTTATCGAGTCGATTTTTGAACAAGGTGCGGTTTGGAAGACCTGTTAGAGGGTCATAGTAAGCCAGTTTTTCGATAAGTTGCTGGTCGCGGTATTGTTGGGTAATATCCATGCTGACACCGGTAATATTGATGATACCCGTACTTTTTTTGCGAACCTTTCCTTGTGTCTGTATATGAATGGTGTCACCGTTCATTTTGTGACATCGATATTTGATGTTAAACGTAGTTCCATTTTTAAGAGCGTTATTTAATACACTCTGGACATATTGGCGGTCTTCATCAATGATGTAATGTAAAAATTGTTTCCAATTGAGATGTCTATTTTTGGCATTAATACCTAAGATACGCAACATCTCTGGGCTGATTTCAAAAGTATTATTAGGCAATCGGTACTCCCAACTTCCAACATGTGCCAATCGTTGAGCATGATTGAGGTGAGCCTCGCGTTGCATGAGTGTCGTCTTAAGGTTTTCAAGTTCATTGATATGATTGATAGTGGCTTCGATCATAACATTGTATGAATAGGCAATACGTCCAATTTCATTATGGGGAGAGGAGTTGATCTGAGGAATAGCTTTGGGATTTTGCGGGTTGAAATACATCATAGCACTTGCTAGGCGACGCAAAGGTGCAGTGGTATGGTAAAGCATCCAGGCGATAAAGAGGATGGCGGCTAAAAAGAGCACCACTAGCACAGCGAGACGTTCATAATATTCATCCAGCATCTGTAAAAACTCTTGATTTGAATAGACAATTTCAAAACTTCCGATCGTCTCTGCCGTAACGGGGTCGTAGAGCGTGTTAAAGACACCGAAATGGCCTGCATCAATCAAGGAGCGATAACTCTGTGTACCTGCTTGGATAATGGTGCGATTGTGATCGATAACGCGGACGTAAAGAATATTGTCTTGTGCGTAAAGATCGTGAACTGTCTCTTGTGTTGCTTCATCAAAACCGAAACTGACGTTGAGGCTTAATGTAGGCAGGATTGATGTGCTTAGCGCTCGCACTTTTTCATTTTCCATATTGGTATACTGTTCAATGACAAGTTGAGTGGTAAAAACGGACATAGCACTAAGGAACGTCAGTGAGACGATAAGAATGATTACGGGAAATTTAAACGATACGGAGTGGAGGTTGAGCATAAAAGTTAAGCCGTAAATATGAGGTGTTTTGAAAAAAGAGTTCCGACGTTTTTATCAATATCGGGCGCATCGTAATATCGTTAATCTTGAGTGCATCGACGTTGATAATAGGTTGTACCTTATTAGAGATTTTAACTGAGAACATAACCCCTGATTCGAGATCACTGATACGATAGGAAAAAGTCAATGCATGTTCGGTGTTGGCTTTGCGTACCACCTGTTTGATTTTATCTTCAGATGCAGGAAGCAGATAATAGAGCGTATGACGATCGGATGTTGCAATGTTATCGTAAGTCACATAGTTGATATGAATGGCATGATGGTTAATACCTTCAGGAAATTTAGCTGCAATAAAACGCTCTAATGCCTCGATATCGTTGCGTTGTTGAGGGGTGTCGAAAACAACAGCGATGTTAATGGCTCTATCAACAAATCTTTTGCTGATCTGGTAGTCCATCATGGCGGTTTTTGGTAGTAGTATGGCATGGATTTTAAGCGCTTCTTCTTTAATACTCTCGCCATAAAGCCACGAAAAAGGAAAAAACAGAAAAAGCAGAAAAAACGTTCTCATCAAAAGCTCCATTCAGCGCTGATCCATCCACTGCGTCCATAACGTGGATAGTCGTTTTCATACGTTCCCGCTACCGCAGGATAGGTGACATCGGTATTAAAGAGATTCTTGAGCGTTACTCGTAGTGTGAGCATGTCGATATTATAGGAGAAGCTTTGATCAAAAACCAGGTATCCTTTAAGTGCATCACGCAGGTCACTGTCGAAACGTTTGCGCTCGGAGACGTATTGAGCAACGCTATCGCTGTTTAGACCGAAATCAAAGCTGTGGGAGAAGGTGGCATCGGCCATTGTATCGGCAATGTCGCTGAAACTGTTTCCATTTACGTCTTCAGTCTTGACATAGCTGGCTGAAATACTAAACTCGCTACCAGCTCCTATCGCACCGCTATATTGGACTTCGCCGCCGTAATAGCGATTAACGCCCTCTTGAATATAAATTCGCTCCGGATTACGGATAATAAGGTCATTGATAGCAGTAAGATAGAGATTAAGTCCAACTTTCTGCCCCTCACTGATTCGATACAGTGTTTCAAATTCGACGGTATCGGCTTTTTCGGCACCAAGCTTTTCGTTGCCGATGGAGATACCCGGAGCATTCGCATAGAGTTCGATCCATGATGGGGCACGATAAGAGTGTGAATAAAGTAGTTTCAAATTAAGCTTTGTAGTGGCGCGCCAGATCACTCCAGCCCTAGGACTCCACGATGCGCCAAAGTCGTTATAGTGATCATAACGTACTCCGGCCACTAAGCTCACACGCTCATGCAACTGCATAGTGTCATTAACATAAAGCGAAAAGATATAACGTGTTTTATCCGGTGCAATAAGCTGTGAACTGGGTACATAGATCTCATGCGTTGGCTCAAAATAGATATCGAGGTCTTGCTTAAGTGCTTCGGTGTATTCGTAGCGTATTCCGCTAATAATCTCATGATGCTCAAGCCCATTATAAATCAATTCAGATCCGATATAGGCACTCTGCTCTTTATAGTCGGTTTCATAGATAAGATCGCCTTTGGTAGGGTGCGGAAGAAAACGCATATCAAATACCTGCTCATAATGGTTGTAACCTACAAAAGCTGAAATCTCTGTGTCGTTAGTGAGGTTGGTTTTATAACCCAGTTCCGAGGTGATAACCGTATTAATAAGACCTTTTCGGTCATCTTTGGACTCTAGATAGTTGCCCCCACCAAAATGGGCTCCGGCCTGTGAGCGTTTGAGACGGCTGTTAAAATAGATGTTATCGTAATCTACATGTAAGCCTATGGAGTAGTCATCGAGCGTTTCATTACTTTGACCGTACTGCTCTGCTTTATCGGGGCCGGCATCAACATGGGTATTGTCATAGTGATAGTAGCCGTCAATGCCGATGGTACCTTTAGCACCAAGAGTGGCGGCATAGTGGAGTCCGCCGATGGCGCTTTTGGAGGTGCCATAGGTGGCAAAAAGATGGTTGGCAGTGATCTCCTTGGAATTTTTGGTAATAATATTAACCACGCCGCTGATAGCCCCCGAACCGTATAGCACCGATCCCGGACCGCGGATAACTTCGATACGTTCTACCAATTCAACGGGAAAGTCCAGATAGTAGTAGATAGAGCCTCTATAAACGTTGTTGACATTTTGGCCGTCAATAAGCAGTTTGACTTTACCTTTCTCTTTGACACCTCGAAAGATAATCTGCTTGGCTCCGGAGGACTCTATGGAGAGCTCAATGCCCGGCACTAAACTGAGCGCTTCATATACGCTACGAATACCGAGACGCTCCAGCTTTTTGCCGTGTAAAATAGTAACAATGGAGGGCATGTCGTCGATATTGAGCTTGGTTTTCGAGGCGATGTCGCTCACCTCTTCGAGGCTTTGAAGAAAATCGTCTTCAATGCTTATGTCATCGGCGAAAAGTAGTGTGGAGAGTAACACTGGTATTATCCAATGACGCATATATAGATTCCTCAAAAAGTTAGTCGGACATCAATTTTACATCAAAAGCTTTAAGAGATTGATGAAGTAGAGTAAGGTAAGCTTTTTGGTATAATCTCGACACGTTACATGTAAGGTTTTATCTGCGTATGCTTAATACCGATTATTACGACATTCTCAATGATAAAAATCGCCTTTTGGGCGAAATCTATTTTGAACTTCAAGGACTATTTGAAGAGCGCTACGGGCACGATACCGTCGTGTTTATGGAGATAGGAACCTTTTTTGAAGTCTATGAAGTCAACAACGACGATGAGCAGATCGGTAAAGCCAAAGAGATGGCGGAGTTGCTTAATATTCAATTGACCAAGAAAAACAAAAACATTGTTGAAAATTCGGTAAAAAATCCGCTGCTTGCCGGTGTGCCTACGGTCTCGTTTGAACGCTATCTTAATCGTGTGATTCAGGAGCAAAAGTATACGGTCGTGGTGGTGCGTCAGCGTGGAGTGCCGCCAAAAGTGAGCCGCTATATCGGTCAAATCATTTCTCCGGGGACCAATTTTGACTATACGCTGGATAATGAAAACAACTATATCGTGTCTTTGTTGGTCGATAAAAACCGCGATATCTATTCGGTAGGCTACGCCGCTATCGATGTGACTACCGGAAAAACGTTTTTGTATGAAACACACGGAACCAGTGAAGATCAAAGCTACGGGCTTGATGAGGTCTTTAACCTGCTCAATATCTACAAAACCTCCGAGGTTGTCGTAACCTTTTTAGATGGCGTAGACGATCAAAAAGAGGTGATTCGCTATCTGGAAATTCCCGATCACTACACCTACAGTGTCAACCATGAACGCCCCCGTATTGACTATCAAAACGAGTTATTTGCAAAAGTGTATGAGATTCAATCGCTCCTTTCACCCATTGAGCATCTCGATCTGGAGCGTACACCGTTTGTCTCCGAAGCATTGGCGATTTTGATCCATTTTGTGATAGAGCATGACGTACATATCATTCAAAAGCTTTCACGCCCTCATATTATTGACAATCGGCGTTACATGTACTTGGGGAACAATGCCTTAGAGCAGCTTGCCATCGTTTCCAAAGACCGTAGTGAACTCACCCTCTCAAAACTGATAGACAAAGCCGCAACGGCCATCGGAAAGCGTCTGCTTAAAGAGCGATTGCTTAATCCTATTATGGAACGCGATGAGCTGGAACGCCGCTATAACCTCATTGATCGGGTCAATCCGCACGCCAGATTACTCGAAGAGACGCTTCGGGGCATCTATGACATTGAGCGGCTCTCACGCCGTATCAAGCTCTCACGACTGCACCCTTTTGAGATGAATTATGTGTATGAGTCGCTGGTATCGCTACGCGATTTGATGGCGTATGTCAAAAAACATAAAATTCAAAAGACACCTTTTAATGATTACGAAGTTGAGGAGTTTATCCTCGATATCGAGCGCAGTTTCGATCTGGAAACTTCGCGCCGTTTTACGATGACCACACTGGATGACAATTTTTTGATGCGTGGTGTCGATAGCGAAATTGATGCACTGGTGGATGACAATGCGGGGATGTTGCAGCAGTTTCACATTATTATGGAGACGATAGAAAAGATGCTTGAAGGTGTGGCGGCGAGTTCACAAAACCGCTACGTCTCACTGGGCATTTTGGAAAAAGAGGGCTACTATATTACGCTTAGTAAAAACCGCTGGTCGTTGATTGAACAGCAGTTTTATGAGAGTGTGGTCGTGTTGGGTGAGAGTGAGCTTACATGTAAGGGTTTTAGCGTCAAAAAATTGACCAACAGTGTGAAGATTACTTCTGATTTTACAGATGAACTCTCCGATAAAATCATGCGTAACCGCGCCAAAATCGTAGCATTGGTCAAAGAGCGTTTTATTCAGATGCAGCTCACCTTTGACAGACGCTATACACTGCTCTTTGATCGCATTATACGCTATGTGGCCGATCTTGACGTGGCGGTGAGCGCGGCTAAAGTCGCCGAGATGTACAACTATGCTAGACCGGTGATTGTGCCGACACGTGAGGATGAAAACTTTGTGCAGTTGATGGGCGTGCGCCATCCACTCATCGAAATACAGGAGCGTCAAGGCATTTATGTTCCCAACGACATTGTTATGGGTGCGCGCGATTATATGGACTTGCCTTATCCTGATACGGTGATGCTAGATGTGGCAGTGCATGACGGGCACGACATCCACGGCGTACTGCTGTATGGCATCAATTCCAGCGGAAAATCATCCTTGATGAAAAGCATTGGAATCGCCGTGTTGCTAGCGCAATCGGGCTTTTTTGTGCCGGCAAGTGCCATGAAATTTTCGCTTTTTGAGTCAATATTTACCCGCATCGTCTCCAAAGATAACCTCGCCAAAGGGCTCTCGACATTTGCGGTGGAAATGCTGGAGATGAAAAATATCTTTAACCGCGCAAGCGAACACGCACTCATTTTGGGCGATGAGATCAGCCACGGTACGGAAACGCTCTCGGGCGTCTCCATTGTGGCGAGTGCCATTATGAAACTCTCCAGACTGCGCTCCATTTTTCTCTTTGCCACGCACCTGCATCAGCTCTCAACCATGCAAGAGATTCGCGCACTGAAAAACGTGGTGGATCTGCACTTGAGCGTTGAGTACGATGAAAGGAGCGACCGACTTATTTTTAACCGCAAGCTTCAAAGCGGTAGTGGTAGCAGTGTGTACGGACTGGAGTTTGCGAAATCACTGCATATGGACGGCGAATTTCTCGATACCGCCAACCGCATCAGAAAGCGTCTGGCTAACGACTTTGACGAACTGGAACTTTTGGCCAAAAAACGGACCAGCAAGTACAATAAAGAGCTCTATGTTACTCAGTGCGTTATCTGTGGCGGCGTGGCTGAAGATGTGCATCATATCGCCCATCAGTCGCTATCAGACAAAACGGGATTTATCGGCCATTTTCATCAAGACCATCGCTCTAATCTGATTCCTCTGTGCAAAGAGCATCACAAAGCGATTCATGAGGGCAAGATCAGTGTTAAAGGGTTTGTGATGACCTCGCAAGGCTTGCAACTCGATTATGAAGAGCAGTTATCGAGTGTAAAAAAAGTGAATTTGGACGATTTTTAGAGATTACATGTAAAGGATAGATGATGCGTTATTTTATGGGAATACTTTTAATAGCGGTGTTATTTGGCGGCTGTACACAAGAGACGCAAAACAAGATTGGACGCGGGTTTCAAAACTGGACGGGAACGAACGGTGTGGTCGATATTTATGCCGGAGAGAAGCTTATAAAACGTTTTATCAAAGTGGATAAGCTCTCTACCGGAAAAGGTACGGATGATAATAAACCACGTGAGTATCGTTATGCTTATGGGGTGGATGATGCTAACTTCAATTTTAGAGTGGATGCGGGCGAAAAGAAAATTTATTTTGAAGTCAGCACGTTTTCGACCTATCTTTTTTATGAAAATACGCAGGATTAATTGTAATGGATGTTGTGGCGCTCTTTAAAACACTGCTAGAACATAAAAGCGAAACACCGGATGATGGGGGCATACTCGATTTTATTAGCGGCTATCTTGCCGATTTTACCGCTGAACGTATCGATGTTGCCGATGTGAAAAATCTTTTTATTTACAAAAAATTTGGCGAAGGGCCACACCTCTGTTTTGCCGGCCATGTCGATGTGGTACCTGCCGGAGAGGGGTGGCAGAGCGATCCTTATGAAGCGCTAGAGAAAGAGGGGTATATCTACGGCCGCGGTGCGCAGGATATGAAAAGCGGGGTTGCCGCATTTACGCAGGCGCTCAAAGAGACAACGCAGTTTGAAGGAACACTCTCGCTTCTGCTCACCTCCGATGAAGAGGGCGATGCAAAGTACGGTACGGTTGAAGTGCTTAAATATCTTGAACAAAAGCAGATGCTTCCCGAGGCGGTGATCGTGGCCGAACCGACGTGTGAGGAAGTTTTTGGCGATGCTATGAAGATAGGTCGGCGCGGCTCCATTAACGGCGTGATTGAAAAAATGGGAAAACAGGGTCATGCGGCCTATCCTGAAAAGGCGCACAATCCTATTCATGTAGTGTCACAGGTGTTGCCGCATATGGCGGGGGTGAATCTTGACGGCGGCGATGATTTTTTTGCGCCCAGCCAGTTTGTGATTACCGACATTCGCGCGGGTATGGAGGTGAGCAACGTCACTCCGGGCAAACTTAAAATGATGTTTAACGTTCGCAACTCCACCAAGACAAGCAAAGCGGATATACAAGAGTTTGTGCACCGTTACTTTAAAACAATGAACTATTCGCTTTCACTGTATGAATCGGCCAAGCCGTTTATGACCGATGTCAACACCAAAATTGTCAAAACGCTTGATGAAGCGATCTTACATGTAACAAATATTAAACCCAAACACTCCACCGCAGGAGGTACGTCTGATGCCCGTTTTATCGCACCTTACGGCATTGATGTGGTAGAGTTTGGCGTGCGAAACGACACCATTCATGCCCCCAACGAACGTACATCACGTGACGAACTTGTAAAATTGTATGAGGTGTTTCAAAAAGTGATTGCATTATATAACTAATAGTGTAATACATGTGTATGATTTCCAAAGTGTTTCATTAGACTTCTTGCAAAACTCCCAAATAGTCTCTTGGCTCCCTTCGGGCACTTAAAAGCAGAGCGTGCTCGGCGTTAGCTTCTTGTTAACGTAGCTACGGCTACGCCAACAAGAACCTGCCTTGATCACACTCTGCTTTTAAGTGCTGAGACTATCTGGGAGTTTTGCAAGAAGTCTATTGATATTTGGTGATATTTCATGATTATTACGCTATAGTGAACTGCCTTATAATATTAAGGTTTGCATTAGCATTTCACGTTAAGATATTGCTAGTTGTTTATAAAAGTGAAAATGGACATTATATGAGCGATCCAAAGTACCAAAATTCCAGCCGTGACCACGATCTACACTATGTACATGTAAGACGTGATGCACGTGAGTACAAAGACCGTCTTAAGCAGGCACGTAAGAAAAAAGCAGAATCATTTGGTTCGCAAGAGGTAGATATTCGCGACTATATTATCTCTCCCGAAGGCTGGGAAGGGGTGATGTTTAGCTTCTATTTTATTGCAATTCCTTATGTGACCGGTGTGATTTTTCTCTTTTTGTTTGTGGCACGGGGAGATATGCATAACTTCCTCATACTGGATTTGACCCACTTTTTTATCGTATGGGCTATCGGCTATGAGGTGGTGGCATCAATCATCTTAATACTGCTGTTTGTCTCTTATATCAAATATGTGCTTTCCAAAGATAAATTGGATACCTCAAATCGTCTCAAGAAACGTTATTAATTGACCTGACACGTTTTTTATCTTCGAGTACAAGTGTTAGCATCTGCTTGGCATCCTCGGAGTAGCAGATAAGATTCTCTTCATCAATTTTTGTGCTATTGATGCGTTGCAGTCGCAGGTAGTCCTCATCATGATAAAAATTAAAGAGTACGCCGCAGTAAAAAAAGCGGTGTTGGTTAAGCCATAATACCACGTCGTCGATACGAGCGATTCGGTGCAGGTTGATATCGGCAAAAATCATATCGTACTGTTCGCATAGAAGCTCATCGATAAAGCCTTTTAGGGTGCGCTCGTCTACATATGCCTCTATGACGATGCCGCCAATATTGAGCTGGCTGTTGAGGCGTTTGATAATGGCATCACGTTTAATACTAGATTGTGGCTTTACATGTAAAGGTATTTCGGCTCTATTGTAGATGTTATGAATCGTGTCGGAGTAGATTTTAGGAAGATGCAGTGAGCGCGCGGCGTGATTAAAAAGCAAAAAAGCCATAATTACACCACTGCGCTTGGCATCTTTGATCTTATGCTCAATCTCCATCACGGCGGGCACTTCACCCAAAACGATGGCACTCTCTATCATTCCGTGGCGCAGATTGGCACGTTGCGAGTAGGGGTGCATCATCATCCCCTCGCCATAGATAGCGTCAAGTTTCATGTTATGGGCTTCATCAATGATCACATCAAACATCGCATTCATAATGCCCATCTGCTTGAACTTCGGATCGACTACCGCAACGGCAATTTCGGCAATATTGGAGTATTTGGCAGGAATCAGCGCAAAATGACCGATAATGCGATGGTGATACTTGGCCACGATAGAGATAATATTACGCTCTAAATTGGCTTCGCGAATCTCTTTAGGATCGTAGTAGAGCGATTTATAGTAGGTATAGTCGTAGTTGTGATAAACAAGCTGGGCAATGCCTTCGCCATCTCCCTCTTTAAACACGCGAATATCAAGATGTGAAAGTAGCGCCTCTTTGTCCACATCGGGTGCATATGAAGTCGTGTGTTTTGAGGGGTAAAGTATTTTAAGCGGCTGAATCAGTGTAAAGCGTTTGCTACGATCACTGAGCGTTGAAAAGTAAAAGAGCTCCACAAGATCATAAACGCGTAAAAAACCTTTGCTGTGGTCATTCGCACCATCAAGGCGCTCGGTGACATAGCGGCTAAAATCAAAAGGTAGCCCCTTCTCTTCAATATTAATACGGATATGATCGCTTCCCACGACAAAATCGATATGCAGATAAATGTTGATACTATCGGGATAGGCGTGCTCAAATACGTTAGCAATAAGCTCATCAAAGGCTTCATGCAGATCTTCGACTCGTTCAATGGCAACACGCTCTTGAATATAGGCAAAGGTCTGGTCTACAAATGCCATATCATTTTTAGAGGTGACGGTAATGCTTAGCAACGCTTTCATGGCCAAATTATAGTACACTTACGACTTTAAAAAAAGGGATACGATGGAATATATACAGACACCAAATGCGCCGCAGGCAATCGGCCCGTATTCGCAAGCGGTAAAAGTAGGTAATACACTTTACACTTCAGGTCAGATAGCATTAACACCCGCCGGCGAGATGTTAGAAGGTGATATCAAAGTACAGACACAACAGGTACTGGCCAATCTCAAAGCCGTTTTGGAAGCTTCAGGTAGCTCGATGAATCAGGTGATTAAAACCACGATTTTTTTGGATTCAATGGCAGATTTTGGTGTGGTAAACGAGATTTATGCCGAGGCGTTCGGCTCTCATAAACCGGCGCGCTCTACCGTTGCGGTGCAAACCTTGCCCAAAAATGCTCTTGTAGAGATTGATGCGATTGCGGTTTGTAGATAAAATCATACGCTTTAAACTAAACTTAAATCTAATTCGGGTAAAATCCGCGAACTATTTTATTTCATCATGAAATTTGAGGAAGCGACATGTACGCAATTTTTAAAAATGGCGGTAAGCAGTACAAAGTTCAAGAGGGCGATGTCCTTGAACTTGACAAACTTAGTCTTGATGCTGGCGAAACCGTAGAGTTCAAAGAGGTTTTGGCCGTAAACGGCGGCGAACTTCAAGTGGGAACACCATTTGTTGAAGGTGCGAGTATTACGGCAGAAGTCGTAAACGAAGGACGCGCGAAAAAAGTGGTAATCTTCAAAAAACGCCGTCGTAAAGACAGCAAAGTTAAACGTGGATTTCGTAGAGATTACACGCGTGTAAAAATCACGAAAATCGCAGCATAATCAGGAGTTAAGTCATGGCACATAAGAAAGGTCAAGGTAGTACCCAGAATAACCGCGATTCAGCGGGACGTAGACTGGGCGTTAAAAAATACGGCGGCGAGTCTGTAAAAGCGGGCAACATCATTATTCGTCAACGCGGTACCAAAATACACCCAGGCAAAAACATTGGTATGGGAAAAGACCATACGCTTTTCGCTCTTGTTGACGGTGTGGTCGCGTTCGAGCGCAAAGATAAGAAACGCAAACAAGTTTCTATCATTCCCGCTTCTTAATTTCACTCTACTTTTTCAGGCATTCGCCTGAATGGTTCCAATCTCTTTTTTCAAATACTTAACGATACACTTTCTATCTTACATGTAAGAGTTTATACTTAAGTATTTCACTATCAAGGAAGCGCAATGTTTACGGATCATGTCGATATCACCGTCTCATCGGGAAAAGGCGGCGCGGGGTGTGTTGCGTTTCGTCGTGAGAAATTTGTCAACAACGGCGGTCCCAACGGCGGTGACGGCGGTAAAGGCGGCGATGTCTGGTTTCGCTGTGACAACAACACCCATACGCTTTCGCACTTTCGTAACAACCAACATCTAAAAGCCGAAAACGGTAAACCCGGACTAGGGTCGCTGATGACCGGAAAATCGGGCGAAAAACTGGTGGTAATCGTACCGCCGGGCACGCAGGTGATTGACAAAGAGAACGGTGAAGTGCTCTTTGATCTGCTCAAAGACGGTGAAGAGGCACTCTTTTTGCGCGGCGGCAGAGGCGGCCTTGGCAACGTACACTTTAAATCGCCGACCAACCAGCAGCCGCGTTACGCACAGCCTGGCGAAGCGGGTGAAACACGAGACATCAAGCTTGATTTGAAACTTATCGCCGATGTTGGTTTGGTAGGTTTTCCCAATGTGGGAAAATCCACACTAATCTCTAGCGTATCAAATGCCAAACCCGAAATCGCCAACTACGAGTTTACGACGCTCACTCCCAAACTCGGTCAAGTTAATGTCGGCGATTACGACTCGTTTGTAATGGCCGATATCCCTGGAATTATCGAAGGGGCAAGTGACGGTAGAGGGCTGGGACTGAAATTTTTACGCCATATTGAGCGCACGAAAACACTGCTGTTTATGATCGATATCGCCTCATACCGTGAATTGGATGAACAGTATGCAACGCTTAAAGACGAACTGGAAAAATTTTCGCAAAAACTCAGCACCACAAGCTATGCTATTGCCCTAACCCGTGCCGATACTCTACCTCAAGAAGAGGTTGCGCAAAAAACGGAGCAGTTTATAACAATGTTGGGATTAGAGGCAAACGCGCAGAGCCATTACGGTTTTGATTCGGCACTAAAATGCTATGAACAAGGTGATATTGATGATGCGCAGACTGTTTATGATGTGTGTAAACCGTTTTTCGTGGCACCGATATCATCGGTAATGCAGACCAATCTCGAAGCACTGCGTTTTGCACTCTTTAAATTGGTGAGTTTAGGGAGATGAGAGCGCGGATCGTTTTAAAAGTCGGCAGTGCGGTGTTATCCGAGCAAAACCGTATTGCACGTGAACGGATGCAAAATTTAGTAGATTTCATTGCGGAACTAAAACCCCGATATGATGTGATTTTAGTCTCATCAGGTGCCGTAGCCGCAGGTTATACAGAGCTAAAACTTGATAAAAGTGTTTTGCAAAACAAACAGGCACTTGCATCAATAGGTCAGCCGATTTTGATGCGACGTTATAAACGCAAATTTGAAGCATACAATATTCTGACATCGCAAATTCTTGTTACCGCGGCTAACTTTAACACACCGGAACAGGCTGCACGCGTGCGCAATACGATAGAGACACTTTTGAAAAACGGGGTTGTTCCGATTGTGAATGAAAACGACGCGACGGCAACCGAAGAGCTGGAAGTGGGCGATAATGACCAGCTCTCCGCCTATGTCGCACACCATTTCGGAGCGGAACTTTTAGTGATTCTCTCTGATATCGACGCCTATTACGACAAAGACCCGAATCAACATGCCGATGCATGTGTGCGTTTACATGTAAGCCATATTCTTGCAGAAGAATTAGAGCGTGAAGCCACACCGCACGGATCGTTTGCGACGGGAGGAATCGTGACCAAACTCAAAGCCGCAGATTATATGATGCGCCACGATAAGGCGATGTATCTCGCTAGCGGGTTTGATCTCTTACATGTAAAGCAGTTTTTGATCGAAGCGCGTCATGAAGGCGGTACGCTTTTTTGCAAGGAGAGCCGATGAATGTGATCTTTATGGGTACGCCTGATTATGCGCAAAGCATTTTACAGAGCTTAATAGACGATGCGGATATTAAAGTTGTTACCGTTTATACCCAACCCGATAAACCGGTAGGGCGCAAAAAAGTGATGACGCCTCCGCCGGTAAAAGTTCTGGCACAACAGCATGGTATTGATGTGTTACAGCCAGAGCGACTTAGAGATGAAGCTACCGTAACTGCACTTTTGCAAATTGCGTGTGATTTTATCGTGGTAGCGGCGTATGGACAGATTTTGCCTAAAGCGGTGCTTGAACATGCGCCGTGTATTAATCTGCACGCTTCGATTCTGCCACGTTATCGTGGTGCCAGCCCGATTCAGCAGGCATTACTAGAAGGTGATAATGAGACCGGAGTAACGGCCATGCTAATGGATGAGGGGCTTGATACCGGTGCAATTTTACAGATTGAAACGATTATGATTCAAGACGATGAAATGGTTGAAAGCCTTTTTGAACGTTTAACGGATGTTGCGGCAAGAATGACACCTGAAGTGCTTAAAAATTTTGCACACCTTATACCGCAAGCGCAAGATGATGCTCAAGCAACGCATTGTAAAAAAATTACGAAAGCCGATGGACTGGTGCAGTTTGACGATGCCAAGACTTTATATAATCGATATCGGGCGTTTACACCCTGGCCGGGAGTCTATCTTGAGAATGGACTTAAACTCAAAAATATGGTACTAGAATCATTGCAACCTTATGAAACCGGCGGCACGATTATTGCCATCGACAAAGAGAGCGCCGTGGTGACGACAAAAAGGGGTGCTTTGCGTCTCTATGCGGTACAGCCGCCTTCAAAAAAAGAGATGCGTATTACCGATTATCTCAACGGTGCGAGACTCGGTCTTGACGATACTCTGGCTTGAAGAAGTCGATTCGACGCAACGCTATTTAAAAGAGGGTGTGAAGTCCAAAGTGTTGCAGAGTCCGATTTGCATTGCCACGCGTAAGCAAAGTGCAGGTCAAGGAAGTCGCGGCAATAGCTGGATTGGAATTGAGGGAAACCTCTTTTTCTCATTTGCAATAGCACGTACATCCCTTCCCGATGATCTTAAACTCGAATCCGCATCGATCTATTTTATGTATCTGCTCAAAGAGGAGCTACAACAGCGAGGCTCTATGTTGTGGCTTAAGTGGCCTAACGATTTTTATCTTGAGCAACAAAAACTTGGCGGTTGCATTACGATGTTACATAATGAAACACTGCTCTGCGGCATCGGTATTAACGTATATGATGCGCCAAAAGGGTATGCAAAACTTGACATTACATGTAACATTGAGCAGTTACTTGAAGCATATTTACAACGTGTTGAAAAATCTGTTTCGTGGAAGCATGTTTTTAGAAACTATAAGCTAGAATTTGAAAATAATAAAACGCGCGTCCCTTTAAACAATAGTGATGCTTTTCCATTAAATGAGGCGTGGATGATGGATGATGGATCATTAATGTGCCGTGGACAAAGGATATATAGCCAGCGATGAAAAATGAAGTGATCGTAATTGCTAACCAGAAGGGCGGAGTTGGAAAAACAACGACAGCCGTCAATCTGGCAGCCTCTCTAGCCGTTGCCGAAAAAAAAGTGCTCCTGATCGATGCGGATCCGCAGGCCAATGCGACCACATCACTAGGCTATCACCGTAACGACTATGAGTTTAATATTTATCATGTGTTAATCGGTACGAAAAAGTTAGATGAGATTATCTTAAAAACGACATTGCCGACATTGCATCTGGCACCCTCAAATATTGGTTTGGTTGGTGTGGAAAAAGAGTATTATGATGCGGGTAATGCACAAGGGCGTGAACTGATACTCAAGCGCGCTATTGCACAGGTTAGGGGTAATTACGACTATGTTATTATCGATTCGCCTCCGGCACTAGGCCCCATGACGATCAATGCCCTTTCGGCTTCCAATTCGGTTATTATCCCGATTCAGTGTGAATTTTTTGCACTTGAGGGTTTGGCACAGCTTTTAAATACCGTTAAACTTGTGCGTAAAACCATCAACCCTAAATTGGCGATAAAGGGCTTTTTGCCTACTATGTACAGTTCGCAAAATAATCTCTCAAAGCAGGTGTTTGCCGATTTGCGCCAACACTTCAAAGGTAAACTTTTTAGAGATATTAATGATCGCTTTATCGTGATCCCACGCAACGTCAAACTGGCTGAAAGCCCCAGTTTTGGAAAACCGGCAATACTGTATGATGTCAAATCTTCAGGATCGGTTGCGTATCAAAATCTGGCAACTTCCATACTGGCGTAACGGATGGCAAAAGAGGCATTGGGACGCGGTCTTGGCGCATTGCTGGGTGAAATTGAAGAAGCATATGATAATGAGCTCTCCGATTCACGAAAGCACGATATTAAAGAACTCTCTTTAAGTGATATAAAACCCAATCCCTATCAACCTCGAAAACACTTTAATAGTGAGAGTTTAAATGAACTTGCCGAATCGATCAAAGATCACGGTCTACTTCAGCCGGTTGTAGTGGTTAAAGATGACGGGAAGTACATTCTTGTAGCCGGCGAGCGCCGCTTGCGCGCAAGCAAATTGGCAAAAAACAAAACAATTAAAGCGATAGTCGTTTCGATTACGCAAGAGCAGATGCGAGAACATGCGCTTATCGAGAATATTCAGCGTGAAGAGTTGGGTGTGATCGAATTGGCTCATGCATATGATGAACTGTTGAAACTGCATGGCATGACGCACGAAGAGCTCTCAAGCATGATTCATAAAAGTCGCACACACATTACCAATACTTTAAGACTGTTGCAGTTAAATAAAAAAGTTCAAAAAGCGCTGATCGAGGGAAAAGTCACTATGGGACATGCCAAAGTGATGGTTGGGCTTGATGATAAAGACCAAGTGCTGGTCTTAAACTCAATTATTGGACAAAAACTGAGCGTACGCGATGTAGAGTCGATGGTTAAAAGTTTAAAAGATGCGCCTCAAAGCAAACCAATATCTAAAATGCAACCTTCGGATTTAGAGCTTGACGCTATTATCAATACGTTAAAAACCTTGGGATTAAAAACAAGCGCTTCAGGTCAAAAGCTTACCATCCACTTTGATTCACAGCAAAAAGCAGATCATTTTTTTGAAGTTATAAAGTGATCTAAACTACCTCACTGTCTATTTCTTGAGCAATATTTTCTCAAAATCGCATACTATTTAACTATCGCTTCAATTAATAAGTAGTATAATCACGCAACTTTTAGGAGGTGATATGTTAGATATTAGTCCAATTCTGCTTGGCAGTACGATCATTGTCTTTCTTGCACTTATTGCGGTTCTAAACAGTTGGCTTTACAATCCGTTGTTCTCTTATATGGAGAAGCGTGATGCGGATATCCAGAGAGACTTGAGCGAAGTCGGCAATAACGATGCCGAAATCGCCGAGCTTGAGGCAAAAGCGCAGAAAATCATCAGTGACGCCAAACTTGAAGCTTCGGCTTTAAGGGAAAAAGTGGTGGTTGACGCCAAAGAGCTGGCTGAAAGCAAAGTGGAAGCAAAACGTGCCGAGTTGGCAAAAGAGTATGAAGCGTTCGAGGCTTCTCTTGATAAAGAGAAAGAAGAACTGACCAATGCGCTACTTTCCCAAGTACCGTTGTTCAAAGAAGCTGTAAAAGCAAAGCTTGCGCAGATATAAGGGGTAGACTATGGTAAAAATTTTAGTATCTCTATTGGCGTTTTCAGCATATGCATTAGCTTCAGGCGGCGGTGAAGGATCGACTGATATCGTACAACGTACGGTGAACTTTTTGATATTCGCCGGAATCCTCTATTACCTTCTTGCAACACCGGTAAAAAACTTTTTTGCGGGACGTTCAAAAGATATTGCAACTGAACTTGAGCGAGTTCAAGAGAAACTTCGAGAATCAAAGCGTGCGAAAGAGAATGCACTTCAAAAGATTGAAGAGGCTGATAAATTTGCACAAGAGTTGATGGAAAGTAGCAAAAAAGAGAATAAGATTCTTAATGAGACGATTATGCGTCAATGTGATGCCGATATTGAAAATATTCAAAAGCAGAGTAGCGCATTAATGGAGCTTGAACAGCGCAAAATGGTTCGTGGTGTTGTTGATAGCGTTATGAGTGATTTGCTGAGTGACGAGAGCGGAAGTTTTGATAAAGACGCTATGGCTCAACTTATTATGAAAAAGGTTGCCTAGATGATCGAAGAGATGATTGCAAAACGTTATATCGCGGCACTGCGTCAAGCAACCGTCGCAGAAGCGTTTGAAGCGATGAGTACACTTTTTGAAGGACTTGCCGCTGAGTTTCAAAACGACAAGTTTTATCAAATTGTGATGAGTCCGAATGTTTCTAAAGAGCAAAAGCGTGATCTTCTTCTTGCAGCCGTTAAAGGCGCAAAGAGCAAAGAGGTTGAAAATCTGCTTTCTCTTCTGGTAGAAAATGGACGTATCGGTATTATACCTGCCATGGCGGTAGAGATGCGTAAAGCGTTGGCACGTCAAAAAAACAGTTTTACGGGTCAAGTGTATAGTGATAGTCAAATGGATGCACAAACCTTAGCCGGTTTAAGCGAAGGTCTGAGCAAAAAAGTGGGTTCTACTATTGCCCTTGACTTTGTCAAAAGTGATTTTGACGGTGTGAAAGTCGAAGTTGAAGACCTTGGTATTGAAATCAATTTTTCAAAAAATCGCCTCAATACCCAACTGATCGATCATATTTTAAAAGCAATTTAAGAGAGGAGAAAATAAGTGGTAGCAAAAGTACAAGCAGATGAAATCAGTTCAATCATCAAAGAGCGTATCGAAAACTTTGAATTGAATGTAGATATTAATGAAACGGGGAAAATCGTCTCTTATGCAGATGGCATTGCACAGGTATACGGACTTGCGAATGTTATGGCCGGTGAAATGGTTGAGTTCGAAGACGGTACTCAAGGCCTTGCAATGAACCTCGAAGAGAGTAGTGTCGGTATCGTTATTCTTGGTAAAGGTAAAGAACTCTGTGAGGGTATGTCGGTTAAACGCCTTGGCAAACTTCTCCGTGTACCGGTAGGCGATGCACTTCTTGGCCGTGTGGTTAATGCTCTTGGTGAGCCCATTGACGGCAAAGGTCCGATTGAAACAACGGAAACACGTTTTGTTGAAGAGAAAGCCCCAGGAATTATGGCGCGTAAGTCGGTTCATGAACCGATGGCAACAGGGATTAAATCAATCGATGCATTAGTACCAATCGGTCGTGGTCAGCGTGAGCTTATTATTGGTGACCGTCAAACCGGTAAAACAACGGTTGCACTTGACACAATCATCAACCAAAAAGGCAACGGGGTTGTCTGTATCTATGTCGCGGTAGGTCAAAAAGAGTCTACTGTAGCCAATGTTATTCGCCGTCTTGAAGAGCATGGCGCACTTGAATATACCATTATTGTATCTGCAACCGCTTCTGAAGCGGCAGCGCTTCAGTTCCTTGCACCGTATACCGGTGTTACCATGGGTGAGTACTTCCGCGATAATGCACGCCATGGCCTGATCGTATATGATGATTTGACTAAACATGCGGTAGCGTATCGTGAAATGTCACTGATTCTTCGCCGTCCTCCGGGTCGTGAAGCGTATCCGGGTGACGTTTTCTATCTCCACTCTCGTCTTCTTGAGCGTGCTGCAAAACTGAATGACGACATGGGTGCCGGTTCATTGACTGCGCTTCCGATTATTGAAACACAAGCGGGTGACGTTGCGGCGTACATCCCAACCAACGTTATTTCAATTACCGATGGTCAAATCTTTCTGGAGACGGATCTTTTCAACTCCGGTATCCGTCCGGCGATTAACGTCGGTCTTTCGGTTTCTCGTGTTGGCGGTGCGGCTCAGATTAAGGCGACCAAACAAGTTGCGGGAACCTTACGTCTTGATCTTGCACAGTATCGTGAGCTTCAAGCATTTGCACAGTTTGCTTCGGATCTTGATGAAGTTTCTCGTAAGCAACTCGAACGTGGTCAGCGTATGGTTGAAGTGTTGAAACAGCCTCCATACTCTCCACTGACTGCTGAAAAACAGGTTCTTGTGATTTTTGCTGGAAATGAAGGTTATCTTGATGATATCAGTGCGTCAGACGTGGTACGTTTTGAGGCGGAGCTTTATCCATTTGTTGAAGCGTCATATCCACAAATTTTTGAAAACATTCGAAGTGCACAAAAAGTGGATGATGAGACAAATGCTCTTATGAAAAAAGCCATCGAAGAGTTCAAAGCGACTTTCGTAACTAACTAAGGACGATTATGGCTAACTTGAAAGAGATTCAAAGACAGATCAAAAGCGTTTCCAACACGCAAAAGACAACGCGTGCCATGAAGCTGGTTTCGACAGCGAAACTCCGCCGTGCGGAAGAGCTGGCGAAACGTTCCCGTCTTTTTGCCCAAAAAACGAATCAAGTGATAGCTGAAATTGCGATGCGTATCAAATGTCAGAAGATCGGCGGTATCGAAAGCCGTGCTTTTGCCAAGTTGGATACCCCAAAAATGGTAGATGTGATTTTCGTAACGGCCGACAAAGGGCTATGTGGCGGATTTAACATGCAAACCATTAAAGCAGTACGCAGACTGATGGACGAACTTAAAGACAAAAAAGTCAAAGTGCGTCTTCGCGGTATCGGTAAAAAAGGTATCGAATATTTCAGCTACAACGAAATTGAGATGTTAGACGAGGTCAAAGGACTGAGTTCAGCTCCCGACATGCAAAAAGCGGCAGAGTTCATAACGACTTCTACCGAAGATTATTATGACGGCAAAATTGACGGTCTCTATATCGTTTATAACGGTTATAAAAATGTGATCACTCAAGAACTTCATACAACACGCGTATTGCCTGTTGATATTGATGAATTTGATTGTGATGATGAGAAACAGTCACTGCTTGAGATTGAAGCTGAAGATAATGAAAAAATGCTTAACGCTTTGATCGAAAAGTATGTCGAATACAACATGTATTATGCACTTATTGATTCGGTTGCGGCAGAGCACAGTGCGCGTATGCAGGCAATGGATGCGGCAACGAATAATGCAAAAGAGATGGGTAAAAGACTGACGGTTCAATATAACAAAGCACGTCAGGAAGCGATTACAACAGAATTGATTGAAATTATCAGCGGCGTCGAGTCGATGAAATAATGAGAGGAGAAAAAATGATTGGTAAAATTGCTCAGGTCATGGGTCCGGTTGTTGACGTTGATTTTGAAGGGTATCTTCCTAAGATTAACGAAGCAATCGATGTAGAAGCAAATGTAGAGGGTAATACATACCGTCTGGTACTTGAAGTGGCGGCACACCTTGGTGACGGTCGTGTACGTACAATCGCAATGGACATGAGTGAAGGTCTGGTTCGCGGAATGGATGCCAAAGCAACCGGTGCTCCGATTAAAGTACCGGTGGGTGAAAAAGTGCTTGGACGTATTTTCAACGTTATTGGTGAGACTATTGACGGCGGTGACCAAGTTACCGATTCGGATACATGGTCAATCCACCGTGATCCTCCAGCGCTTGTAGATCAAAGTACCCGTACTGAGATGTTTGAAACGGGTATTAAAGTCGTTGACCTACTTGCTCCGTATGCAAAAGGGGGTAAAGTTGGTCTATTCGGTGGTGCCGGTGTCGGTAAAACCGTTATTATTATGGAGCTAATACACAACGTTGCGCACGGTCATGACGGCCTTTCCGTATTTGCCGGTGTCGGTGAGCGTACACGTGAGGGTAATGACCTCTATTACGAAATGAAAGAGTCAAACGTACTGGATAAAGTTGCGCTTTGCTACGGTCAGATGAGTGAGCCTCCTGGAGCACGTAACCGTATTGCACTGACCGGTCTTACAATGGCAGAATACTTTCGTGATGAGAAAGGTCTTGACGTATTGATGTTTATCGACAATATCTTCCGTTTTGCACAGTCAGGTTCTGAGATGTCGGCACTTCTTGGACGTATCCCTTCAGCTGTAGGTTATCAACCGACACTTTCACGTGAAATGGGCGCATTGCAAGATCGTATTACATCAACTAAAAACGGTTCAATCACATCGGTTCAAGCGGTTTACGTACCGGCAGATGACTTGACCGACCCTGCACCGGCGTCTGTTTTTGCTCACCTTGATGCGACTACGGTACTTAATCGTAAAATTGCGGAAAAAGGTATCTATCCTGCGGTGGATCCACTTGATTCAACATCACGTTTGCTTGATCCGCAAATTATTGGTGAAGAACACTACAGTGTAGCGCGCGGTGTTCAAAAAACACTTCAAAAATATAAAGATTTGCAAGATATTATTGCGATTTTGGGTATGGATGAGCTTTCAGAAGAGGATAAAGCAACGGTTGAGCGTGCACGTAAAATTGAGAAGTTCCTTTCTCAGCCTTTCTTTGTTGCCGAAGTCTTCACAGGATCTCCAGGTAAATATGTGTCACTGGAAGATACTATCAAAGGTTTCAAAGGTATCTTAGAAGGTGATTACGATCACATGCCAGAAGGTGCATTCTATATGGTAGGCGGTATGGACGAGGCGATCGAAAAAGCTGAAAAAATGAAAAGCAAATAGTCTGAAGTTGAAGGACTAAATTATGGAAACATTAAAACTTGAAGTGATTACGCCTAGCGGGTTAATCTATAACGGATTGGCCTTAAGCGTAACACTGCCCGGTGAAGAGGGTGAGTTTGGAGTACTTCCACATCACTCGACATTAACTACTCTGCTTAAAGCGGGTGTTGTTGATATTGAAAAAGAGAACCGTCAGATTGAATCTGTTGTAGTCAACTGGGGCGTTGTTCAAGTTGATGAAGAAAAAGTCGTTGTGCTGGTTGACGGTGCAGTTGCAATTCGCGGTAAAAACGAGAGTGAAGTTGCACAAGCCCTAGAGGATGCCAAAAAACTGATTCATGATGTTTCGGATTCCAATGTGGCTATTGCATCGGTATCTGCAAAACTTGAAAATGCAGCTCAAAACTTGATCTAAGCGATGATAGACGCTTTTATAGACTTTTATCTAAAAAGCCATCCTGTTACACTTGTGGTATTGGGACTGTTGTGTAGCTATTTTATTGCACTGACATGGGTTTTTTTCTATCGCTATTTCTCACTTAAGCAGTGGGCGCAAAAAGAGAGTGAGTCTCTTGAATCACTTTTAATGGGCGCGCCTTCTGTCTCTAATATTTCGTACCTCAATCATTTTACCAAGACAGCCAAAAAACAGAGTAAAGAGCTTTTTGATCTGGCAAACTATGCTGCTACAAAAGATGCTACAAAAGGTCTCTCGTTTCTCTCTATAGTAGCATCTACGGCACCGTTTATCGGACTTTTTGGAACCGTCGTTTCAATTTTGGATACATTTGCACATATTGGACAGTCATCGGGAACCATGAGCGTGATAGCTGCAGGTGTCTCTGATGCGTTAGTGGCTACGGCAGGAGGCATTTTTGTCGCAA
This sequence comes from Sulfurimonadaceae bacterium, assembly GCA_050292115.1. Taxonomy (GTDB): domain Bacteria; phylum Campylobacterota; class Campylobacteria; order Campylobacterales; family Sulfurimonadaceae; genus JAFGUB01. The sequence goes on along the minus strand of JBNKLA010000100.1, from coordinate 10,948 downwards.
TTTTTGCCTATACGTTTCATCAGATACTGAAACGAGTCTCTTTCGATCTTCTCGGATTGATCCGTATGCAGAGTGATGCTATTTTATCCAGGTAGCTTCAGTGACGTTTTATGATTGGGAAGAGAAGCCTGAGCTTAATATTACCCCTTTGGTGGATGTGATGCTGGTACTGCTGGCTATCTTGATGGTGATTGCCCCCAATATTGTTTATGAAGAGCTTATAAAGCTTCCGCAAGGGAGTGCGCAAAAAGAGCTAAGCAAAAAAGCACCGATTCATATTACGATTGATGACAAAAGAGTCGTTCAGGTGAATAAAGAGAACTTTGAACTCGCTTCATTTGGGGACAATTTTTACATGTATGCCCAAAAACTTGATAAAAAGGAAAGCGTGATGATTAGTGCAGACAAAACGCTGGATTATGGTGTAGTGATGTCGGTATTGGCATCGGTCAAACGTGCTGGATTTACCGAGGTCTCTTTGGCAACGAATGGTTAAAAACGACTCACTTTTTTATCTTAGCGGTGTCATCTCTTTTTTCATTTTTAGTGTCGTTGTTGCACTCTTTTCATATGTATTGATTATAAATGACGGTATCAAGAATTTTGCATTGCAAAAAGCAAATTACATCTCAGTTTCACTCAATAACGTTACCGTTCGTACCCCCAAAAAAGAGACCCAAAAAAAAATTGACAATAGGCCCGTAACAAAAGAAGAGCAAGCTACAAGTACACCGCAACCGATGAAAAATGCTGATATCAACTCTCTCTTTTCGGATGTTAAAACTAATAAAATCGTCCATAAAAAAGATGCACCTCACCGTGACATTGATACAAAGCATATCAAGCAGATTCAAAAACGTATTCAAACTAAGAGCACCAAACCAACATCTGAGGCCATGAAAGCAATCGCCTCAATGAAGCTAGCGAGTATCAGTAGCCCACAAAGCAACGCGACTTCGACGGCACTTGAGGTTAATAAATATTTGGCTAAAATTCAAGCTACGGTTTACGAAAATTTTTACCCGCCCATAAACAGTGAAGGTAGCAGTGCAAAGATTCGCATCTGGATGAGTGCTAGCGGTAAACTCGAAGATTACCGTATATTGGCATATTCGGGAAATGACACATTTAATGAAGAGGTCAATGCTTTGAAACAGCGACTTGAGCATATTGCGTTTGCGATTAACCCTGAAGGGCGATCCCTCTCTGTAGATATTATTTTAATGGCAAAGGAGTAACATGCGTTATTGGCTTTTTTTGATTGGATTCACATGTAGCCTGTTTGCGGCAGATGCCACGATTGAAGTGATAAAACAAGCAGACCGTTTGGCAACGTTTGCTATTGAAGACGGTAGTACGGGAACACATTCAAATTTAGAACAGCGTTTTTTTAAAAGTTTGCTTGGCGATATGAATGTGCTTAGTCTATTCAATACATCGCGTGAACACACGAAAGTCGATTTCTCTGATGCAGAGGTTGCACGTGAAAACCGTAAAATCGATTATGTATTACGCTATAAAATTATGGCCAATGACGATGACTCCTATCGTACCGATATCAAATTTTTTGATCATGGCGATCTCCGTATTCAAAAAAGATACACCATAAGCAAAGAGAAGCTCTATGTATTTGTGGCGCATACGATTGCATATGATATAAATACCCTTTTGGGTGAACCTCCCGTGGAGTGGATCAAAAGTAAGGTGTTGATTTCCAAACTGACATCACAAAACACAAGTGAAATTATTATTACTGATTATACACTCACGTATCAGCATGTGATGATCAAGGGGGGGCTCAATGTGTTCCCGCAATGGGCAAATAAACGTAAGGACGCATTTTATTATACGTCATTAAGTGGATTTAAGCCGACACTTTTTCGCATCGATACCCGTACGGGACAAAAACAGAAGGTTGTTGATTCTGATGGTATGATGGTCTGTTCCGATGTGAGCAGTGATGGACGGAAACTGCTGCTTACCATGGCACCAAACGGGCAACCTGATCTCTATCTGTTTGATGTTCCGACCAAACATTACGAACGTCTTACTTACTATAATGGTATTGACGTCAATGGGCAGTTTATGAGTGATGAAGGTCGGATCGTATTTATTTCAAACCGTCTAGGCTATCCTAACGTATTTACTAAAAAGATTGGCGAGAAGAGTGTTGAACAGATGGTGTATTACGGTAAAAGTAATGTATCATGTAGTGCACATGGCGATTATATCGTTTATAAAGCGCGTGAAACTTCTAATGCTTTTTCAGCTAATACGTTTAACCTACATCTTATATCGACCAAGAGTGATTTTATTCGCCGTCTCACGGCAACGGGGATTAATGAATTTCCGCGTTTCTCGGATGACGGCAAAGCAATACTCTTTATAAAAAACTACCAAAATCAGAGCTCTATCGGTATTGTTCGGCTAGAATACAACAAAAACTACCTTTTCCCACTCAAGGTGGGAAAAATTCAATCACTTGATTGGTAGGTTTGTTTTACGTTAAAGAAAAGTTTGATACAATAACTGCAATTTCAAAAAAGGTAATCGAATAATGAAAAAAGTCTTACTCTCTAGTGCCGTAGTAGCAGCGCTAATCTTCTCAGGATGTAGTAAACAGCCTGCAATTGATGCTACAAACGATAATAGTGCGAAAAGCGGTAGCGACATGGCCAGCGAAAACGTTACGGGCGAAGAGGTTATGGTTGATGAAAACGGCGTAGCCAGTGCCGATAGTAATGAGATGACAATGAGCGGCCTTGAATCACAGATGCAGAGTGTTCATTTTGCATTTGATCAGTTTAACCTTACGTCAGAGACTCATGGAAAGGTAAAAGCGAATGCCAAACTTGCTACAACCGATGCCGGAAGTTATATGGTTAAGGTTGAAGGTAACTGTGATGAGTGGGGTAGCGACGAGTATAACTACGCGTTGGGTCTTAAACGTGCCAATACCGTGAAATCTGCACTGATCGAAGAGGGTGTAAGCGCTGAGCGTATCTCTATGGTTAGCTACGGCGAAAGTAATCCCGTATGTAATGATAAAACACAAGAGTGCTGGGCTCAAAACCGCCGCGTCGATTTTAAACTGCTTCCGTAAATGCGTAGCGCATTTTTAGCACTTTTAGCTCCTTTTTTGTTATCTGCCGCCGAACCTTCAGCGTTTGGTGCAGGCAATCTTAATGACCCTAATCCCTATGGTCTTACGGATGCCGAAAAGCATATTCTTACCAATAAAAAAACACTCGATACAATAAAAGAAAAAGCCTATTCGCAAAGTTCACATGTTAAATCTATGCAAGAACGTTTAGATGGTATGCAAACGGTTATTGAAGGTCTCAATGAGAAAAGCCATGCGAATCAGGTGGAATTGCAACGGCTACAGAGTGCACGTGATTTAAGTGAAAGTGAACGTGTAGCTACCGAAAAGCGTTTTGAAGAGCGCATTGCCGCAAACGAAGCCAATATCGCGCAGCTCAAAACCGTATTGACTGAGTTTTCAACAATGATTGACACCATTAACAGCACCTATGTCTCCAAAGAGGAGTATAACGAGCTGGTGGAGCAGATCAATGCCTTTAAAAGCAGTGTCGGCAAAAGTTTGAGTGCTACCAAAAGCGCATCAGAGACCTATGCCGGCAAAAATAATGCACAGATAGCCGCGTATGCCCATGCACAATATAAGAAGAAGTATTATACCAATGCAATAGATGCGTACACGTTTTTGATCGAAAAAAATTATAAGCCTGCTCACGCTCACTACATGATTGGTGAGATGTGGTATTACCGAAAAAAATACGATAAAGCACTCTCTTACTTTAAAGAGAGTGCAAAACGTTATGATAAAGCATCCTATATGCCGACGTTGATGCTACACAGTGCGGTTTGTATGGAGCAAACCGGTGACGTTGAAAATGCCAAGGCGTTTTTAAGCGCACTCATTGCCAACTATCCCAACGATAAATTGGCAGTAGATGCACAAAAGCGTTTAGATAAGCTTCCATAGCTACACGGCGCTCTTCAGCGCCAACATAGCTTAATCTGGCTAAAATCCCCAAAAATGTAGTATCTTACATGTAACAAAGGTAATATTATGGCAATTGAAGCAAATCAAGTCGTATCGATTCAGTACGAAGTACGTGACGGTGATAGCGTTGTAGACTCTAACATGGGCGGCGAGCCGCTTGTATTTATGTTTGGCAAAGGTCAGATCATCCCCGGTCTTGAAAACGGTATTCAGGCAATGAATGTAGGTGAATCGGCAGACGTGCTTGTAAAATCGATTGATGCGTATGGCGAATATAACGATGAAGCGCAACAAGAGCTTCCCAAAGAGCAGTTTGCAGGTATTGAGCTTAATGCCGGTATGACACTTTACGGCCAAGGCGAAGATGGCGGTACGGTACAAGTGATTGTGAAAGAGATTAAAGACGAGAGTGTTATTATCGACTTTAATCACCCGCTTGCCGGTAAAGATTTGATGTTTAGTGTGACACTTAATAGTGTTCGTGATGCGTCTGCCGAAGAGGCAATGACTGGAATCCCTGCAGAGAACAAAGTGGATGATAGCGGTTGTTGCGGGGGCGGCGGAAGCAGCTGTGGATGCCACTAATTTTCTAACGGCTTCGCAGGCTTCTAAGGAGGCCTATAAAACGGCAAATCTCCTTAAAAGTCTGAGTGTTAATGCACTCATTGGAGGCGAACACGGTACGGGGAAACTCTCTCTAGCCCGTTATATACTACCCGATGCAGCAATTTACAGTGCAAACGATTTTGAAGAGATTCTTGCGGTTTCTCCAAGTTCTAAAAAACTGATTATTACCAATATCGAAAACACCCCTAATTTAAATACGCTCTTTAGTGTCATCGAAGAGCATCGCATACGGCTGATCGCTACGACAAGCAGTGAAGGTCTGATACAGCAAAGCGATGAACATTTTTCCATTAAAGTGTTGCTACCGCCACTGCGTGAACGTCTTGAAGATATTGAGATGCTACAGCAGGTATTTATTAAAGAAGCCGAAGATATTTTTGGTAAAGCCAACGTATTTGACTTTCATGAATTTGAGCCGGATGTATCGCAAAATGCCTATTCTCTACGTCGCCAGATTATGTTGCATTACCTCTTAGGTGATGTTGCCGAGACGGAGTTGATGCAGATTATAGAGGCCTATTTGAGTGACAAACTTGGTTCCAATAACGACTACCGCGACTTTTTGCATCTGTATGAAGTTCCGCTGATTCGTGCAGGCATGAAGCGCTTTAAGTCGCAACTGCAACTCTCGGAGCGTTTGGGACTTAATCGCAATACACTGCGCAAAAAAATTGCAGAAAATGAGCCGTTTGGCTTAATCACTTAAGGAGTAGGGATGAAAAAAATTGCCATGATTTTCCCAGGACAAGGAAGTCAGTCTATCGGTATGGGAAAAAGCTTTTACGAGCAGAGCGATAGTGCAAAAGCGATGTTTGACGCTGCTTCTGAGCGTATCGGTGTTGATTTTAAGGCGCTGCTTTTTGAAGAGAATGAACAGATTAATGAAACGGCCTATACTCAGCCTGCAATATTACTGGTTTCGTTAGTGGCATATCGTCTGTTTCAAGAGAAGATGCCCACAGATGCTACGCTATTTTTAGGCCATTCACTTGGTGAGTTTAGTGCGCTAAGCGCATCGGGTGCGCTAGATGCCATTGATGCGGTCGAACTCGTACATAAACGCGGTGCACTGATGCAACAAGCGTGCGAGGGCATTGATGCAGGCATGATGGTTATTGTAGGCCTTGATGACGATAAGGTTGAAACGATCTGCGCAAAGGCGCAGCAAGAGAGCAAAAACGTATGGCCGGCAAACTATAATCAAGACGGTCAACTGGTAGTCGCCGGACTTAAAGGCGACTTGCAATCGCTTGAGGCGGTTTTTAAAGAGGCAGGTGCTAAGCGTGCGTTGCTACTGAATATGTCCGTGGCAAGCCACTGCCCTTTACTGGCATCGGCACAACCCGAATTAAAAGTGGCAATGGAATCGATGATTAGTGATACGTTTAGTGCACCGGTTATCTCCAATGTGAGCGCATCGGGCTATCAAAATAAAGCGGATGCTATTGCTCTTTTGAGTGAGCAACTCATCAAACCGGTACGCTATAAACAATCAATCGCGGCGATTGCAAATGATGTGGATGTGGCTATTGAGTTTGGCAATGCTAAAGTGCTTAGCGGACTAAACCGCCGAATCGATAAAAACTTGACGACCTACAACGTCTTTGATCTGCAAAGTCTGGAAGCGGTGATTCAAGAGCTCTCATGAATGTCACGCTTGTTCAGTTTGCCCCTCATCTGAATCGCACGAACCTCGATACGGTTTTAAAGACGGTATCGGAGCATGAAGATTCGGATGTCATCGTATTTCCCGAACTCGCATTAAGCGGTTATATGCTTCAAGACAAGCTCTTTGAAGATGCATGGAAGCGTGATGAGCTTAAAGTGCTTGAAACGGCGAGTGAAGCGGTTGATATCGCTGTGGGTGCGGCGATTAGAGAAGATGGGTGTATCTATAATGCGGCGCTCTATTTTTCGCAAGGCCAACTGCTTCATATTCATCGTAAGATGCATCTGCCCAACTACGGCATGTTTGAAGAGGCACGCTATTTTCATAAAGGCTTCATGATTGAGCGGTTTGAATCAAAAATCGGTCCTGCGGTAAGCTTGGTGTGTGAAGACCTCTGGCGTGCCGAGACCATTGCAAGTGTAGCGGCATTAAAACCGGATGTTATCTTCTTACATGTAGCGTCTCCTGCACGCGATTTTCGTGATAACGATCTGTTGATTGAAACACAATGGGATGCTCTGGCCAAAGCGGCGGCGATTTTATGCAGTGCGTATCTGATTTTTGTCAATCGTGTCGGTTTTGAAGACGGTATCGGTTTTTGGGGCGGGAGTAGAGTGATTACGCCCAAAGGCGAAATCGAGTATCGTATGCCCAACTTTAAAGAGGAAGTGGTGACACTGAGTCTTAACCGTCACCTTCATGAAGTGCAAAAATGGATTGCAAAAAAGGATTAAAATGAAAATAGCCGTTATGGGCGCCATGAGTGAAGAGATCGCTCCCATTTTAGAAATGGTGGGTACGTATCAAACGACGGAATATGCTCAAAATCGTTACTACGAAGCGCAGTATAAAGGGCATGATTTGGTGATTGCCTACTCAAAAATCGGCAAAGTGTTTTCGACACTGACGGCAGCCACGATGATTGAAAAATTTGGCGCCGAGATACTGCTTTTTAGCGGTGTGGCCGGAGGGATCAATCCTGAATTAAAGATCGGCGATCTGATTGTGGCCACGGCACTGTGCCAACACGATCTGGATATTACCGCGTTTGGTCATCCGCACGGTTATGTTCCCGAAGGAGCACAATTTATCAAAGCGGAGCAAAAACTCATTAGCGTGGCATCTGAGGTAGCACAAGAGATGGGCGTGAAACTCAAAGAGGGGATTATCGCCACGGGTGATCAGTTTGTACACTCCGAGGAGCGCAAGGCATGGATTCAAAAGACCTTTAACGCCGATGCGCTTGAGATGGAGGGCACTTCGGTGGCGGTAGTGTGCGAGGCATTGGAAGTTCCTTTTTTGATTCTGCGTGCGATTAGTGATACGGCAGATATGGATGCAAGTTTTAACTTTGATGAATTTTTAGAGAGCTCTGCCAAAGAGAGTGCGGTGTTTATTATGAAAATGGTTGAGAAGATCGGCTAACGTGCAAAACGCCGTGTTATCCAAAAAGATCATGCGCCAGCTTGGGCGCACAAATGCCCGCTATAACCTTGTTGAAGAGGGCGATAAAGTTTTGGTGGGGCTAAGCGGGGGCAAAGATTCGCTTACCCTAATTCATGCGCTTAAAGAGCAACAGCGTCGCGCGCCGTTTTCGTTTGAGTTTTTGGCGGTGACGATTGGCTATGGCATGGGCGAGGATTTCAGCGCATTGAGCGCACACTGCAATGCACACGGTATCGCGCATGAGATAGTGGATAGCAATGTGTATGAAGTCGCCCAAGAGAAGATACGCGAAAATTCGTCCTATTGTAGCTTTTTTTCAAGGATGCGCCGCGGTTACCTTTACACGGCGGCACAGCAGTTTGGATGCAACAAGGTGGCACTGGGTCATCACCTTGATGATGCCGCAGAGAGCTTTTTTATGAATCTCATCTACAATGGTCAGATGCGTTCACTTGCTCCAAAATACCGAGCCGATAACGGTCTTGTGGTGATTCGCCCGCTGATTCAGATGCGTGAGCGTCAGCTTGCCGCCGCCGCCGAGCAAAACGACTGGCAGACCATAGGCGATGAGATGTGCCCCTCAATGCGCTTTGATATTAAAGCCCCTCATGCCAGAGCGAGTATGAAAACGATGCTCTCAACAATGGAGCAAGAGTATCCCGATCTTTTTGTGTCGATGAACGCCGCGTTTCAAAATATCTCTGAGGAGAGTTTTTTTAAAGTGGGTGATTCTGTTCATAGTGATCATGAAGGCGATCAAAAAGTTCGATAATCCGCGTTTGATAGAGCTTGGTATCCTCATCATGATGGCACTCTAAAAAGGGGTAGAGCAGGGTGGTATCGATCTTTTGGGCATAGCGGGGGATATCCTTGAGATCAATCAAAATATCTTCGATAAGGTCATCATTATTTAAGCCATTATCATCTACCACTTTGGTAACTATTTCACGCACCGTGAGTGTGAGGGTTTCACTGCGAGACTCATCATTGTAGATCTGCATAGCTTGCACTTTTACCAGATCAAATTCACACTCACCCGCATGGGTATTGGCCGAAATGAGTGCCGCAAAAAGTTTGGCGCGAAACTCAAGGGAGCTGTAGTGATACATGAAAATTTCGCGAAACGCGTTAAAGAGGTAATACTTGATCTTATGACCCAAGCCCATGTATTTCCTTGCGTTAGTAGGGATTCATGTTATTATACACTGAATTTGAAGAGGAGTCATTATGAAGTTGAGAATTGTGATTTTTTTTACCTTATTTTTGATATTCAATGCATGTACGTCCATGCCAAAACCACCACTTCATAAGCTTACATGTAAAGAAAACATTTATGATTTAAAAGCAGAACGTTGTATGGATATTGAAGGGTTGGTACACAAACTAAGCCCCTATCCGGTGCTCTTTATCGGCGACCATCATGATGCGCCACAGTTACATCAAGAGATTGCACATTTCATTGCGCTACTGGCCAACGAGGGATACCGTATCCATTTTGCCAGCGAGTGGTTTGCGCCCGAAGAGAATGCATTGTTAGCGCGTTTTGTTCGGGGTGATATTAATGCCTCACAGCTACAGCACGATATCAACTGGAGCCGGCGTGTCGGTTACGCTTATGAGAGTTATGCGCCGATTTATGAGGCTGTAACGGCATCGGGCGGCGCGCTGTACGGTCTGAATCTGAGTCGTAATGAGCGCAAGCTGATTTCAGAGGATAACCGCACGGCGATGAGTATGGGGCAGTTGGCATTTTATGAAGGACTGGATCTCAATGTTAGTGCACACAAAATGCAGATGGCACCCTTTTTAAAACATTGTCATAGTGCCAAAAAGGGTGAAGAGCGTGACGCGTGTGCCAAGCGGATGTATCGCGTTCAGGTGGCGTGGGATAGTAAAATGGCATGTGAAGCCGCCAATCTTGAATACAAGCTCCTTAAAACGCCGCGCGATAAACTGATTGTCTTTGCCGGTGCATATCATTTACAAAACCATTTGGGTATCAATATGCGCTTTTCACGCCTGAGCGATGCCTTACATGTAACTCTCTTGCCCGAGCCTGATAAGAATGCATCGATACCGCTTGGCTATAGTGACTATCTGCTCTATTACAACAGTGCCAGTACTTTGTGATCGGCTCTGCTTAGTGCCAGTGCATTAATCTCTTTGGGTGTAAACCACTCCAGATTCTCATGCGTATCGTGACATAAATAGATATCGGCATGTAGATGAAAATGGCTATATTTTTGAATGATAGTACCAAGCTTCTGCGCATGTTTGGGTACGCTTTGCGTTTCAACAAAGCCCCATAGCCCATACAAAAAGCGGCCTGTGCGCTGCATCAATCCATAACGGCCGTTTTGTGCATAAACAGTGATAGCGCGTTTTTTAATCGGTACCTTTGACGTATGGCGGCGATATCCGTATGCCAACGGATCATCATGCGTAGCTTTACATGTAGAGCGTAGCGGGCAGTGCTTACATGTAACGCTTTTAGCTGTGCAAATCGTCGCGCCGATATCCATTAAGGCTTGATTGTATTCAAAGGGGTGCTTTGCATCAAAAAGCCGATAAGCATACTCCCAAAGCGTTTTGTCGTTGGGCTGTTTTAAACCGTAATAGCGGCATAAAATACGCTTGACATTGGCATCAAGAATCGGCACCGGCGTCTTGTATGCAAACGCCGCAATGGCATGGGCAGTGCTTTTGCCGATACCTGGGAGTTGTTCGAGTTCATGCACCGTAAAGGGCAGGTGCGTTTGGGCACGTCTGGCGCTTACATGTAAGTTTCGTGCGCGGGTGTAGTATCCTAACCCTTCCCATTTCTTCAGTACTTCATCGAGGTCGGCAGCGGCTAAATCAGCTAGAGTTGGAAAGGCTTCGAGGAAGGGAAAATAGAAGCGCTCGAGCACGGTTTTTACCTGTGTCTGCTGGAGCATTATTTCACTAACATACACCTTGTATGGGTCATTTGTAAGCCTCCATGGCAGTTCGTGCCTTCCATTTTTCTGATACCATTGGTATAACAAATCATGAACTTTTGTAACCATTCAGCACCCCAAACAAAGAGGCACAGAAATTGCTAAACATATTGCATGATGACCCGAGAAGAAGCGATCGATTTTTGCAAGAATAATCCCGAAGCAGCAGCAGACATTATTCTTATGGTAGATAAGCTC
>JBNKLA010000099.1:0-1925 GCA_050292115.1 Sulfurimonadaceae bacterium | reverse complement strand
AGCGTATTCAAGCATGGATTGGAGTGGCTCAAGAACGTATTGGTCAATTCAAGGCTCAAAAGCAAGGAGTTTTCCGTGTTGCTTAGCTTGCTTGAACGCTCATTTGCCAAAGTTCGAAAGTATGGTGTCGTGGAGTGAGGTATAAACAATATAGTCAGGATTCCCTAAGAAACGTTGACAATTAGCCGTTGATGCAACGTTAGTAACACTATCTGTATGGCAATAATAAGACTCTTGAACAGAAGCTGTACATCCCTCTTGATCACTGGAACAGCCGTCTACAGATTGAATTATACCATTTGTAACAGTGTATTCATTGTGAATAATTACACCAGCAAAAAGATAAATGGGGAGGAGGAATAATAGTAATAAGTGTTTCATTTTATCGAACTCCCTAACGCGCTCTCGCGTGTTCGCACCCTTTCACCCAAAAAACGCATCACTACACCACCCATCCAACAAGCCCATACTGTTATTTAACAACATGTTATCTATTATCTTGTTTTTAGGCGTATTTTACAGAAATGGGTTACATGTAAAGGGGGAAACGGCGCTCTTATTGCATTATGGTTATAATCTGCTTTGTTTCTCTATTTCATTTATATTGAAGTACTCAACAATTAATATCTATTTAAAAATGATGGCGATATAATTGCAGTATCATCCCACTTGACTACGGTCAATGATGGTACACGGTTGCCTGCGCGCCGTGTATTTATACTAAAAGCTTCTTATGCCTCGGCCTACAAAAAAAAGAGTAATCGCTTATATTGACGGATTTAATTTGTATCATGCAATAGATGATCTGAATGTGAATCATTTAAAATGGGTGAACCTTTGGGACTTATGTACTGCTTTCACAATTCCATCGAAAGAAGAGCTCGTAGGTGTCTATTATTTCACCGCTCATGCAACGTGGCTAGCCGATGCTTATGCACGACATAAAGATTACGTATCTGCACTGAATCATTTTGGTGTCACAACAGTACTGGGGCATTTTAAAGAAAAAGATGCCGGTTGCTACACATGCGGTGCAAGGTGGAAAAGCAGAGAAGAAAAAGAGAGTGACGTTAATATTGCAATTCACCTTTTAAATGATGCACATTTGGATCGATACGACAAAGCTATAGTTGTTACAGCAGATTCCGATCTCGTTCCAGCAATTGACATGACCATTGAATCCGTTGCAGATAAAGAGATTCTAGTAGCCACTCCACCAAATAGATACAAAATTGCCAGAGAAATTCGAGCAACCGTCGAAACGCGAAAAATCAGGCAAAAACATCTTGCGAATAATCTGCTTCCTGAGTGTATAGTTATAAACGACAATGTGACGATCTATCGCCCTTCGAGTTACAATCCGCCCTCATAAAATTTTAGTCTTTGCAAAGATGTTGCGACTTTGAAACGACCGCCGGCGGAGTCCACAATCATTTGTTTGGGTTACATGCGCCCCGAAGGAAGTGCCCTTGGGGTGTAACGTTTCAATGGATTTTGGCAGGGCTGAAATGGTGGCTCCTTTTGATTACATGTAAGCATTTGATATTTGATGCAGTACCCCTATTTTTTCTTATTTTCGGGGTATAATCTTTGCTTTTATCTTCAAAGGTATTTTGGAGTCACCTTTGAATATAAAAGCATCATTAAACATAATGTGATCATCTGAAACTGTGTAGTAAATATAAACAGTTCCAAAACCATTTTTCCCGTTCACCAGATAGCCTATATGATGTTCGCCTGCATAGCCATGTTCTTTCAACTTTATACTATGGATCTCTCCAAATGCTCACTCCACGACACCAAAGGAACACAAATGGCTTACAGGGTTGAAAAAGTGAGTAACCTTGGAACATTTGGAGCAGATGAGGAGTGTGTTTGAGCAATATTATGAGTGGAGCCGATACCGTATCGGGTTCTTTGGAAAT
>JBNKLA010000098.1:0-14266 GCA_050292115.1 Sulfurimonadaceae bacterium | reverse complement strand
CTTATGATAAAGAACTTTTTGATGCGCTTGCTTTAAAATTAATCGAGTATGCACCTCAGATAGCAGTTTTTAGTTTTCCCGCAACAAAATCCACTCAAAAACAAAAAGTAATTAATTTTTCAAAAAATGGAATGGACAATGAACATTGTAAATTTTTATTAGAAGCAGGATATTCTGAGAAAGAAATAATAAATGCCAATTATAATCTACATATCTGTTTATGGAAAAATGCTTTTCATAAATATAATGAGACCTACAATTTTAAAGCAACTGCATATGTAGATTTTATTAGAGACTTGATCAAATTTGTATTAGATGATCCTGATATTAAAGCGCATTATATAAAAATTAGTAGACACTATTTTAAGTTTAATGGCTGGCTACGATGAAGGTTGTAGTTTTAGCTGGTGGTTATGGTACACGCTTAAGTGAAGAGACGGATATTCGTCCAAAACCAATGATAGAAATAGGTGGAAACCCAATTTTATGGCACATTATGAAAATATATTCGTATTATGGCTTTAATGAATTTATTGTGCTTCTAGGCTACAAAGGTTATTACATAAAAGAGTATTTTGCAAACTATTATTTGCATCAAAGTGATGTTACATTTGATATGAAAAATGGAAATATGGAGGTGCATAATAATTTCAGCGAACCATGGAAAGTTACGTTATTAGACACTGGCATTGAAAGTCAAACAGGCGGGAGAATAAAAAGAGCCAAAGATTTTATTGGTGATGAAACTTTTATGTTGACATATGGTGATGGAGTAAGCAATGTTGATATAAAAGCGTTATTGGAATTTCATAAAAGCAATAAAACTTTAGCCACAATGACTGCCATTCAGCCTGCCGGTAGGTTTGGAGCTTTAGATATCAATTCAAATCAAATAAAAGAATTTATCGAGAAGCCTGCTGGTGATGGGAACTGGATAAATGGTGGTTTTATGGTATGTGAGCGCGAAGTTTTGGATTTAATAGATTCTGACAGTACAGTATTTGAACAATACCCTCTTCAGAAACTAGCGAAAAATGGTGAACTTGGTGCGTTTAAACATTATGGGTTTTGGTACTGTATGGATACGCTAAGAGATAAAACTGCACTTAATCAAATGTGGGATAAAAATCAGGCACCTTGGAAATTATGGTAGTGCAAACACTTTTTAAGGGCATTTATAAAGGTAAAACCGTTTTGGTAACAGGCCATACAGGCTTTAAAGGTTCATGGCTCGTATATTGGCTTCAGAAAATGGGTGCTAATGTAATAGGGTATTCGTTGCATGCACCTACGGAACCAAATCATATAAGTCTCTTGAATTTAGACATGATCTCTATTTATGGAGATATTAAAAACATTGAATATTTGGATTCTGTATTTAAGACCTATCAGCCTGATATTGTATTTCATCTTGCAGCACAGGCACTAGTAAGAGAATCTTATGAATATCCCATTGAGACTTATGAGACAAATGTTTTAGGAACGCTCAAAGTGTTTGAGGTTTGTAAAAAGTATAAGGTCAAAGCGATAGTAAATGTTACTAGTGACAAAGCTTATGAAAACAGAGAATGGCTATGGGGCTACCGTGAAACTGATATGTTGGGAGGATATGACCCGTATAGCTCCTCCAAGGCGTGTGCAGAAATACTTACGAGTTCTTACAGAGAGTCCTATTTTCATAAAAGCCGATATAAAAAAACGCACAATACGCTTCTTTCAAGTTGTAGAGCAGGAAATGTCATTGGTGGAGGTGATTGGGCTAAAAACAGACTATTAAGTGATATTATGGTGGCAACTTCACAACATCAAAAAGTTGCAATAAGAAATCCAAAAGCTGTTAGACCTTGGCAATTCGTTCTTGAACCATTAAGTGGTTATTTACTCATTGGACAGAAGCTCCTTGAAGAAGAAAGTGCGTTTGCAACAGCAATGAACTTCGGGCCGTCATCTGACGAATGTATAGATGTTGAAGCTGTCGTAAAAAGTATTAAAAAGGAGTGGAGTCAAATCGAATACGAAATCATCAATGATTCGAATCAACCCCATGAAGCACATTATTTAAAACTTGACTGTTCAAAGGCGCACTCAAAACTTTCATGGAAAAGTGTTTGGAATATTGATGAAACATTAAAGCAGACGGTGAAATGGTATCGATTTTATTATGAGCAAAAGAGAGTATTGACTAATGAAATTTTAGAGAAATATGTTGATGACGCTACTAAACAAGGTATGACATGGACAAAAAACTAAACATTATTCATACTGATATTGAAGATGTATTTGTAATTGAATCGATAGGGTTTCAAGATGATAGGGGATCATTTTCCAGAGTTTTCTGTCAAAACGAACTGAAAGAGGTGTTTACCGAAAAGATAATGCAGATAAATTATTCTGTTTCGGATAAAAAAGGCACGGTACGTGGATTACACTTTCAATACTTTCCGCACGATGAAATTAAAATGGTTAAATGTATTAAAGGTAGGGTGTTTGATGTAGTAGTTGATATTCGTAAAGGTTCAAAAACTTTTTTGCAAACGTATTCACTTGAGCTATCTGCTAAAAACCAAAAGATGATTTACATTCCAAAAGGTTTTGCTCACGGTTTTCAGACGTTAGAAGATGATTCCCAGCTACTCTATTTACATAGTAATATTTACACACCTCAAGAAGAGGGCGGTTTACATGTAAGTGATCCTTTACTTGAAATTTCCTGGCCTTTAAATATTGTGAATCTTTCAAAAAGAGACACTCAACATACCTTTTTAGATAAAAACTTTAAAGGAATATAGGTGAAGTGTAGGTTTTGTCAAACGGATTTACATGATGTCTTTGTGGACTTGGTAAATTCTCCTCCATCAAACTCCTATCTCTCAAAAGAGCAGCTCAATACACCTGAAGTTTTTTATCCATTAAAAACCTATGTATGCCGTAGGTGCAAATTGGTTCAGATAGATGAGTATAAAAAATCTAGTGATATTTTTAATAAAGAGTATGCCTATTTTAGCTCTTTTTCAACCAGTTGGCTGGCGCATTCTAAAAAATATGTAGACGAAATAACTGAAAAATTGGCTTTAAATAGCAAATCTTCTGTTTTAGAAATAGCTTCAAATGACGGCTATCTTTTACAATATTTTAAAGAGAAGCAGATTCCTTGTTTGGGGATTGAACCTACTCATAGTACAGCAAAAGTTGCAAAAGAGAGGGATATCGATGTTATAGAGGATTTTTTTAACACCAAGCTAGCAGCTACTTTAGATAGATTTGATCTGATTTTAGGAAATAACGTATTAGCGCATGTTCCGGATATTAATGATTTTGTAAAAGGCTTAAAAATTGCTTTAAAAGAGAGAGGCACAATAACAATGGAGTTTCCGCATCTTCTCAACCTTATAAAAAAGAATCAGTTTGACACCATCTATCATGAACACTTCTCTTACCTCTCTGTATACACTGTTGAACAGATATTCAAGAAGCAGGGAATGAAAATTTATGATGTTAAAAAACTTACCACACACGGTGGCAGTCTTAGGATCTATGCTACACATTCCGAGAATGGCTCTATTGATACAACAGACAATGTGCAAAAGTTGTTACATGAAGAGAAAATGTTTGGTCTTTTGGAAATGGATATCTATAACAGCTTCCAAAGTAGAGCAAATAAAGTTAAATATGATTTGGTCGATTTCTTACTTAAAGCAAAAAAAGAGAATACAAAAGTGATAGCATACGGGGCAGCTGCAAAAGGCAACACTCTGTTAAACTATGCTGGAGTCAAAAGTGATTTATTGGAATTTGTAGTAGACAAGTCTCCGCATAAACAAGGAAAGTACATGCCGGCCAGCCATATTCCAATAGTTGCGCAAGAAGAGATTGAAAGACTTAAGCCTGAATATATACTTATACTTCCATGGAATCTTGAAAATGAGATTATGGAGCAGTTGCAATATACCAAAGCATGGGATGCAAAGTTTGTCGTGGCAGTACCAAAATTGGAGATTCTGTGAGAAAACCTATCCTTTACGCTAAACCCAGTATCACAGAGTTGGAGCAACAGTATGTTTGCGATGCCATAAAAAATGGATGGGGAGAACACTGTTATGATTATATTTTTAAATTTCAAGATGCATATAAAAAGTATTTAGATGTAAAGTATGCTATTGCAACTTCAAGTTGCACAGGTGCTTTGCATATTGCGCTTAAAACTTTGGGTATCACAGCCAATGATGAGGTAATTGTTCCTGATGCAACGTGGATCGCTTCGGTTGCTCCTATAACGTATTTGTGTGCCACGCCTGTATTTGTGGATGTGTTAGAACATACATGGTGTATCGATCCGAAAAAAATAGAAGAGGCTATTACACCAAAAACAAAAGCGATTATTGCAGTTCATCTTTATGGCAATCTTTGTGAGATGGATGAGATTATGGATATTGCCACGCGTCATAATTTATATGTCATCGAAGATGCCGCTGAGGCGATTGGTAGTGAGTATTGTACCAAAAAAGCGGGAACCATGGGTGATTTTGGCATTTTTTCTTTTCACGGTACCAAAACCATTACTACCGGAGAGGGGGGCATGCTTGTGACGAATAGCGATGCTCTGTACGAGAAAGCTTCCATCGTGCATGATCATGGCAGAGATCCCAAAATTGCTAAAACCTTTTGGGCAGAGAAGGTGGGAGTTAAATATAAAATTTCCAATCTTCAAGCTGCGCTTGGCTGTGCGCAGATGGAGCGCATTGACGAGTTGGTAATAAAGAAAATAATAATTTTTTCATGGTATAAAAAGTACCTTCAGAAGTTTGGATATTTAGAGATGAATGCAGAGCAGAACTATGCAAAAAATTCGTACTGGATGCCAACCATTGTACTAAAAAACAAACAAAATATGCAAAACGATGTTGTTATAGCCAAGTTAAATGCAAAAGGTATTGGAGCGCGACCGTTTTTTTATCCTGTAAGCTCTTTCCCAGAGTTTCAAGATGTCCGAAGCAACGTGGTGGCACGAGCGCTTTCGCGTAATGGTATCAATCTTCCTAGTAACTTTGAGATGTGTGAAGATGATGTCGCTTTCATAGCAAAATCATTGGAGGAGGTTTTATGTTAACTGCCAAAGAGCTTGCATCGTTTAAAGAGAATGGTGTTTTGGTTTTACGAAATTTTTATGATTATGAACGTGAAATTCGACCGATTCAAGAAGATATTTACAACATCATCGGCATCATCATAGATAAATATACTATCGACATGCCTAGAGTGCCTTTTAACGGCGAGAATTTTTTGCAAGGCTATTTGGACATTTTGAAAATCAATCGCAAATGGGGTAGTGAAATTTATGATGCCATCAAACAACTTCCTTCATTTTTAAGAATAGCGTCACATAAAAAAAACGAAGCGCTGTACAAGCAGCTTCGCAACTCAAAGTCCGTAGGAATCGGTCTTGGAAATTACGGCATACGTATTGATGATCCTCATGATCAAACCTATAAAACTGATTGGCATCAAGAGTTTTTAACGCATCTGCGCTCTAAAGACGGTTGTGTGTTATGGTCTCCGCTCAATACGATTTGCGCTGATATGGGACCGGTCGAGGTGATGCAATGCAGTCATAATGAAGGAATATTACCACTTAGCAATGAAAATACTGAAACGATGAAAGGTAATTATAGCGCATATACGAATGGGCTTAAAATTGTTGGCATTGATACACTGCAAGAGAAGTATGATGCTGTGGCTCCTGAATCCAATCCTGGCGATCTGATTGTATTAGACTATCTTTGTGTACATCGTTCCGGATTGAATGAAAGTGCCCTTTCGCGCTGGTCTATGCAATTTCGATATTTTAATTTTGAAGATGAAGAAGGTCAAAAAATTGCATGGTCGGGGAGTTTCGCATCTGGAAAACAGCCAAGAGATTTATATCCGGAGTATTTTCTATGAGTACGTCTATGGATTTAAATGCACGTATTGATAATTCAACATGCAAGCTGATATATAGCTCAAGCGCGAATCAATCCATAACCTCGCTAAGTGAGTCGATTCAGGCAAAAACTAAGGTTTATTATGACGCTTCAATTGCGCATTTAATGACTCAGGCAGTGGTGGATAATGGAAGCTATTATGATATCAGCTATCGTGTTGACATTCAACAAGAGGAGCGCGATTCGCTCTATGGCATTGTCGATAACAAAAAGATTTATCGAACCGAACATCAATTGAATATATTTATGCAAAAAGTTAAACCAGTATCTGGGATGAGAGTATTGGATTACGGCTGTGCCAAAGGGCTTTTTGTGAAAAAATTGTTTCAAAAGTGCAGTATTGAGCCGTACCTTTTTGATATAACGGATGGATATAGCACACTTTGGGAAAAAAATTTTGACCCCGAGCATTGTGCCACGTATACACTTGAAAAGTCGTGGCAAGGGCAGATGGACATTGTGAGCTCGTTTTATGTTTTTGAACATGTTATTGATCCGGTAGCGGAGCTTTCAAAAATTTACGATGTATTAAAAGATGACGGCTTGCTTTATTTGCAGGTCCCCAATGTCTATGAACATGTTGCTGACTTTATCTGTGTTGATCATCTGCATCACTATAGTCCCATCTCTTTAACTTTTTTACTCCATTCGTGCGGTTTTGAAGTTATAGATATTGATGCGTCTTCATATAGTGGAGCTTTGATTGTATTGGGTAAAAAAACAACACATGTTGCAACAGTAAGCTTTTCTGTAAATGACTATGAGCATTATCAATCTAAAGCACTTCAGATGGCGCAGTCGTGGCAGAGTATGGAAGCACGCATTGCACACTTTTACAGACAACATATGCATAAAAAAGCGCTTGTTTACGGTGCGGGGTTTTACGGTATCTTTATTTTGTCGCATTTGCCAAAATCTCACAATGTAGCCTATATTGTTGATCAAAATGACTTTTTGCATGGTTCTAAAGTGGATGGACTTGAAGTGAAAGCGGTTCATGATATTGGTGATGATATTGAAGTAGTCTATATCGGATTAAATCCACTGTATGCTAAAACCGTTATAGAGAACCTTGATGTGATGAAGCGTAGAGTGCGTGAATACTTTTTTTGGGAAGTGTTATGAACGAGATAACATATTCTCTGCAACAGCACTACCAAAAGACCTTTGATGCGTACGGCCCAACATCCGAGGGAATCGACTGGGGCGAGCATGAAGAACGTGTCACTTTACGCTATGAAAAGATGGCACAACTATTTGAAACCAAAACTAATGCAAGCGTATTGGATGTTGGATGCGGTTTTGGAGGTTTTCAAAACTATCTTGAAGCCAATGGATATGTCTTTGATTATCACGGTATCGATGTGGTGGATAATATGATTACTTGGGCACGGACACATCAGAATAATGCCTGCTATATCAGCGGTGATGTTCTCACTTATGAGTTTGAACGGCAATTTGATTATCTTATCTGTAACGGTATATTAACTCAAAAACTTGAAGCCAGTATTTTGGAGATGGATGCGTATGCCAAAGCACTTATTAAGCGAATGTTTTCATTATCAAAAAACGGTATTGCCTTCAATATTATGAGTACAAAAGTGAACTTCTTTAGCGAAAATCTTTACTATCGCAGTCCCGTGGAGATGTTAGCGTACTGTATGAGCGAATTTAGCACCAAAATAAAAATCGATCATAGCTATTTGTACGAGTATACGATCTACATTTACAAGTAATATCATGAATTTTGGAATCATCGCATCATCACACGGTTCGGTTTTTAAAGAGCTTTATCTATATCTTGATGCGTTATGGCCAAAGCGTTATCCTTTTTTTGTCGCATTGGACAGAAGGACGGAGTTAATCCCATTTTGTGAGCAAAATGGGATTACATATAAGGTTATCGAAGAGTATGACAATAACAGTTTTTCCAAAGAGGTGAATAGTTTTTTTAGAATACATAACGTACAGATGGTATTACTCTTTTTTGTCCGCTTGGTAACGCATGAGATTTACGAGAACTATATTACACTGAATCTACACCCTTCTTTACTGCCTGCTTACAGGGGTCTACATGCACTTGAAAATGCCTTTAAAGAGAATGCCCGCTTTGTAGGAGCCACTTTGCATAGAGTAAATGAGAGCGTTGACGGGGGGGTGGTACTGATCCAAACACTCAAAGCACGACAGGCAGATGATACGAGAGCACGTTGGCAGAAAATTTCATTTTTACAAAAAAGCCTGCTTGCGATGATTTTTTTTGATTACCTCTCCCACGACAAGTTGGATACAACATTACATTTTATAGATGAAAAGATTGCAAATGACATTTCTCCGACATTTTATAGTGACAAGGCGCGTGAGTATTTTTTCAAATTGCAAGTGCGTGAAAAGTATAGGGTGATACAGATATGAAAAGCATAGTTATCTCACAGCCAATGTTTTTGCCTTGGGCAGGTCTGTTTGAGCAGTTAAGTCTGAGTGATGTGTTTGTCCACTATGACGATGTCCAACTACCTCGAGGAAGAAGTTTTAGTAGCCGTGTACAGATTAAGACACCCAGTGGTATTAAATGGTTGAGTGTGCCGATTGACCGTAAAAATAGTGGTAAGCTAATAAACGAAACGCTGGTTTCTTATGCAGAAGATTGGCGTGACAAGCATATGAAGACTATTGAACACTCCTATGCAAATGCACCTTATTGTAGTGAGATGATGCAGATTGCATCGCAAGTGTATGAACGCCGTTTCGAAAAGCTTTCAGAGCTGAATCGCTACGCATTTGAGCTAATAGCTTCGTATTTTTCGATTCAGAGTCATTATGCACTCTCATCAAAACTTGCTATTGAGGGTAGAGCCTCACAGCGCCTTTTGGAGATCACGCGCTTTTTTGAAGGAACAAATTATATTACGGGTTTAGGCGCGCTAAATTATATTGATTATGAGATATTTGAAAAACATCATGTTACCGTGCGATATATGCACTATAACAAAAATATGTATCATCAACTGCATGGTGAGTTCACCCCTTTTGTAAGCATATTGGATCTTATCGCGAACGAAGGGAAATCGGGAATGCGCTTTTTGGATTCGCGAGCAGTTTATTGGAAGGAGTTTATCGATGAATGTTGTTGAGCAGTTTAATAAAGAAAAAAGTGACAATATTGCTAAGCAGGAGTCAAAAAAATCTTTGGGAATTGATTTTATTCGAGAAACTGCTGATACGCAATACTCGTATAATTTTACCTGGCTTGGACGTCCCATTATTCAGTTTCCACAGGATATGGTAGGACTGCAAGAAATTCTTTGGGATGTTAAACCTGATTTGATAGTAGAGACCGGTATCGCCCATGGAGGCTCTTTGATATTTTCGGCTTCTATGCTAACACTTTTAGAAGCGTGCGGTATGGTGACAAACCCTATGGTGCTTGGTATTGATATTAATATTCGATCTCATAATAAGAGAGCGCTAGAGTCGCATCCGCTCTTTGAAAAAATTACGATGTTTGAAGGTTCTAGCGTTGATGAATTAATGATTCATAAAGTGAAAGAGTTTGCTAAATCTTACACAAATGTATTGGTTATATTAGATAGTAATCATACGCATGAACACGTTTTATCTGAGCTTAATGCTTATGCTAAGCTTGCTAGTGTTGGGAGTTACTGTATCGTTTATGATACGGTGATAGAAGATATGCCCAAAGGCAGTTTTCCTAACAGGCCATGGGATAAAGGCAATAACCCTAAAACTGCTGTACGGGAATTTTTGCAGAAAAACCGAGACTTTGAAATAGATAATAGTGTAGAAAATAAGTTGCTTATTACAGTCGCATATGATGGATTCTTAAAGCGAATAAAGTGAAAAACGAAAAACTGACGATTATTACTACTCTTGTTAAATCTGAAAGTGAAAATAGAAAAGTACAGAGTCATAGGTTCATTGAATATCATCTTCGGTTTGGTTGTGAAGTTATTGTTGTATGTCCTGATAATGTGAATATAGATATAGCACCAAATCCCAAGCTTCTTATTTTGGATTGTCGAGCGAATCTTGGAGTTACCGAAAAACTGCTTCTCGCACTTGACGCGGTTGCAACACCGTATGTGGCATGGATAGCTGATGATGATTTTATGTTAAAAGATTTTGCCTTCAAAGCGCTTAAAGAGCTTGATAGTAATGATAAAATTGCGGGGTGTGACGCTTTTATCTTTTTTTTAGAAGAGAAGTCATTAAGGAGAAGTAATATACCGTACTCGTTTTTGACATACAAATATGGCTTAAAACGAAAAGAACATGATCACAAAGGTAGGCGCTTCCGATTCCAAGCAGAATATTATCACCCCGGTGTGATTCATGGAGTGATGCGTAAAGAAATAATGAAAAGTGCAATGCAATTCCTGCTTGACAATAAAGTTCCTATTCGATTTGGAGATAAAATTTTTGTTGCCTTGACACTAATGCATGGTGATATCAAGTTCATTCACACTGTTTCAAATATTCGAAGCCACGGTACGCGGGTTATGCTTCATAATGCTTCGCTTTTTTATAAGTCGGAAGTTAATCACAGGCAGCTGATGATGTATGACGAAATTATCAATGCAGTTTTGAATTATTTTGAAAATTTACACGGCACTATGACTCCTGGTATTAAATCAGAGATTTTGTATTTTCTTATGAGAGCATCGGGGGGGTTGAATAGCTATATGAACAAATCGTCATTTTGGTATCGCCTTAAGGCTATGAGCATCTTTGTAGAAGCGTACATCGAACCGTTACGTTTATCGTTGTTTAACACATTGATTGCCCAAGAGATAAAAGTGGTTAAAACGTATATGAAACGGTACGCATTGCGATGATTTTATGAGTTTGAAGGAGTGGTAGTATGCGTATAAAAGAGCTAAAATATAGAACGTATACTACAGATTCATGGCGACCCGAGGTACCAATTTTTCTCTTTTGCTATCATAAAACAGGAACGGTATTGCTTTCAAAAATATTCTCTTCCATTGCAAAGCGTTTAGAGCTTAATTTCGCACAAGTTTACGGTTATTGTGACACGCTTGATCATGACTATGATATTGTGCTTTTTTCACACTCATTGGCATCGTTTGATGTGTTAAATAGAGCCTATAAAGGCTTACATATAATCAGGGATCCTCGTGAAATTTTGATATCAGGCTATCTTTATCATCTCAGAACCAAAGAGGCGTGGTGTAATGTTGTGGCAACCGATTATGAGGAAGGCGCACTTGAGTTTCCACTTATACCCACATTTTTGGAGAGCGTAGCGTATGATGAGCAAATTCGATATCTCCAGCAATTTCACGGCACATCATATCAGAAGCATCTACAGGCGCTTGGCAGGAGTGAGGGGATTATGTTTGAGTTAAATAACTACTCGGGTTGGACGCTTGATTGCATGAGTGCATGGAACTATGATAATCCGAAAGTTATGGAGATAAAACTTGAGAGTGTCATGGAAAATTTTGACACATTGTTTGAACAGGTATTTAGGTGGTTTGGATTTAGTAAAAACGCTTTAGATGCGTGTATGCAACTGGCACAAAAAGAGGATATTTCCCGAATGAACAATACAAAACGGCAGGCAAGCAATCACATCAGTAAAGAGGGATTTTTGAAATGGAAAAAATATCTCATTGGGTATTCTCGAGAAACATTTGATAAGAAATATGGCTATTTAGTAAAAGATCTTGGGTATGCCGCCGATGATAGATAAAAGGAATACCGATGGAAAACCCCTGCAAATTACTGCTTTTTGGCGATAGTATCACTCGTGAGTATGCACCGCTATTGCAAAAACGATTTGAAGAGGAGTATCCCGAGATAACACTTGAAGTGATCAATGCGGGTGCCAATAGTCAGACCAGCAAGAATGGTATTGAGCGACTTGATGAAATGTTACAACTATGTCCTGATGTAGTAGTCATCGGTTTTGGTATGAATGATTGGCGCTATAACGTTAGCACGACGATGTATAAAAAAAATATTGCGCAAATGGTGGACGCTTTTGAGGCTATAGGCACACGAGTCATTTTAAACACTGTTTCGCCTTCATACAATTTTGAACGCGAGGAGTATAATCTACAGACCGAAGGTTACACGCGTGCCATACGTCAGTTGGCACGAAAAAAACGGCTCAAGATCGCTGATATACAAGGTAATTGGCAACGCAGGTTTCCCGATAACAAAGTGGGGTTGCGTGATGAATTGCACCCGAATAATGAGGGCAAAGCGCTAATTGTTGATACTTTGATGTGGGTGGTACCTCGCAAGCATACAACGATTTTGTGGCAGTATAACGGACGGGAGGCCCAGTGCAATTACCGCTGTCCGTACTGCTATTATATTGGACTGCATAACCCCGCTGACCGCTTCACGGGTTATATGCAACAGTGGCATGAGCGGTTCAAAGAAGCGTTTGGCAATCAATATTTGGTATTTTATCTTGCTTTTGGAGAGCCCACTATGGGTGCACAATTCCCAGAAATCATAGAGATGATTGCATCGGAACCAAGGTGGCAACTGCGTATTACTAGCAACGCCTCCATGCATCTGGATTTGTTGGTGAACAACCGCCTAGCCAAGGAGAATAGACTGTTTATCAATGCCTCGTTTCACCCTTGTGAAATAGATATTGATACCTTTCTTGGCAATATCATCTACCTACGTGACGGAGGTGTAGAGATTTCGGTAGTTTATGTGGCATATCCCCCATATTTTGATAGACTGGAACACGATATTGCTATATTTGCAGAGCATGGGTTTGTGGTGCATCTGCGACGTTTTCAGGGGAAGTTCCATAACGAGATTTATCCTTGGGCTTATACCGATGAAGAGAAAAAATTCATAGCTCGGTACATGGATGACGGTACGATTAAATATATGCTCAATCAGCAGGAAAATACCGGCGACATCTCTTTTTCAGGTTTTGACTTTTTTATCGTTGATAATGCAGGCAATGTGGGATACGATTCAAACGTTTTTGCACCCTACACGCAGTATCGGTCGATATTTGGCAATATCCACACCGGAAATTTTAGACCCTTGCTGATGCCGAGTCAATATCCAGGCAAGCATGAAGGCACGGTCGATGGAGTGGCAAATCTGGTATCTGCAAATTACAAACAGCTTGTGGGCAACAATACATTGAGTTTTTCGCAACAAGGAGGTGTGTACAAAGATACCGATGGTACAATCGTGTATGCCAATATAGATAACAACTTCGATGATTCGGAGATACGCAGAGCGTACAATTTTCCTGATACAGGGCAGTGACAATCTATGCCATTACATTCTGAACGTCTATTATATCTTGCAGAGCATCGAAAATACGGTAAATACACAAATCAACTTTTTTGGTATAAAAAGCATAAAGGAAAGGATTGGAGTAAAGGGCAGAATTTCGGCGATTATCTTTCCAAGGTACTTGTTGGTGAAATAGTTTTGAGGCAGCGCCTTAAAACGGTTTTATCGTCGCAACATCAACTACTTGCTATTGGATCAATTCTGCATTTTGCTCGTGACGGCGATACCGTATGGGGTTCGGGAATCAACGGAAAAATCGCGCTCTCAAAACTTGCATTCAAAACATTGGATGTTAGAAGTGTCCGAGGTCCATTAACACAGAAGATACTGCTATCAAGAGGAATACAAAGCGCAGACGTCTTCGGTGACCCCGCCATATTGTTACCGTATCTTTTCCCCGATTTAACCTACAAACCGATTCCAAATAAAGTCATCCTCCTCCCCAATTTAAATGAATATGAAGCGTGTAAAACACTCAAGACAGTGGTGTCTTCACATATGCGACTTGTATCGCCGTTGCTTCACTGGCGTAGCGTCATGGATGAAGTATTAACCAGCGAGGTAGTACTCACATCATCGTTGCATGGGTTGATTCTTTCGGAGACTTTTAGAGTGCCCGTGTATCTCTTTAGGCCTTTTGGGGGGGAAACCATGCATAAATATGAGGATTATCTGGAAGGTTCAGGCAGAAAATTGCATAAAATTCCTAAAAGCTTTTTAGAGGGTACGAGTATAAAGAACGGTGTGAATTTTGCAAAGCCCTGTTTTGATGAAGAAAAATTATTACAAGCGTTTCCATTCAATTTTTATACTAAGGAGCTCACTCCACGACACCAAAGGAACACAAATGGCTTACAGGGTTGAAAAAGTGAGTAACCTTGGAACATTTGGAGCAGATGAGGAGTGTGTTTGAGCAATATTATGAGTGGAGCCGATACCGTATCGGGTTCTTTGGAAAT
>JBNKLA010000097.1:0-33982 GCA_050292115.1 Sulfurimonadaceae bacterium | reverse complement strand
ATTTCCAAAGAACTCGATACGGTATCGGCTCCACTCATAATATTGCTCAAACACACTCCTCATCTGCTCCAAATGTTCCAAGGTTACTCACTTTTTCAACCCTGTAAGCCATTTGTGTTCCTTTGGTGTCGTGGAGTGAGGCTATTTTTATAATTTTATAAGAATGAAATAGTATAATTTCGGTCTCTCAATCGAGAATGCGCTCGTAGCTCAGCTGGATAGAGCACTGGTTTGCGGTACCAGCGGTCAGGAGTTCGAATCTCTTCGGGCGCGCCATTCTTCTTTTGTAATCTAAGCAATCTGCACTTGATCCCGTCCGGAATTTTTAGCCGTAAATAGAAGGTCGTCTACGCGTTTAAACCACGAAGTTACCGTGTCATTTGAGTGAATTTCGGAGATACCGCAACTAATTGTTAAACCACCAACACTTTGTATTTGAGTGCTACGAACGGCATGATGGATTTTATGTGCAACGATTTGTGCCTCTTCAAGAACAGTATTGGGAAGCAAAATGGCAAACTCTTCGCCGCCCCAGCGGGCTAAATAATCGGTGTTTCGTATATTGCTTTGGATGATAGTGGCGACTGTTTTGAGTACGGTATCGCCGACAAGATGGCCATAGGTGTCATTAACCTCTTTAAAATGATCCAAATCACAGATAATCAGTGAAGCGGCTGTATTGTAGCGTTCAAAACGGTTGACTTCACCGGTAATTAGGTCGTTAAATTTGGTGCGGTTAAAGGCTTTAGTGAGCGGATCGACGGTAGCTATGTATTCGAGTTTTTTCTCACTAGTGATGTCGTGCCAAATCATACGATAACCAATAAGCATTTGATCATCACTATACTGAGGCCGCACTTTGTATTCAATCCAAAACTTTGAGCCATCCTTGCGTGTGCGTTCACAGCTATTTTCAAATGCGGTATCTTTACTAATCTGTTGCCACTCATTCATGAAATTTTCGATTTGTGCCGATTCGGTATTGAATATCGCCAAATTCTTGCCACGGACTTCAAGTAGAGTGTATTGGGTCAGATCTGAAAATGCTTTATTAAAGGTAATGATGGTTCCTTTTGGGTCTATAGTGACAATAGGCACATAATCGTTAATAAGCTCTTGATATTCGGTTAAATCGCTATTGAGTTGGGTGAGCATCCTTTTTTTAAATTGAAGCTCTTGCTGGATCTCATGTTGTTCGGAGAGATCGATGGTACTTCCTATGATTTTGAAGGGTTTGTCATCGGCATCGAGTTCGATATCATAGTAACTTTTGGCAAAAAGAAAGCTCCCGTCAGAGTGGTAAATGCGATGATTTTGAGTTTGTACGGATTGGGTTTTGATGCACTTCATGACGTTGCGGATGGCATTGAAACGATCATGAGCGTTTAACGCGTCAAGAACAGTAGAAATGGAGGGTAAAAACATCTCCGAATCAACGCCTAAAAGGCGGTAAGTCTCTTGTGAGAATGTAATGGTGCCGCTATGCAAATCAAGTTCCCAGCTTCCCACATGTCCGACCTGTTGGGTTCGATTTAAAAGTGCTTCACTTCTTTCGAGCGCCTTAAGATTATCATAAATCTCTTTAGTACGTTTTTCGGTTTGGCGTTCAACTTCATATTCGAGAAGATGGGTACGCTTTATCCAGAGCTTTTCTATGCTGTTAACACGGCTTTCATAGAAATTGATAAACAGTGCCGTCATAATGATAGGAATGATGCCCTCAAGCAGTTCAAGTAGCG
The DNA here is from genome assembly GCA_050292115.1 of Sulfurimonadaceae bacterium. Lineage (GTDB taxonomy): Bacteria > Campylobacterota > Campylobacteria > Campylobacterales > Sulfurimonadaceae > JAFGUB01. The sequence continues at coordinate 32,243 of JBNKLA010000097.1, read as the reverse complement.
TAAATTGATCAGGATACAAGTAATGCGTTGCGACTAAAAGTGCCAACACGGCTAAAAGCATACTTAAAAAACCCGCCCGTGGCCCCAATAAAAAAAATGCAGGGAGCAGGGCAATGGCAAACCAACTTCCACCAACCATTATATGCGGGATATTTATGTATAAGGCGATAATTAAGCTAAATCCACTAAACCATACCATGGGTAAGATAAAGCGGTGGTATTGGACATTGATGCGCAACACGAAGAGTGCAATGACGGTAAGAATAAGAAAAACACTATCGGCAATGGCTTGCGATGTTGATCCTGCATAAAAGCGATAGGGGACGAGCAAAAATATCTGTAGTGTCAGTAGTGCCATCATCCCATTGAAGAGAATAAATTTTGAACGCAGTTGATACTCATGTTCTTCAAAACTGTGGCCACTGGTAAGATAGTTTTGTAATAGATTGCTCACATGGCTGACCTTGTAAATCGGTGTATTATAATATCATTTTTGAATAACAAATAACTAAAGGGCACCCTTACATGTAGCGTTTTACGATAGAAATAGCGTAAAGGGAAAACTTGTTATATAGCTTCGCTATAATGCCGCAATTTTATATGTAAGCAAAAAAGATGATACGTAAAGTTTTTAAAAAAATTACGCAAAGCAGAAGATTTGAAGAGTATATTAAAAAGTATAATATCTCCGAATTTTTAGCCGTAAATCGCAAAATGGTCTCTCGGGCTATGCTTGTCGGTTTTTTTATCGCGTTTATTCCGATGCCGTTACAAATGGTAGCCGTTGTTGCCGTGTTGCCTTTTTTCCGGTTCAACGCTTTGATCGGTATCGCTATTGTCTGGGTTACCAATCCCATTACTATGCCTTTTATCTACTATGTAGAGTATATTACGGGCAATGCGCTGTTGGTTCGTAAAGGTATTGGCGATATTGAAATGACGATGGAGTGGTTTACAAACCATATCGACGACATTTTTGTGCCACTGTATACCGGAGCATTTTTCTATTCGACGGTATCGGCACTCTTTTTTTATTATCTGATTAACTGGCTTTGGATCGGTTCGGTATATAAAGCGAAAATGAAGAAACGTAAAAAATAGAAGAAGACACCGCAGGCGATGCACTTCTTAATTTGGCTTGTATTAAATCAAGACTCACTCGAGCTTGAGGCTTGAAATAAGCACCATTTCTTAAGATAACCATTGAAGTCTAATTGATAAAAGTGTGAAAATAGTGTGTGCTACGTCAATAGCGTGTTAAGAGAGCATAATTTCATAAGGACGCCGAATCTGGGCGATCACTTCATCGACACTCATATGACGGCTTTTGCGCAAAAACTCGCGACCATCTAAAAATATGAGAACCGTAGGAATGCTAAATACACTAAAGTGCGCCGCAATATCGGCGTCGCTTGACGTATCGACGGCAATGATAGTAAATGTTTTAAAATGCTTCTCAATCGCATCAAATAGTTTGGGCTTTAGCGCGTGGCAGACGTTACATGTAGGGGCGCTGAAATAGAGCATGACTGCCGGCTCAGACGCAAGGGTATTTTGAATGGATTCAACAGTTTGCATTTGGGTATTATAGCGCTAAACGATGATATCAAATACAATTTCGCGTTTAAATTTCTGCTCTTTGATCTCTTTTACATGTAAAGATTCGATCTCCAGTTTCATAAACGCGTCAAGCGTATCGACACGGTGTAAAGCAATTTCACGCAATACAATACCGCGGTACGCTTTTGCCCAGTGGCTGACGACTTTACCTTCATTCATAAATTTGAGTGTGGTATAGGGCTGCTTAAGTTTGTAAAACTTCTCATAATAGCCTGCACGCAAATCAAGTATTTCATGCTCTTTTAGATACGCATCAAGCGCATCGCTAAAATGCGTTGCATAAAAACGCTCCGGCGCTATGGCTCCGATGCACTCCCCTTGCTTCACTTTATAATCGCCAATACTATCACCGCCACGTATTGGTCCGTAAAGGTTTGAAAAGATAAGTGCCCGTGTATCTAAAAACGCTTTGGCTTTTGCATCTAAAGAAGCGTAATTCAAATACTCATAAGCGACACCGTTATAACGCTCAAAAGCTTTACATGTAGGTGCATTAAAGATGTTGTGACGGTAGCGGTCAAAAAGCGTTTCGTCTTTCAGTCCAAACATCTTTTGTTGCATGGCAGTATCGCCGCTTAATACCACCTGATTGTAAGCATCAAGAATAGCGTGACGCCGATCAAGACCAAAAAGAGTATCACCGTGATACGCAGAGCCACCAGAGTGTTTACCCTCGGATGGAGAAAATAAAACCGTTAACATGCGCTATTGTAGCGGGTTTTTCAATAAGTTTTAAAAATAGTGCATAAATTACACCAAAAGCTCTTGACAACGCAGAGAAAAACGTCTATAATTCTGGCTCAATTTCGAAAGCCGCAATAGCTCAGCTGGCTAGAGCAGCTGATTTGTAATCAGCAGGCCCGGGGTTCAAATCCTCGTTGCGGCACCATTTTCGCTATTGAACCTTATATTAGAAACAGTGTTAGACCAGAGTTAACATGGCCGTGGTGAGATACTCAAGTGGCCAACGAGGGCAGACTGTAAATCTGCTGGTTTTTACCTTCGGAGGTTCGAATCCTCCTCTCACCACCACGAATATGAAGATGCGGGAATAGCTCAGTTGGCTAGAGCGTCAGCCTTCCAAGCTGAGGGTCGCGAGTTCGAGTCTCGTTTCCCGCTCCATAATCTGGGAGCTGAAGTACAATAGATTATCGATATTTTAAGATATTACTACTTCAACGACTACAAAAATAGTTTTTAAGCTTCCTATAAATAATGTTCATACATTAGTGGTTTTATGCTCACGTGGCTCAGGGGTAGAGCACTTCCTTGGTAAGGAAGAGGTCACGGGTTCAAATCCCGTCGTGAGCTCCAGTGATTGTTTTGTAACAATATTGGAGCCTTATAAAGCTATTTTTGAACTATTTTCTGGTATAATTCCATTTCAAAACTCAAAAAAACTGTCGGAGGACACTATGGCAAAAGAAAAGTTTGAGCGTACGAAACCGCACGTAAATATTGGTACCATCGGTCACGTTGACCACGGTAAAACTACTTTGACAGCTGCAATTACAGCAGTTTTGGCGATCAGCAATGGCGCTAAAATGATGGATTACGATCAAATCGACAATGCTCCTGAAGAGCGTGAACGCGGTATTACGATCGCTACATCACACGTTGAGTACGAAACAGACAACCGTCACTATGCGCACGTTGACTGTCCAGGTCACGCCGACTATGTTAAAAACATGATTACCGGTGCTGCTCAGATGGATGGAGCGATTCTTGTTGTTTCAGCAGCAGACGGCCCGATGCCACAGACACGTGAGCACATCCTTCTTTCTCGCCAAGTAGGTGTACCTTATATCGTTGTTTTCATGAACAAAGAAGATATGGTTGACGATGAAGAGCTTCTTGAACTTGTTGAGATGGAAATTCGTGAACTTCTTGATCAGTATGAATTCCCAGGTGATGATACTCCAATCGTAGCAGGTTCTGCACTTCAGGCACTTGAAGAAGCAAAAACTGGAAGTCTTGGTGAATGGTCAGAAAAAATCATCAAATTGATGGCTGAAGTTGATGCGTATATCCCTGAACCAACACGTGAAACAGACAAAGATTTCTTGATGCCGGTTGAGGACGTATTCTCAATCTCTGGTCGTGGTACGGTTGTAACCGGTCGTATCGAGCGTGGTGTTGTTAAAGTGGGTGACACTATCGAAATCGTTGGTATCAAAGATACACAAACTACTACGGTTACCGGTGTTGAAATGTTCCGTAAAGAGATGGAGCAAGGTGAAGCAGGCGATAACTGCGGTATTTTGCTTCGCGGTATCGGTAAAGAAGAAGTTGAGCGTGGTCAAGTTCTTTGTAAGCCAGGTTCAATTACACCACATACTCAGTTTGAAGCGGAAGTGTATATCCTCTCTAAAGAGGAAGGTGGTCGCCATACACCATTCTTCAACGGTTACCGCCCGCAGTTCTATGTTCGTACAACGGACGTAACAGGCGCAATCACATTGCCAGAAGGTACTGAAATGGTTATGCCAGGTGATAACGTTAAAATTACCGCAGAACTTATTGCACCGATCGCTATGGAAGAGGGTACTCGCTTCGCAATCCGCGAAGGTGGACGTACTGTCGGCGCCGGTGTTGTATCTAAAATCATTGCGTAATCGGGTCTCCCGTTACGCATCCCTAGGATAAACAATGCGTGAAAATATTCACTTAGGTTGTGAGAAATGTACTCGTCGTAACTATCACACCACAAAAAATAAAAAAACTCATACTGAAAAATTTTCAGTACGCAAATATTGCAAATGGTGTCGTGAACACACGATCCACAAAGAGATGAAGCTCTAGTCAGCTCTCTCTTCAATTAGGCGAATAGCTCCAATGGTAGAGCGCCGGATTCCAAATCCGATGGTTGGGGGTTCGAGTCCCTCTTCGCCTGCCACGAGTTACACGTTTTATTATCAGTTAGGCTTTAGGGCATGATTTATAATAAAACATCCTATAGGAGGCAAAGATGAAAGATAGCTTTTCGGCATATTTTAGAAACTCAAAGCTTGAACTGTCCAAGGTCATTTTTCCGACAAAACCCCAAGTGCGTCAAGCTTTTATTGCTGTTTTTATCGTTGTGACGTTCATCTCTTTGTTCCTCGCACTTGTAGACTTGGTAATGTCGTCGTCACTTTCGGCAATCTTGGGTTAAGGAGCGGATATGGCACATCAATGGTATTCGATCCAGACTTACGGTAGCGAACGAAAAGTCAAAGAGGCGATTCTTCATCTGATGGAAGAGAATAAGCTTCAAGATAAAATTGAAGAGGTGATCGTACCGACTGAAGACGTGATTGAGGTTAAAGAGGGCAAAAAGAAAATTTCTGAACGTTCACTCTACTCGGGCTATGTTTTTATCAAGATCGATCTTGATACAAATTTGCAACACATGATTCAGTCGATTCCAAAGGTATCGGGTTTTGTCGGTGAAGCGAACCATCCCACTCCATTAAGTGAAAAGGATATTAACACTATTTTAGACCGTGTCGAAAATCGTGCGGCTCCAAAACCGAAAGTCTTTTTTGACAATGGCGAAATGGTACGCATTATCGATGGACCGTTTGCCAACTTTACCGGTACGGTAGATGAGTATGACCTTGAACACGGCACCCTCAAACTCAACGTTTCGATTTTTGGACGTTCCACCCCCGTTGATATCTCTTATACGCAGGTAGAGAAGATTATCTAAACATTGCACGCCTCAAGTGAGGCGGAAAATAAGAAGCATAAAGAGGATTTACCTCTGCCCCGAATGGGGCAAGCTTTAGTGGCCACAGCGGCCCAAGCGTAGCTAATCGGGCTTTGCCCGATTAGCGTTCAAATCAAAATGAAAGGAAGCACAAAATGGCAAAAAAAGTCATGGATTATATCAAGCTCCAGATTCAAGCTGGACAAGCTAACCCGGCACCTCCCGTGGGGCCTGCACTCGGTCAACGCGGTGTCAATATTATGGAATTTTGTAAAGCATTCAACGAAAAAACCAAAGATAAAATGGGATTTAAAGTTCCCGTTGTTATTACGGTTTATAACGATCGAAGCTTTTCATTCATCACTAAACAGCCACCGGCATCGGCACTGCTGATGAAAGCGGCAGGTATCAAAAAAGGTACGGACAACCCGCTTAAAAACAAAGTAGGCAAAATTACGAAAGCACAACTTATGGAAGTTGTGAAAATGAAAATTGAAGACCTTAACACAGACGATGAAGAGATGGCGGCTAACACGCTTGCCGGTTCTGCACGCTCTATGGGTATCGAAATCGTAGAGTAGTTTTACTTTACATGTAAATGATCTTCGACCGCAAAGATCACTAAAATTATGCGGCAGAGAAAATCATTAGGAGAACTCAAAATGGCGAGTAAACGCTATACACAGCTTAGTGAAAAAATTGATAACGCTAAAGACTATAGTATTGCCGAAGCCTCTGCATTTATGCAAGAGCTTAAATCGGCGAAATTCGACGAAACCGTCGAAATTGCAATGAATCTCAATGTTGACCCACGACATGCCGATCAGATGGTACGCGGTGCTGTTGTGCTTCCGCACGGAACCGGTAAAACGGTACGTGTTGCGGTATTTGCAAAAGGCGCTAAGGCCGATGAGGCTAAAGCTGCCGGAGCCGATATCGTAGGCACCGACGATCTGGTTGAAGAAATTCAAGCCGGTAACATCAACTTTGATGTCTGTGTTGCCGCACCCGATTGTATGGGGCTTGTTGGTAAAATCGGTCGCATCCTTGGGCCAAAAGGTTTAATGCCAAACCCTAAGACCGGAACGGTGACCCCCGATGTGGCTACTGCCGTTAACAACGTAAAAGGCGGTCAAGTTGCGTTTCGTGTTGACAAAAAGGGTAACATCCACGCCGGAATCGGTAAAGTAAGCTTTGATGCCGGAAAAATCGAAGATAACATCAAAGCGTTTGTTGCTGCGATCAATAAACAAAAACCGGCTTCTGCGAAAGGACGCTATATTAAAAATGCGGCACTTTCGCTCACAATGAGCCCCGCAGTTAAATTTGACCTCGCAGAGCTTACCGACGTTAAATAGAGCTTCTACATGTAACTGCGGTTACATGTAAAATCTTCAATAAGAGCTCATGAGAGCTTTCATTGAAGATTTTATTCGTAAAATCTGATTTTATAGACTGAAGACAGCAGGGGGAGCAATCCTTAATCGGACCTTTCGATTTCCCGCCCCGCTTTAGGTGTGATGTCTGGAAAGGAGAAATAGTGACAAAATCACAAAAAGCTGAAATTATTGATGCGTTAAGTACATCATTTAAAACTGCCAATGCGGTAGTAATGTGTGATTTTCGCGGTTTGAGCGTGAGTGAACTTGAAGAACTTCGTAAAGCGGCACGTGCTAAAGAAGTTAATGTACAGGTTATTAAAAACTCACTTGCGACGATTGCGCTAAATAACGCCGAAATGAGTGGCATCGAGATTAAAGATACGAATATTTTTGTTTGGGCTGAAGATGCGATTTCTGCTTCAAAAGTAGCATCTGACTTCGCTAAAGCCAATGAAAAGTTTGAGATTAAAACAGCGTATATTGATGGTGAAGCTGCTGACAGTGCAAAAGTTCAAGCATTTGCAAAACTTCCAGGACGCGAAGAGCTTCTGGGTATGCTTGCTGCTACGTGGATGGCACCGGTACAAAACTTTACTATCGGTTTGAATGCGCTTAAAGAGAAAAAAGAAGCAGAAGGTGCTGCTTAATAAAGCTTATTTTCTAAATAGCAATAAGTTGCGTGAGCTCTCTGCTGACAAGCATTAAAATGCAGTGCATGTGAAGCACTAAATGCTGAATCGTAAGAGAACTTAGCGTTAGCGTAATAATCTGGACTTTGTTCAGATTGTGTACAAAATAAATGAAGGTTACCTTCATTTTATGCAATAAAATTAAGGAATAATATTATGGCTGTAACAAAAGAAGATGTACTTGAATATATCTCTAACCTTTCTGTTCTTGAACTCTCTGAACTTGTAAAAGAGTTTGAAGAAAAATTTGGCGTATCTGCTCAACCGGTAGCGGTAGCAGGTGTAGCGGGTGGCGACGCAGGCGCGGGTGCTGCTGAAGAAAAAACTGAATTTGACGTTGTGTTGACTGACGCTGGCGCTAAGAAAATTAACGTTATTAAAGCGGTTCGTGCACTTACGGGCCTTGGTCTTAAAGAGGCAAAAGAAGCAGTTGAAGGCACACCTGCAACGATTAAAGAAGGTGTTTCTAAAGAAGACGCAGAGGCAGCGAAGAAAGAGCTTGAAGAAGCGGGAGCCTCTGTCGAACTTAAATAAGTTCTGCTCTCATGGGAGCATTGCTCCCGTGCAATGTTATCGGCCTCTGTACGAAGTGTTTGTGACACTTCGTACAGAGGCCTTTTGCGGTTAAAGCCACTAAAATTTATTACCTGTGGATCTGTCCAGGGACGCCTGGGTCTGCTTCTTCTATCACAATGATAGATCATCACACCATAATTATTACTACTAAGGTAGCCTATGTTAAACACACTATATTCCGGTAATCGTTTACGCGTAGACTTCGCCAAAACTCCGCAACAAATTGAAGTCCCCAATCTTCTGCAACTTCAGCAAAGCTCTTATGATACTTTTTTGATGCTTGATGCTGATGACCGCACGCAAAGCGGTGTTGAGCGTGTTTTTGAGTCCGTTTTTCCCATTCATGATGCCCAAAACCGTTTGAGTCTTGAGTATCTCGGTTCTGAAACCGTTAAACCCAAATACACCGTTCGTGAATGTATGGAGCGTGGTCTGACCTATTCGATCTCGCTTCGTATGAAAACACGTCTCGTCCTTTGGGATCGTGATGAAAACACCAAAGAAAAACTGGGTGTCAAAGATATTAAAGAACAGCCGATTTTTGTGCGTGATATTCCATTGATGACGGAGCGCACCTCGTTTATTATTAATGGTGTGGAACGCGTTGTCGTCAATCAGCTACACCGTTCACCGGGTGTTATTTTTAAAGAAGAGGAGTCTTCCACGGCAGGGAGCAAACTGATCTTCACCGGTCAGATTATTCCCGATCGCGGTTCATGGCTCTATTTTGAGTATGATCCTAAAGATATTCTTTATATGCGTATCAATAAGCGCCGTAAAGTGCCTGTTACTATCATGTTCCGTGCATTAGGTTACTCCAAGCAAGATATTCTCAAGATGTTCTATCCGCTACAAGCCATTACGATTGACAAAAACAGCTTTGTAATGGATTTTAAGGCTGAGAACTTCAGTGGACGTTTGGAATATGATGTAACCTCTGCTGATGGCGATACCGTACTTATGAAAGCAGGCAAACGCCTGACTGCCAAAAAGGTTCAGAAATTTATCGAAGAGGGTCATACTAAAGTTCAGTATCCTACCGATATTTTAACCGAGCGCTATTTGGCTGAGCCTATTATCGATCCTGAAACCGGCGAAGTCTTGTTTGATACGATGACCGCGCTTGATGAGACCAAACTCAAAAAGATGGCCGAAGCGGGTATTAGCGAGTTTGTAATAGCCAATGACCTTGCCGAAGGTCACGACAGTTCTATTATCAACGCCTTTTTAGCCGATGCCGATTCACTAAAACTCTTGCGTCAGACTGAAGAGCTTGAAGATGAGAATGATCTTGCAGCGATTCGTATCTATAAGGTCATGCGTCCAGGTGAGCCGGTGACAAAAGAGGCGGCAAAATCGTTTGTAAATCAGCTCTTTTTTGATCCTGAGCGTTATGATTTAACCCGTGTGGGTCGTATGAAAATGAATCATAAGCTAGGCCAAAGCGTTCCTGAATATGTAACAGTACTGACTAATGAAGATATTATCAATACGGTTAAATATGTGATTAAAGTCAAAAATGGACAAGGGCATATCGATGACCGCGACCATCTCGGTAATCGCCGTATCCGCTCTATTGGTGAATTGTTGGGCAATGAGCTTCATAACGGCCTTGTTAAGATGCAAAAAGCGATCAAAGATAAGCTCTCTACAATGAGCGGTCCGATGACTGAGTTGATGCCGCATGATCTGATTAACTCTAAGATGATCACGTCAACCATTATGGAGTTCTTTTCCGGTGGGCAACTATCGCAATTTATGGATCAAACCAATCCGTTATCTGAGATTACGCATAAACGTCGTCTCTCGGCACTGGGTGAAGGTGGTCTGGTAAAAGAGCGTGCGGGCTTTGAAGTGCGTGACGTTCACCCCACCCATTATGGACGTATCTGTCCGATTGAGACGCCGGAAGGGCAAAATATCGGTCTGATCAATACGCTTGCAACGTACTCTAAAGTGAACGAACACGGTTTTATCGAAGCACCGTATAACATTATCAAAGATGGCGTGGTGCAACTGGGCGCAGAGAATGTAGTTTACCTTACTGCAACGCAAGAAGAGGGTAAAAAAATCGCCGCTGCTTCTAACCGCCTCGATAAAGATGGGAAGTTTGTCGAAGATCTTATCGAGATCCGTGAAGATGGCGAGATCATTTTGGGCAGTCCCAACGATTGTGAGTATATGGACTTGAGCTCTCATATGGTGGTTGGTGTTGCTGCATCACTGATTCCGTTCTTGGAGCATGACGATGCGAACCGTGCATTGATGGGCTCAAACATGCAGCGTCAAGCAGTGCCGCTTTTACGTGCACAAGCACCAATGGTGGGAACCGGCGTGGAGAAACATGTAGCGCGTGACTCATGGGAGTGTGTCAAAGCTAAGCGTGCCGGAACAATTGAGAAGGCCGATGCGAAGCATATCTATATTATGGGCGAAGATGAGAGCGGTACGTTTATCGATTACTATCCACTTCAAAAAAATCTGCGTACCAATCAAAATACAACCTTTACACAAAAACCGACGGTACGAGCGGGTGAAAAGGTGCAAGAGGGACAGATTATTGCTGATGGGCCTAATATGGACAAAGGCGAGCTGGCACTGGGTGTAAACGCTATGGTTGCTTTTATGCCGTGGAACGGATATAACTTCGAGGATGCGATTGTGATGTCTGAGCGCATGATTCGTGAAGATGCGTATACCTCGGTTCATATCTACGAAAAAGAGGCCGAAGCGCGTGAACTCAAACATGGGGTTGAAGAGATTACTCGCGATATCCCTAACGTGCGTGATGATGAGCTAACGCATCTTGATGAGAGCGGTATCGTTAAAATCGGTACTTATGTATCGGGCGGTATGATCTTGGTGGGTAAAGTGTCGCCCAAAGGTGAAGTGAAACCAACACCTGAAGAGCGCCTGCTACGCGCTATTTTTGGTGAAAAAGCGGGTCATGTGGTCAACAAATCGCTTTACTGTCCGCCAAGTATGGAGGGGGTCGTTGTCGATATCAAAGTCTTTACGAAAAAAGGCTACGACAAAGACCCGCGTGCTCTTGAGATCGAAAAAGAGGAGCGTGATGAGCTTGAACGCGAGCATTATGACCGCTTGTTGATGATCGATAAAGAGGAGATGATGCGCATCACTTCACTGCTCACCAAAGAGCCGTTGCTTTCTGATGTGACTGCTAACGGCAACGAGTACAAAGCGGGCGATTTTATCAAAGCCGAAGATCTGGCTGAAGTGAACCGCTTTGCGATGAACAATATCGTTAAAGCGTTTGGCGATGAGGTTCAGGATAAGTACAATAAGACTAAAAATCATTTCCAAAAGCAGAAAAAACTCTTCCGCGATGAGCACGAAGAGAAACTCTCGATCTTGGAAAAAGACGACATCTTGCCAAACGGCGTGGTGAAATATGTCAAGATTTACATCGCTACCAAGCGTAAACTGCGTGTGGGTGATAAAATGGCGGGACGTCACGGTAATAAAGGTATCGTCTCGACGATCGTACCGGAAGTCGATATGCCGTATTTGGCAGACGGGCGCTCGGTTGATGTCTGTTTGAACCCACTAGGTGTTCCTTCGCGTATGAATATCGGACAGATTCTTGAGATGCACCTCGGTATGGCCGGAGCTGAACTGGGTCGCCAGATTCAGGATATTTTTGAGCAAAAGCAAGAGGATTTTATCAACGAACTGCGCGAGAAGATGGTGACTATCGGCGATGTGGCCGGTCTGATGAATGCAGCTAAAGTTGTAGGCGATATGGACAACGATACGCTACTTCGTTATGCCCAAGACTGGTCTAAAGGGGTCAAATTCGCCACACCGATCTTTGAGGGTGTGGATCCGAGTGAATTTGATAGACTCTTTGAGCTTGCCAAACTTGATGACGATGGCAAAACCGTACTCTATAACGGTAAAACCGGAGAGCAGATTAAAGAGCGCGTTAACGTGGGTTACATGTACATTCTTAAACTGCACCACTTGGTTGATGAGAAAGTCCATGCACGCTCCACCGGACCGTACTCTTTAGTTACGCAACAGCCTGTTGGCGGTAAAGCCCTCTTTGGAGGTCAGCGTTTTGGTGAGATGGAAGTGTGGGCGCTTGAAGCGTATGGTGCTTCGGCGGTCCTTAAAGAGATGCTAACTATTAAATCGGATGACGTTGAGGGTCGTGTACGTGCCTATAAAGCGATTACCAAAGGTGAAAGCGTACCGGCATCGGGTATCCCTGAGACCCTGTTTGTATTAACCAAAGAGCTTCAATCACTGGCTCTTGATGTAGAAATTTTTGATGAGGTAGAAGACGATGAGTAAACTGGTTCCTATTGAAGTAACCGAAGAGAACCGCCCGACGGATATCAAACAGCTTCAGTTTCGCTTGGCAAGTCCCGAGAAGATCCTCTCGTGGAGTCACGGTGAAGTTAAAAAGCCTGAAACCATCAACTACCGTACGCTCAAACCGGAGCGCGACGGATTGTTCTGTGCCAAGATTTTTGGCCCGGTTCGTGATTATGAGTGTTTGTGCGGTAAATATAAAAAGATGCGCTATAAAGGCGTGGTGTGCGAAAAATGTGGCGTTGAAGTCACTTCAACCAAAGTGCGTCGTATCCGTATGGGACACATTGATTTGGTAACACCGGTAGCGCATATCTGGTATGTGAGTTCACTCCCAAGCCGTATCGGTACGCTACTCGGCGTGAAAATGAAAGACCTTGAACGCGTACTCTATTATGAAGCATATATCGTTAAACATGGCGGTGAAGCCTACTATGATGGCGAGCAAACTACTCCGGTACTCAAATATGACGTATTGAATGAAGAGCAGTACCGCACGTTGATGCAGCGCTACTCCGAGAGCGGTTTTGAAGCCGAAATGGGTGGACAGGTCATTAAGGAGTTGCTTGAAGAGATCGATTTAGTAGATCTTTTCTCGCAACTTAAAGAGGAGATTGAGAACACCAACTCCGAAGCGAAACGTAAAACCATTGTTAAGCGTCTTAAAGTCATTGAGTCGTTTTTGAACTCCGGTAACAATCCGGGTTGGATGATGCTTACGGCTTTGCCGGTACTTCCACCGGAGTTGCGTCCGCTTGTATCGCTTGATGGCGGAAAATTTGCCGTTTCGGATGTGAATGACTTGTATCGCCGTGTGATTAACCGTAACCAGCGTTTGAAACGTCTGATCGAACTTGAGGCACCGGAGATTATTGTACGCAATGAGAAGCGTATGCTCCAAGAGTCGGTGGATGCACTTTTTGATAACGGCCGCCGTGCCAATGCCGTTAAGGGTGCCAATAAGCGTCCGCTCAAGTCACTCTCGGAGATTATCAAAGGGAAACAGGGGCGTTTCCGTCAAAACCTTTTGGGTAAACGGGTTGACTTTTCGGGTCGTTCGGTAATCGTCGTAGGTCCCGATTTGCGTATGGATGAGTGTGGATTGCCTAAAAAAATGGCTCTGGAGCTCTTTAAACCGCACCTGATTGCCAAGCTTGAAGATAAAGGTTATGCGACTACGGTGAAAGCCGCCAAGAAGATGATCGAAGAGAAGACTAATGAAGTGTGGGAGTGTTTGGCGGAGATTGTTGATGGCTATCCCATCATGCTTAACCGTGCACCGACACTGCACAAACTCTCGATTCAGGCATTTCACCCGCGCTTGATTGACGGCAAGGCAATTCAGTTGCATCCGCTTGTGTGTGCCGCGTTTAATGCCGACTTCGACGGTGACCAGATGGCCGTTCACGTACCACTAGGCTCTGAAGCGATTGCCGAGGCAAAGATTTTGATGCTCTCAAGTATGAATATTTTGCTACCGGCTTCGGGTAAAGCGATTGCCACGCCGTCTCAGGATATGGTTTTGGGAACCTACTATATTACACTGGAGAAAAACGGTGTTAAAGGGGCGAACAAACTTTTTGCTACGGTAGAAGAGGTGATTATCGCCCTAGAGCACAGAGCACTGGATCTTCATGCCAAGATTCGTACACGCGTTGACAACCGTCTGATTCAGACTACGGCAGGGCGTCTGTTGCTCAAAGCGATCTTACCTGACTTTGTTCCGGTCAATCTTTGGAATCAGGTGATGAAAAAGAAGCAGATTTCGGCACTGGTTGATTATGTCAACAAGCATGGCGGTATCGCAGTAACGGCGACATTCTTAGATCGTCTTAAAGATCTCGGGTTTAAATATGCAACCGAATCGGGCGTGTCGATCTCGGTAGCCGATATTATTATTCCTGAGGCCAAAGCGGAGCGTATCGCAGATTCTAAAAATAAAGTGCGCGAAATTCAAAAGCAGTTTGAAGCGGGTCTACTCACCGAGCAAGAGCGCTACAACAAAATTATCGACGTCTGGACCGATACGAACAGTACGGTTGCCACACAGATGATGGAGTTGGTACAAGGCGACAAAGACGGTTTTAACTCGATTCACATGATGGCCGATTCCGGTGCACGGGGTTCGGCGGCGCAGATTCGTCAGCTTGCGGGTATGCGGGGTCTTATGGCTAAACCGGACGGCTCTATTATTGAAACGCCGATTATCTCGAACTTTAAAGAGGGTCTAAACGTTCTTGAGTACTTTATTTCAACTCACGGTGCGCGTAAAGGTCTGGCCGATACCGCGCTTAAAACGGCGAATGCGGGATATTTGACGCGTAAGCTGGTAGATGTTGCACAAAACGTTAAGATCGTCGAGCATGACTGTGGTACGCATGAGGGCATTGAGATCACCGATATCTCTATCGGTAATGAGATGATTGAACCGCTTGAAGATCGTATTTTGGGTCGTGTACTTGCAGAAGATGCGATTGACCCGATTACCAACGAGATTTTGTTCCCTGAAGGTACGTTGATTGATGAGATCAAAGCACAAACGATTGTAGAAGCGGGAATCAAATCGGCGCATATCCGTACTCCGACTACATGTAAGAGTGAGGGCGGCATCTGTGCGCTCTGTTACGGCTTAAACCTTGGAACCGGAGAGATCGTACGTCGTGGTGAAGCAGTTGGTGTTATTGCCGCACAATCGATCGGTGAACCGGGGACTCAGCTTACCCTTCGTACGTTCCACGTGGGTGGTACCGCATCAAGCACACGTGAAGAGCGTCAGGTTGTGGCTCACAAAGAGGGTTTTATTCGCTATTACAACCTCAAAACTTATACCTCTAAAGAGGGTAAAAACATTGTGGCCAACCGCCGTAATGCGGCCGTATTGTTGGTTGAGCCTAAAATCAAGGCACCATTTGCGGGACGTGTAGAGATCAATAATGTGCATGATGAGGTGATTATTAGTGTTGTCGGCGATAATGAGACCAGCCGCTATACACTGCGTAAGCATGAAGTGGCTAAGCCTAATGAGCTTGCAGGGGTAAGCGGTAAGATCGAAGGAAAGTACTTCTTACCGTATCAAAATGGCGATAAGGTGAATGAGCTGGAGTCAATCGTAGAAGCGATCAAAGATGGCTGGAATGTTCCTAACCGCATTCCGTATGCATCGGAAATTCTGGTTGAAGACGGTGCGCCGGTAACGCAAAAAATTCTGGCGCAAGAGATTGGAACCGTAAAATATTTCTTACTCAAAGGCGACTATCTTGAGCGTCATGATGAGATCAAAGCGGGCTATCAGGTGCAAGAAAAAGGTCTGTTTGCCGTTGTGATCGATAAAGAAGATCGTGAGGCAGTGCGTCACTATATCGCCCGCGGTTCGATTGTCGAAGTGGATGATGATGCTACGGTAGAGCGTGAAACGTTGCTAGCCCGACCTGAAAATGAAGAGTCTACGATTATCGCCGAGTGGGATCCGTACTCAAACCCAATCATTTCCGAATCTGCGGGAACGGTGAAGTTTGAAGACATTATCGCCGGCGTGACTGCATCAGAGCAGTTTGACGAACTTACGGGCAAAACACGTTTAATGATTAATGAGTATATTTCGCCAGAGTATAAGCCGGCCATCGTACTAGCCACAGAAGGCGGCGAAGTGATTCGCTATGCGATTGATCCGAAAACACAGATTTTTGCCCAAGAGGGTGCCGAAGTAAAAATTGCCGATATTTTGGCAAAAACGCCAAAAGCGTTGCAAAAATCACGCGATATTACGGGGGGTCTTCCACGGGTATCTGAGCTGTTTGAGGCGCGTAAACCAAAAGAGACGGCACTGATTGCAGAGGTTGACGGCGTGGTGAGTTTCGGCAAACCGCTTCGTGGTAAACAGCGTATCGTCATCAGTTCTGAAAACGGCATTATCAAAGAGTATTTTGTCGATAAAGGGCTTAATGCACTGGTAAATACGGGCGAATTTGTACACGCGGGTGAGCGTCTTACCGACGGTATTGTCTCATCACATGAGATTTTGCGTATTTTAGGTGTGAAAGCACTCTATAACTACTTGATTAGCGAAGTGCAGCAAGTTTACCGCCGACAAGGGGTTAATATTGCCGATAAGCATATTGAGGTCATTTTTACCCAGATGCTACGTCAGGTACGTGTATTGCGTTCAGGCGATACTAAATTTATTGCGGGTGATCTTGCCAGTAAAAATAGGTTTGTCGAAGAGAACGAAAAAATTCTGCGTCTTGGCGGCGAACCGGCGATTGCCGAACCGTTTTTGGTGGGTATTACTCGTGCTTCGGTGAGTGCCGATTCGATCATCTCTGCGGCATCCTTCCAAGATACCACCAAGGTTCTTACCGAAGCGGCGGTTTCAGCCAAAATTGATGATCTCACCGATCTTAAAGAGAATGTTATTATCGGTCGTACCATTCCTGTGGGAACCGGTATCTATAAAGACCAACTTGTTCAGTTTAGTGACGAGCAATAGCGTTACATGTAAGCCTTTTGGCTTTACATGTAAGCCCTCTTAACTATTAATTCTTTCTTAAAATAAGCTAATCTTCAACTTTATTTCTGTATTATTGCGCGTTTAATACTCCCTTGTGAACAGCAAGAAGAGGTTTTACTGGAACTTAAATTTGTGAAAGGAATTGTATGCCTACAATTAATCAATTGGTACGCAAAGAGCGCAAGCAGGTACTTAAAAAGTCCAAATCACCTGCGCTTGTAGAGTGTCCGCAACGTCGTGGCGTGTGTACACGTGTTTATACGACAACACCTAAAAAACCAAACTCGGCGCTTCGTAAAGTTGCCAAAGTCCGTCTGACTTCAGGCTTTGAGGTTATCTCATATATCGGTGGTGAGGGTCACAACCTTCAAGAGCACTCTATCGTACTTGTTCGTGGCGGTCGTGTAAAAGACCTTCCGGGTGTGAAGTATCACATTGTTCGCGGTGCGCTTGATACTGCGGGTGTGGCTAACCGTACGGTAGCGCGTTCTAAATACGGTACTAAAAAACCTAAGTCGTAAGTTATACGCTTACATGTAACACAGGGATCATAACGATCTTTGAGTAAATTTTTAAATTGAAGAGGATTCAACAATGAGAAGAAGAAGAGCCCCGGTCCGCGAGATCATGCCCGATCCGGTTCACGGAAGCAAAATCATTACCAAATTCATCAACAAAATTATGTTTGATGGCAAAAAGAGTGTTGCAGAGAAGATTCTTTACGGTGCGCTAGACATCATCGGTTCACGCGGTGAGAAAAGCGGTATCGAAGTCTTTAACGATGCAATCGAAAACGTAAAACCGGTTATCGAAGTAAAAAGCCGCCGTGTCGGTGGTGCTACGTATCAGGTTCCAGTAGAAGTTCGTCCGGTACGTCAACTCTCTTTGGCAATCCGCTGGTTGGTCGAAGCGTCTCGTAAACGTAACGAGCGCACCATGGCGGAGCGTTTGGCTAATGAGCTTATGGATGCAGCGACTGATAAAGGTTCGGCATTCAAGAAGAAAGAAGATACTTACAAAATGGCAGAAGCGAATAAAGCATTCGCACACTACCGCTGGTAATTGTAAGGTAATCTTGTCGGGGTACACTTCGTACCTCACTTTCGTGGACCTCTTTTCCGGCTTACATGTAGCAATGTAAACGGGCAAAGAGGTGTCACTATTCAAAATAATCATTAAGGTATAAACTTATGGCGAGATCGCATAAACTTGAAGATGTAAGAAATATCGGTATTGCCGCGCATATTGATGCGGGTAAAACAACGACGACCGAACGTATCCTTTTTTACACCGGCGTTGAGCACAAAATCGGTGAGGTACACGACGGTGCCGCTACCATGGACTGGATGGAGCAAGAGCAAGAGCGCGGTATTACCATTACCTCTGCGGCAACTACATGTACGTGGGCAGACAAACAAATTAACATTATCGACACTCCGGGTCACGTTGACTTTACGATTGAAGTTGAACGTTCAATGCGTGTACTTGACGGTGCCGTTTCGGTGTTTTGTGCCGTAGGTGGGGTTCAGCCGCAATCTGAGACGGTATGGCGTCAGCGTAACCGCTATGGCGTGCCTTCTATTGTTTTTGTAAATAAAATGGATCGTACGGGTGCCGATTTTTACGAAGTAGAGAATCAAATTCGTGACCGCCTTAAAGGTAATCCGGTTCCGATTCAACTCCCTATCGGTGCCGAAGATAAATTTGAAGGTATTATCGATCTTGTAAAAATGAAAGAGATCGTATGGGATGCGGATGCGGCAATGGGCTCGGCGTACCATGAACAAGATATCCGTGCGGAACTTGCCGATAAAGCCGAAGAGTATCGCGAGAAGATGATCGAAGAGATCTCTTCCGTTGACGGTAACGAAGAGCTGATGGAGAAATTCCTTGAAGGCGAAGAGATCTCTAACGAAGAGATCATGGCGGCCATTAAAGCGGCTACAATTGCGATGTATATTGTTCCAATGACCTGTGGTACTGCATTTAAAAATAAAGGGGTTCAAACTCTTCTTGATGCGGTTGTAGCGTACCTTCCGGCGCCAACAGAAGTTGCGGCGATTAAAGGTACGATGATGGATGACCCTGAACAAGAGGTCACAGTAGAATCGACAGACAACGGCCCATTTGCCGCGCTTGCGTTTAAAATTATGACCGACCCGTTTGTAGGACAACTTACATTTATTCGTGTTTATCGTGGTATTTTGGAGTCGGGTTCTTATGCGATTAACACTACAAAAGAGAAAAAAGAGCGTGTGGGTCGTATTATGAAAATGCACGCGATTAAGCGTGAAGAGGTCAAAGAGATCTATGCGGGTGAAATCGGTGCGGTTGTTGGACTTAAAGATACCACAACTGGAGACACACTGGCATCCGATAAAGACAAAGTTGTACTTGAGCGTATGGACTTTCCAGAGCCGGTTATTTCGGTTGCGGTTGAGCCTAAAACCAAAGCTGACCAAGAAAAAATGGGTATCGCACTTGCTAAACTTGCAGCGGAAGATCCATCGTTTCGTGTTAATACTGATGAAGAGTCGGGTCAAACAATTATTTCGGGTATGGGTGAACTTCACCTTGAGATTCTTGTGGATCGTATGTTCCGTGAGTTTAAAGTTGAAGCGGAAGTCGGTGCACCACAGGTTGCGTACCGTGAATCGATCAAAAAAGAGGTTGAACAAGAGTATAAATATGCGAAACAATCCGGTGGTCGCGGTCAATTCGGTCACGTATACCTGCGCATTAAGCCGGGCGAAGCGGGTACGGGCTATGTCTTTAACAACGAAATCAAAGGCGGTGTGATTCCAAAAGAGTACATTCCTGCTGTTGAAAAAGGGTGTGGTGAAGCGATGCAAAACGGTATTTTGGCCGGTTATCCGATTGAAGACGTTGAAGTGACTGTTTATGACGGTTCCTACCACGACGTTGACTCTTCGGAAATGGCATTTAAACTGGCGGCTTCTATGGGCTTTAAAGAGGGTGCGCGCAAGGCAGACCCCGCTATCTTAGAGCCGATGATGAAAGTTGAAGTCGAAGTACCTGAAGAGTACATGGGTGACGTGATCGGTGACCTTAACCGTCGTCGCGGTCAAGTCAACAATATGGGTGATCGCTCCGGTAATAAAATCGTGGATGCATTTGTGCCGCTTTCAGAGATGTTTGGTTACTCTACCGACCTTCGCTCTTCGACTCAAGGTCGTGCAACGTACTCTATGGAATTTGATCATTACGAAGAAGTTCCACGCAACGTAGCCGAAGAGATTATTAAAAAACGTAACGGATAAACACTTTCTCTCCCCTTGGGGAGATTTTTTCTTCACACTATTTCCCTTTTTATAGTACAATTGTCAAAAATTGAAGGCTTCTGAATGTTTCGATTATTAAGTATTGTATTGTTCTTTGTGACACTATCGCTAGCGGATACCCCCAAACCCTATTCAAACCTAGGTGATGAAATCTATAATACGACAGAGCGTTATGAAAAGCTGGCATCGCAACTGCCAAAGCTTGAGCCAAATGTTACAAGTTATCTGGTTAAAACGCGTAAAGTTAAAGCACTCGGATATGAAGCACAGATGGATCATTCGGTCACTCAAACATATCTAAAAGCACTGCGTGAGCTTGATCATGATCGCCAGATTCTCCTCACCGGAATAAACGCCGCACTTTATGATGCTATGGATCATAATGACAACAGTGCTTTTCGCCATATTATCAACGCACGCCTTTTAAAGATGGACAAGGTTGGAGATGATGTAATCCCTTATTATAAAAAGCGCTTTCATAAAGGGGATATCGCTATTTTAGATCAGATGCTTAGCGAAGAGAAACGCTATAAAAATGATGCCAAAAAAGCGCAGGTTAATTATGCTAAACAGGTTGAAGATCGCCGTATCGAGCGTATGCGATCTGCACGTGAAAATTTAAGTGAGCAAAAAGAGCAGGCGCTAGAGGCTGAACTTGAGGCAGAAAAAGAGCGTGTACAACAAAATCTTGAAGCGGAGATGATCCGCTAAGACCACACAAACGGGTGTTCCTCTTCGGGACGTCCTTTAAGCGTAAAATACGGCGTGTACTCACTTTTATAGGATAAAGAGGGACACGCCTCAACATAATACCCTAGATAAATCCACGACAAATTCAACGTTTTGGCATACTCTATTTGATACAGTAGTGAGTATTTCCCTAATGAGTATTTACGGTACTCGGGATCGTAGTAAAAATAGATTGAAGAGATACCGTCATCAAGAATATCAATGAGATCAACGCCTATAAGCCGTGTATCATCATAATAGAGGATTTCATAGCCAAAATCACGGTGCCCTTGTACAAAAGAGATATAGTAGTTTTGCGGTGTAGTATGTTGCGGTTCCCACCCTTTTTGTGTTTGCATAAAATCGTGATACTCTTTGAAGAGTCTTAAGTGTTCACTGCTAAGTGAGGGGTGTTGAATCACCATGCGCAATTTAGAAGCTTTTTTAATGACGCGCCGTTCGGATTTTGAAAATTGATAATTGGCCACATCGATACGGATGCTTTCACAGGCATTGCAATCACTGCATATAGGGCGAAAAAACATACTTCCAAAACGTCGCCAACCACGCTTGATTAATGCAGCACATTGTGCTTTGCTACAGTGCTCGATCACTTTATAATGTGTTTTTTGCCGATGATCCTTAAGGTAGGAGCATTTATCGTCAATAGCACACTCTTTAAGGACTCTATTCATAAAGAGATTGTAATCTATTACGACTAAGAAGCGTGTAAAAGGGCTGTATGCGTAGAGCTAATATTTTTGAAAATATCCGTTATGACGATGAAAGCGTGGTGATAGAGGATCTATTTGAAACGCCTCAATGCAAAGAGTTGCGTGTAATTATGCAGGCAAACCAAAGTATGCATGATCATCAAAGCGATCATCCGGTAGTAATTGAAGTTGTGCGCGGTGTGTTACATGTAGAGATTGAGAACGAGTCGTTTGAGATGGTTTTAGGAGATCTCATCGAGATAAATGCGGGAGTATTACACCATCTTACGGCACAAGAGGATACTCTGCTTAGGGTGAGTCTTTTAAAATACTAATAGCATTAATGCATTAGATACTGAAACATTAGTGCCCGATATGATAATCAAAACTGGCGTGCGCTTTTGAAACCCAAACCTCTTTTTGTATCGGCTTAATAAATGTGGCATGAGCAGGGTCTTTACTGTTGCGATATTTGATAGCACCTTCAAAAAGCCCACGCTTCATATCGCCTTTGAGTTTGACAAAAACCCCTTTTTCAGAAAAGAAATAGAGTGTGGTTTTGCCCTCAAGCCAGCCGTCATTACAGGTTTCAAATTTGCCGCTGATTTTATCCCAATAATCGACCTTAAGGCTTTTTTTGGTGTTGGTATCGATAACCTTTTGAGGGTAATAGTAGTGACACCCTTCAAGCTCTAGCGGATTTTGGGCTTCGTAGCCGTTAAAACGTTTTTTGAGCACCGCAATACGCTCTTGCGCTTTTTGGGTATAGGCGGGGTCAAGTTTGTGAGATGCGATAAGTTTGTTGAGCGCTTTAACCGAAAAAAATGCGGCATTTAAATAGTAATCCATCAGTAGCGTGTGCATGTCATTGAGTGCTTCGATACGCATCGACGTAATATTTTTGCCGTCGATTGCCACGCTTACATGTAAATCGGGCTCGATAATGTTATGCACTGCATTGATAAAGTCGGATTGCATATCTGATGCAACCGGTGTGCTGATGGTATAGCGTAGTGCATTACGCTCGGAGGTCATTGCAATGGCACACGTGGCACTTTGCGCTTTACATGTAACGTTTTTAATTTTGGGAAGACCGTATTTAAGGTGAAACGCTTCTTGCATCGATAGACGGCTCTGCTCAGAGGCATCCATACTGCTATTGCCATAGGCATCGTAAATATTCTCTTGGAGGGTATCAAGCGGTATGTCTAAAAAGGTGTCATGCTCTTTAACACACAGTAGATTCGAGGCGTACGTTTTGGGCGCAAACGATAAGTTGATAGACGAGAGTTCATGGTTTTGATTGGAAAATGAGGTCAAAATTTTTTGCGACGCATATTGCTGTTTTTGTACTTTTGAAGGTGGTTCAGAGAGTTCTAGCACTTTGGTAATCATCTTGTCGGTAGCCTCTTGTGAAGACCAGTAGTCATACGCATCGAGTGTTGCGTGATGAAACCACGCAGGATGCTTTTGCAGTTCTTCAAATGCGCTAAGTGAGGGCATATTAAAGTGTGTGACACGGTAGTGTTGCGATACTTGTACGGCACTATCGGCACATGTTGTGGCTCCCTCACTCCAGCGGTACTGTTTATCTCGTTGCACATCGTGCCAGAGTGTATCTCCAATCATTACGACCGATTCTAAGTTAATTCGATGCGTTTTAAGAGCTTTTTTAGACCATAAAAAGGTGTGTGACGTGCTAAGTGTTTTAGGTGTTAATGTAATCGGTACGACACTATTATGTTTGAGCTCAATCCATTTATACTGTTTTTCATATCCCGTTTTGCTCACTTCAATCAGATAATTATCGGGTTTGAGGTAGATATTATCATGGTATTTGGGTTTAACGTTCATGATTCTCACACGCGCGCCTTCGTCGGTTTTGACGGTAAGGCTAAATTCGGAGGGTTTTTCCTCTAAAAGCGTAATGGGTATCGTGCCTTTTTGGGTGTAAACTTCATCGCCTTCAATGCCGAGTATTTCAACGGCTTCGCCTTGAATAAACGGCGGCAAAGATTGCGTAATATACATGATTTTATGCAGTCCACGTGTATTGAGTCGCTCTTTAAGAGTTGGGGTATGAGTCTCAGGTTGCTCTTGGGGTTGCTTGGTGCAACCCGTCATCAAAAATAGTAATAGTGTAATAAGTGTTAAAAATCGATTTCGTGCCATAATTTATGATTCCCTATGAAACTTAAAAGGCTTGAGTATACCATAAACGTATAAAGTAATACTATATCATAATGTATTTCTAATTGGTTTGCTTATGTTACAATAGCAGTATGATTGCATGGATAAAACAGCACCAAAAAGCGCTGACACTAAGTGCGGGGATTGTACTGCTCGTAAGTGCATTAGCGATGTTTTTTTGGTCAAACGATAACGACGGAATGACACAAAAAGAGGCGTTGGCACAAGCAAACTTGGAGCGGATGGAAGCACGTGCTCAGGGCAAGTCGGCGCAAACCGCTTCGCGCAATAAAGCGATGCAACAGTTTTATGAAAGCCGGCAAAAGCAGATGCGCTACCTGCTGATATTCATGGTGGTTTCCGGTACGGTAATGGTGGGTTACAGCCTGCTCAAAAAAGAGGAGCCATAAGGCCTATTTTTGCGGAAGCTGAGGCTCTGTTTTTTGCTCCAAAGCGTTTAAAAGCCGCTCTTGTTGCTGTTGCGATACCTGCCCCGATGCGAGGGTATCAAGAATTTTGGTTGCCATCTGCATTCGCATCTCCTGCTCTTTGAGCGCTTTTTCATGCTCCAGTTTTTCATGTTGCAGTTGCGACTCTAGCGTTTGACGTTTGCGAAGCATCAGGTAGATAAAAAAGAACACAATCACAAGCGCTACAACAATGGCAAGCAACCACCACTTTTGCATGGCGTTTTGTGAAGCTTGTAGCTCTTTGTTGAGTGCCTGTTGCGATAACGCCACCTCTTTGTTGATGGTGGCTTTTTGAATAGAAGCATTCTGCTCCAGAGTCACTTTTTGAATGTCGGCACTGCTTTTGAGTTTTTGTACCTCAACCGCTTGTTGCATGTTGATGCGTGCAATCTCCTCTTTGCTTTTGGCCTCAATCTGTGCCAATTCGCGTTTTTCGCTTTGTGCGGTGTTGTAGCGAATGGTCTTTTGTGATGAATTAGTGCCATAAAGATAAGGGCGGGTGTTATTGCCTTCTTGACAGGCGGTTAAAAAAAGTAGAGAGATGAGCGCAAGTAAGGCACTATTTTTGACTATACGCAATCAAAACTCCTTCAAGCATTTTGTCGATATCGCCGTCAAGTATGCCCGAAACATTAGAGTACGCTTCGTTTGAGCGGGTATCTTTGACCTGCTGATAAGGCTGCATCACGTAAGAGCGTATCTGATGTCCCCACCCGATTTCGCTTTTCTCCACGCCCGCTTCTTCGGCTTTTTGTTTCTCAAGCTCCAACTCATACAGACGCGATTTGAGCATCTTCATTGCCGTGGCTTTGTTTTTGTGCTGGCTTCTATCGTTTTGGCACTGTACGACGATATTAGTCGGGATATGCGTAATGCGTATCGCCGATTCGGTTTTATTAACATGTTGCCCTCCGGCACCCGAAGCGCGGTAGGTGTCGATACGCAGATCTTTATCTTCGATTTCAATCTCGATATCATCATCAATTTCGGGCGAGACCATCACCGAAGTAAAAGAGGTGTGACGCTTGGCATTGGAGTCAAAAGGGCTAATACGCACGAGGCGGTGAATGCCGTTTTCGACTTTAAGATAGCCGTACACGTTTTCGCCTTTAATCAAAATCGACGCGTCTTTAATGCCCGCCTCTTCACCCACCTGATAATCCAGCGTCTCCACACTAAAGTCGTGGCGCTCCGCCCAGCGTTTGTACATTCGCAGTAGCATCGAAGCCCAGTCTTGGCTCTCGGTACCGCCGGCACCGGGGTGAATGGAAAGAATAGCGTTTTTGCTATCGTTTTCGCCGCTAAGCAGTACGGCAATTTCCATGCCGCGCACCAGCTCCGTAAGTTCGCCCGCATTGGCAAAAAGCTCTTCGATGGTATCATCGTCACCCTCTTCTTTAGCCATTTCGTAAAGTTCCGCGGCATCGCCCAGTGTATCAGCCGTTTGCGCGTATTTATCGAGTTTGCGCTCTAGCTGGGTTTTCTCTTTTTGAACCATGGCGGCGCGTTCCGCGTCATTCCAAAAGTCTTGTGAATTTTCTAGGGCTTCGATTTCGCCTAGCCGTGTGCGAATCGCATCGGGTTCGATCACGTTAGTAACATTTTGCATCTTTACATGTAAAGTTTTTAAGAGTTCGCTGTATTCGTAGTGGTCCATAGTGCTCATTTTTTATATAATACGCATAATTATATCTTAGGTTAGTTTATGAACATTGTTACGTCACCATTTGAGTTGCAGAGCGTATTAAAACAAGAAGAGGGTGTGATTGGATTTGTCCCCACGATGGGTGCACTGCATATCGGGCATAAAAGCCTTATTGAAAAAGCGCGTCAATCATGCGATATTGTCGTAGTTTCCATCTTTGTGAATCCCACACAGTTTTTAGAGGGAGAGGATTTAGAGCGCTATCCACGCCGTGCCGAAGCCGATGAGAAGATATGTCGTATGGGCGGGGTGGATTATCTCTTTTTTCCCAATGTAGCGGCGATGTACGGCAGTGATGAGGTACGTCTGCTTGCTCCCGATGTGCGCGGTTATATTCTTGAAGGGGCGTCGCGTCCCAGCCATTTTGACGGCGTGCTGACGGTGGTGAGCAAACTCTTTAATATCGTCAAGCCGCATAAAGCGTTTTTTGGCAAAAAAGATGCGCAGCAACTCGCTTTGATTACCCAGATGGTGCGTGATCTGTTTATGGATATTGAGATTGTTGCGGTCGATACGGTGCGCGAAAGCGACGGGTTGGCACTCAGTAGTCGCAATGTCTATCTTAACAGTACGGAGCGTATAGAGGCCTTGAAACTCTCCAAAGCGCTACGACATGCGGCCAAATTGTTTGGGCAAGGGATTGATGAGTGCGACGTGATTGAGACGCAGATGCATGAAATTTTACACCCCTTACATGTAGAGTATATTACCTTTGTAAACCGTGTGTTTGAGCCGCTGAAGACGCTTGAAGCTCAAAACAGTATTATTTTGATTTCCGCTACCGTGGGAACAACGCATCTTATTGATAACATCTGGGTTTAATCGTTGTGATGCTTCTCGGGAAGCGGTGGAAGCACGAATTTCTCAAAATCGGGTGTAAGGTATTTTTCATCCACAAGCAGATCGATCACTTTTTTATAAGTGGCTACGGCCGTAAGTGAGGCAAAGTGATAGGTTTTGGGCTCAATAACCGTAACACCGAGGGTGTAGCGTTTGGTGTCGTCGTTGGCAAACCCGACAAATGAGCAGTTGTACTTTCGGACATAGCGCCCCTTTTCGGCAATATGCGCCGTACCCGTTTTGCCGCCAACCTCTAAACCTTCGGTTCGGGTATTAACGCCGGTGCCTTTATTGACCGTTTTGACCAAAATACGTTTCATCTGCTCTGCCGTTGCGGGGCTAATGACTTGTATAGGGGTATCATGTTCTGTTTTTTGTAGGTGACCGAAGTTATCAATGAGTCCTTCAACTAAATAGGGCGTTACAATGCGGCCGTTGTTGTTAAAAACGTTATAGGCTTTAACGAGTTGCATCAGGTTGGTCTGAATGCCGTATCCGTAAGAAGCGGTGGCCTTCCAGATATCGTAATTGAGTTGAAGTGTGGTGGGCATGGTGCCCGCTTTTTCATAAGGCAGATCAACGCCGCTACGCTGTGTGAGGCCAAATTTTTTAAAACCGTCGGTAAAATCAATTCCGTCAAGTCGTTGCGCCAACTGGGCAATCCCGACATTGGATGAAAAGACAATCACGTCTTCTGCTCCCATCCAGTCCATTTTATGCTCATCGGTAATGACTTTTTTATCAATTTTGTAGCGACCGTTATATCCGTTGACCAGCTCATATGGGTTGATACGCTTATGATCCAGTAGCAGGGCGAAGGTGATCGGCTTAATCACGGAGCCCGGTTCAAAGCTGTATTCGATGGCATCGGTATTGAGCGAAGGGTAGTCTGAGCGGCGGATGGATTTGGGGTAGAAGCGGTTGGAGCTGGCAAGCGAAAGAATTTTGCCGCTTGAAGCCTCCATAAGTACCACCATCACCTCTTGCGCGCGTAGCTCTTTTTTCATCGCATCGACAATACGTTCAATCTTAATTTGCAGGGTTACGGGGATGTTTAATACGATGTCAAATCCTGCAATAGGGGATTGCGTAAAACTTTTTTTATTAAAGATCATATAGTTGTTGACGTCACGCGGGCCAAGCTGTTTGCCGTTTTGTTGTGAATCGAGTTTATCGTCGTAATGTTTTTCAATGCCCTTAACACCGTGAACGCGGGTGTAGCCATCATCTTCAACTTTGTGCGGATAGCCGATAAGCGGCGTCAGTAGCTTGCCGTAGGGATATTCTCGGGTTTCACCGCTTTCGATAATGCTGAGTCCCTGAAATATGCGCTTACCGCTTGGGGTTTCGTACTCTTGAAAGACTTTATATTGTAGCAATTCATACGCAAGACTTTTAAGATATTGTGCAGTTTTAGGACCGATCTGATAACTGAGTACGACAGTGCCTTGATGTGCATTGATACGCTTTCGAATCGTCTCTTGATCAACACCGCTATAGATACTAAAAAGCTCAATAAAAAGCTCTTTTTTCTTAGGATCAATATTTTTGGTATTCACCATGGCTTTGTAAAGTTTTTGCGTTGTCGCAATCTGAAAACCGTCGGCACTGATGATGCTACCGCGCTCTGCTTGTGTGGTATCGGAGGTATAAAGAGAGGGGATGTCTCGCGTTTTGAGTGCGTTTATGAGCATCACAATCAAAAAAAGAGCGATGCCCAGAAGCAAGAGCAGAAAAAGTAGCAGTATTTTTTTAGAACGGTTCGAATTTACCATGTGAAATTGTAGCGATCTAGGCTTACATGTAAGCGCGCATCAACGCATGTCGCCACGCCACAGCAGTGCAATGGACTCCACAGAGATGTCACGCTTTTTAGGGCGGATACTGTAAGGTTCAATACGGTAGTTTTCAAGCGCAAATTCTACTTCGAGCGCATCTATGGCCGCTTCGAGCTCATCTTGCAGTAGTTGTGTTTTTTCCTCAAGTGCTTCTAATGCCTCTTCGGCGTGCGTTACGTCGCGTTTCTCTTTTAGTAGGCGTGAGCCTTTGCGCGCAGTGGTGCCATAGCCACGTGTGGCGCGACTGCCAAAAAAGGTGCCAAGAACTGCCATGCCGGCGCTTAAAAGCGTGTCGGTCGTTTTAGCACTCACATCAGACTGCTCTTTTTCCAATTTCGCTTCGGCGCGTTCGATCTGTGATTCAAGTTGATCAAGCCGTTTTTGAAAACGCGTTTCAAGTGTGCCGATCTCTTTGGCTTTGAGCGTATTAAGATGCAGTTTAAAACGGCGTTTAAAGGCATCAAGTGTCTCATCCGCTTGCGAATCAAAGCGCGGTGAACGTACACGGTACATCTCAAGCGTATGGCGGTTGTATAAGTGCTCAATTAGTGCTTTTTGCAGCGTTTTGGCACTGTCGCGCTCTAAAAGCAGTGCAGGAAGCGGCGCAAAGGTGGCATCGTTGGGCGCTTCTGAGGGGTAGCGTTTTGATGCGGTATCTGTCGGCACTATAGCTTCAAAGTCAATTGCGTCCGCTTCATCAAGTAGCAATTCGCCTTCAAACAGATGCGTGGTGTCGATGCCTTTGGCCGCGTTGTGATAGTAGATTGAAGCTTTAAGAAGCAGTAGCGGTTCATAATGCGATGCACCCAACGCTTCGTAATACTGTATAAATTCCAAAGCATAAGATTCAGACCTTACATGTAAGCTTTTTTTGGGCGTTGCTATCGGTGCCGTCATTTCGGGTTTGGCTTTTTGAGAAGCCATAAGCGCGCTAATGTCGTTGCGACCCAGCGGCCCTTTAAGGTAGCTAAGCACCCAACGCGTACTAAAACGTTCAATCCCTTCGCGGTGCGCGCTTTTTAGAAAAAAGGTGCGTTTTTCAAGATTGCTAAGCTGTTGGCGAATCTTCTCTTTGGAAGACTCCGCGCCCAGCTTGCCGCTAAGCCCCTCTAGCACTTTGTCGATGTCTTGGCGGGTCTGTAACCGTCCGATAAACCATGTGCCGATATTGCCCAGCGCTTTATAATCGAGATCGACCGGATTTTGGGTAGAGAGCACCACGCCCACGCCAAAGGCGCGCGCCTGTTTGAGCAGTAGCATCATGGGTGTTTTTGAGGGTGGATTTTTACTCGGCGGAAAGTAGCCGTAAATCTCATCCATATAAAGTAGTGCGCGCAACGCTTGGGTACCGCTTTGGCGGCGCATCCATGAAACGTAGCGGTTTAGTAGTATGGTCACAAAAAACATACGCTGCGCATCATCAAGGTGCGAAATGGAGAAGATGCTCACCTTGGCTTTGGCGTTTGCATCAAAAAGTAGCGCGTCGATGTCGAGCGCTTCACCCTCCAGCCACGGCGCAAACGCGGGATTGGCTACGACGCTGTTAAATTGAGACGCGAGCGCAAAGCGCGCTTTGGAGGCAAAATAGCCCTCCAGCGGCAAAAAGCCTATCTTGTCAAAGGGTGGGTTGATGATAGCGCCAATAAGCGATTCGAGCCGCAACGCTTCGCCCTTTTGCCAAAAATCGGCAATCAGGGTGGAGAGAAAAGTGATGATGGTAGCGTTGTCTGCCTCGCCGATCAGCGAGAGCAGGGAAGTGACGGTGGCATTAAGATAGCTTGCAAACAGATCGGTACTGTTCATAGTGGTTTCATCGGGAGTGTCCAGTGAAGCAAGAATATTCACGCCCAGCCCCGCACTGCTACCGGGCGTATAGATGCTCACCGGCGTTTCACTCAAACGCTCCGAGCGCCCTGTGTCTTGATGGGCTTCTTCAATCCCCTTTTTCCACAGCGCCGCCGTCGCTTCGGCTTTGGCCTCGCCGACCCACGGAATAAAATCTTTGGCCTCATACCGTTTGGAGCGCAGACAGAGATTGCCCATATCGCCTTTGGGATCAATAATAATGACGGGAATGTTATCGATCATCGCCTCTTCGATCATCGCTACTGCCAGCCCCGTCTTGCCGCTACCCGTCATACCGATAATGGCGGCATGGGTGGTGAGGTTTCTGTTTTTAAGGAGGGTCAGTTCACCGTTTTGCACAGAACTTCCAAGGTAAAAAAGTCCCAGTTTTTCGTAAAGGTTTTTCATATGAATACCCGTCATTTTGAAGTGGGTTAATTTTAGCGAAAAGTTATATGTAAAGTGTATCAGCTCCAATGGTTTTCTCTCAGAAAGAGATGAACCCGAAAAATTTAAAAAGCCGTATCGCGTTCAAAAACAGGTGGAGTCGGATTTAAACTGCTCACTCGATGTCGGTTACCTGAGTACATTGCGAACTTTTATCGCCAAAGAAGTGGCAAAAGATATTATCCATCTGACCTTACGCACCATTAAGCCTTTGAAGTTCAGCAAAAGCGACCTTATTGGCTCTGATCTGGCTACCATAAATGGTACAAAGAAACTACAAAAGATCAAAAATACCAAAAGGTAGAAAAAATGTCCAGAGGCGAAAAAGTAAAAAAGTATGCAGAAGAGTTCAAACAGACGGCGATAGAGTTGGCGCAAGTAGAAGGTGTATCGGTATCGCAGGTAGCACGTGATCTGGGGATGAGTGAAAAGACGCTGCATAACTGGTTGCGAAACCAACGCTTGAAAAACGGCACAGATACTAAAGTCACAGCCAACTCGGAGCATGAAGCCGAACTGAAACGACTTTGCAAAGAGAATGCTCAATTAAAGCAAGAGCGGGATATTTTAAAAAAGGCGACGGCGTTGAGCGCAGCCTCCTTTAGGGCTTCGCAAAAGAAGTTCACTGAAGTACGCCTGGATAAAAAAGCATCGGTCTTTCTGTGAGTGAAAATCCACTTTTTGGAAACTCAAGTATCAAATGATTACATGTAACCCAAAGGAGGCACCATTTCAGCCCTGCCAAAATCCTTTGCAAAAATAAGAAGAGCCGATGTCATTGTGGCTAAAAACCGACAAGTGATGTATATGAAAGATTGGGTAGCCAAGCTTGATGCTTTTTTAATAAGTTGCTTTTAGAAACAGAAAAAAACAATAGGCACAATACATAAACTACAAAGAGTACTCCTTCGTACCGCTATCCTTGACTTAACAAAAAATTAACACTTAAAAGTAATAATCTCGCGTTATTTTATATGTATAAAAAGGGCCCGTATGATGAAACCTTTTTTGGCGCTTACGTTTATAGGCATGACACTGTTGGCGGCTGAACCATCGGTGATCTGGTTTAACAAGGAAAATCCGAATCAGAGTGCAAAGTATGGCGGCACAAAATACGGTGGCGGTAAGCCTGAAGACACGAAGCATGGTAGCAAAAAGGAAGATACAAAAAAAAATGGCGGCGGCGGAATGCATGGCGGCCGGCCAACAGGTCTAAAGCTCTGGCTGCTTAGCGGGGATTTTACCCACGCAAAAAGCTATCATAACAATACGCAAGGGGTGTTAAACGTTTACGATAACACGTTGCAGCGTGTTACGGCAAAAGTCGTATCTAAACGCGGACAGAGCATTGTAAGCGCCGA
>JBNKLA010000096.1:0-8018 GCA_050292115.1 Sulfurimonadaceae bacterium | reverse complement strand
GTTTGCCTATCTAAGCCATCTTCTTACAGAACTTCCAATCTATCAGGTTGAAAGCAGGGATATTGACCCTCTGCTGCCTTGGAATGTGCAGTTAGCCAAATCTTGACCTTTTTTCAAGATGGGGTTTACTTGGGGGTTACTAAAAAACCGCTACACTAGAGCCACTGTAATTCCAAAAGGTTCTTAATGTTTCATCGACCCCTAACCCTCCTGTGGCTCTTTTTTGCCCCGATGCTTTGTGCTAGTACATGGAGTACCCAGCTCTTTCAAAACGCCAATCTCAAACAACAAGAGATTAAACAGATACAGATCAAAAATGAGTTTCAATCAACATTTGGCATTTATGCCGACGCTACCAACCTAACCACCTACCGTTTACAAAAAAAGATGCTCAAGGCGTATGACAAAGATAAAACGCTCAAAGTCGATATTTTCATTAACGATACCACTCCGGTGATAGATATGAGCGATACCGAGAAGCTTGAGGGCTTCTTTTTGGTCGCCGACCCCAAAAGCAACAGCGTTACGGTCTCCACCCCAAACGGTACACTAAGCTATGATGAGAGCAAAGCACTCTTTGCACACTATGAACAACGCAAAGAACGAAAAAACCGACTGCGCTTTGAAGCCCGCAAAGCAAATCTGCAAACCGTTTTGACGTTATTGGACAATAAGCTTGACGACACTACAAAAGCTAAAATGCAAAAGGCAATTGAGAAAGGAGCACGCTATGTTAGCCTCAATCTCAAACCGCAAACTATCATTAAACTTCTCACCTATCATAACGGTGCGGTTGGAGCGCTGGATAAGCATATTGATTTTTCGGCTAGTGCAACAGCAGACCCTGTTTTTCATGTCGATCAGGATATGCGTGATGAATGGGTAGAGCGGTTTGATGGCTATTTGGAAAAAACTTACATGAAAAGTATGGAGGAAGACCCCGATAGAGCACACTTGAACTTAAAAGGCGGGGGTGTCAATATTTATTATTCTGATATGAAATGCCCTGATTATAACGATAGTAATAAAACTTTTTTTGGGTATACATCAGCAGAAAGCAGATATACCATTGAAGATGTAAAAGACAACGATGGTAATTTACACGAAGGCTATAGTGACAAAGCATATCACACAAAAATAGTTACAGGGGTTTTATCAACTGTCTCACCTGAGGCACATTTGACTTGTAAGAACTTGTTAACAGTAATACCTGATACAACTTATGACAATCCTAATGAAACTATTTATGATGTTGTCCTGCCAGATGATAATAATGCAAACTTTATTGAAAGTTATAGTCTCAATAAATATGAGTCAGCAGATGAAAATGACAGTACCAGAAATTATTACCCAATGGATGCACTCTTTGACAACCATACTTATGACAATGAGCGCTTGATTTTTATCGCCGCAGGCAATAATTATGACCTTAACCAAGAAGGAGATGATAATCCCGGTAATGATGTCGTATCTCCAGGAAAAGCTTTTAATGTAGTTACTGTAGGGAATTATAAAATTGATGAGAACAGTGCTATTGTTATTAATGCAGAGTCATCATACCACAATCCTTTTATCAATGGTCATGTTAGCTATCAAAAACCCGAAGTCTCCGCTCCGGGAACGGATTATTTTTATCTATCTAAAAAGGAAAAAATAACTGTTAACGATGATAACCCTCTCGACCCTATTCATACTATGCACTACACCGACGCCCTAACAAGCGGCACCAGCTTCGCCACCCCCTTCACCGCCGGAGTCGCCGCCAATATGATCTCAAGGTTTGCTACCGCTAATGCGGATGAAGGAGAATACTATTACGATGCCTACCTAAACCTTCCCGAAGTCTTTAAAGCAGGCATTATCGCTATTGCCCGTGATAGCGTTGGCGCTGAAGATGAGAATCTCTCTGATGCAGAGCGCCATAGCCGTGCAGGTGAAGGCGGCGTGAATTATAATATTGACCCGTTGTTGATGTATATGAGAAATACAGATTTTACTTTACGCTCCGATGGTAAAACCTGTTTTGAAACCGATGATTATCTTAGCAATCCCAATGCCTCCGAAACCTACATGCAAATCGACAGCTACAACCGCGCCAGAGCGGTTGTAGTGTGGTTTAACCGGATTGATCTTCCCCACTACAAACAGATAACGCGCATTCCCAACACGTATGAGATGCAGGTTATCGACCCCGAGGGCAATGTCGTCTCTTTTTATGACTACAACCATACAAGCAAAGCGTGGGCGGACGAACCCAATCAGGGGTATCAAATTATTGACTTCAATACAGGAAAAAAAGAGAAGGGACGTTACAATGTTCGTATCTGTAAAACCGACAATCATGACGGCAATGATGTCAAGATGGGCTTTGCGCTGACCCTAAAGCCTTATGCGCCACCACACCCTCCTGCGGCGGGGGTGATGGAAACTATTAGAAGTTACCTCTTATTTTAAAAAAGGATTGTGATATGGATATCAAATACTTTACAGCGATTCTAACCGCTACGTTAGTAGTGGAGAAAGCACAAAGCAAGAAAACAATGTAACCGACAATAATATTACTCTTGATGATGAGTACTGTACTACGGAGTTTGTTAGCAATAATGGACAACCCAGTAATAGTGAAGGCTATTATGAGAATGATGTCCGTTTTGGGATGTATTATAGATTACCCTCTTATGAAAAAACCGCGTCATGTGTTGCGTGAGGAAGTCAGAAAAAATGGTCACCCTAAAAAGCTTAAATAAGTGCCATTCGGACTGGGTCCACTGGAAGTTATAAATTAATAATAGTAGCGATGGTGCATCTCCCAGAAGTGCTCGTATGAGTGCTTGATATCAAACGCTTGCATATTAACCTGCGCACCGTTTGAGAGCTCTTTACGCAGGGCTTCGCTTTCGATAAGCTGTAGCAGCGTATCGATCCAAACTTGCGCGTTATGGGCTTCGAGAATATAGCCGTTTTGAAGTTTGGTATTGAGTAGGCTTTTCGGGCCTCCTTGGTTGGATACCAAAACCGGTACGCCGCTTGCCGCGGCTTCCATCACTACTTGTCCCAAAGTATCGGTTATGGAGGGAAATACAAAAATATCCGACATGGCATAGATGCTGGAGAGCTCATCCGTATAGACAGCTCCGTGATAATGCACTCCAAGATCAGCCAGTTTCAACGCCTCTTTTTTGAGTTTGCCTTCGCCCACCAAGATTAACTCGGCATTGAGTTCACTATGGTGCGTTTTGAGTTTTTGCCACACATTGAGCAAAAACGGAATATTTTTCTCTACGGTAATTCTGCCGACGTACAGTACCTTGATGGTGTCGCTTTTAAGGCCTTGATGACTCCAGTAATCTTCCTTTACATGTAAAGGTGCAAAACGCTCCAGATTGGTTCCGGCGGGGATGGTGCTCAGGCGCTCTTTTTCAATCCCGATATCGTTACGCATAATCGTTTCATACACTTCAGAGCGGCTAAAGACGTGGGCAAACGGAGCGTAAAAACGCCGCATCATACGATCACTCAGGCGTTTTAGCAGCATTGAACCGGTATTGTCTTTGATGTATGCCGGAAAGTCGGTATGGTAGGTTCCTAGCATCGGTACCGCTAGCTTTTTAGCCAACTTCCGCCCCAAAATTCCTACAGGGCCTGGCGTGGAGATGTGGATCATTTCAGGATCAATAAAATTGAGTAGCTCCTCTATCTCTTTTGCGGGTGGAAAGGCGAGATCAAGCTCGTTGTAATAGGGCATTTTAAGCCGAAAACGCGGCTTGAAGTTGTGGATGTTTTGTGCTTTGGGGCAACGTTTTGCAGTAGAGGTGATTACATGTAAGGTGTCGCCGCGCTCACGCGACTGCTCTGCCATATCGCTAATAAAACGCGATACGCCGTTAAGATCGCCCAATGTGTCGGTAAAAAGTGCTACTCTCATGAAGCATCCTCCACTTTTTGTAATTTTCCAAGTGAAAGTTTCTCAAGCATTACTTCAAGCAGTTCACGCTCGCCTTTATCTTTCATGAACTCCAGCGCATTTTGACGCATCGAGGCCATTACGGTGTCGTTATCAAGCAACTGCGTTATCTTTTTGGCGTAATCAAAGGGGTTGTTGCCTTCAATGACAAAGCCCGTGGTCTCATCAACAATATTTTCTCGCACGGCACCTTTGGATGAGACAATGGGAATGGCTCCCGAAGCCTGTGCTTCGAGTACGACGTTGCCAAAGGTTTCGGTCTGGCTTGGGAACAAAAAGATATCGGCCGATGCAAATGCACAAGAGAGCTCCTCGCCTTCAAGATAACCGCTAAGTACGACATTGCTTCCTATGTGCGACTCGATATGCTCCTTGTAAGGTCCGTCACCGACGATTATAAACGTGATGTCGTCGCGTGATTCAAAAAGCTTGGCCACCTGCACAAAAAGGTCAAGATTTTTCTCTTTGGCGATACGCCCGACAAAGAGTGCCACGTTTTGCAGATTATATGCCGAATCAAAGCGCTTCCAAAACCCTTTATCGCGAAATGACGGATTGAAACGTTCATGATTGATACCGCGGCTAAAAAGCTCAATTTTTTTCTTTTTTACGCCGTTTTCGACCATGACCTTTCGGTAGGCTTTAGAAGGCGAGAGCACTTTTTGTGATCCATTAAACAGAAGTGCAAAGGCATTCCATATATGCCCCTTAAAGAGATGATCGCCCGAATATTTGCCCACATACTCGGGAAAATCGGTATGAAAGGTAGTCACATACGGTATATGAAGGATTTTGGCAATAAAAAAGGCATAAATTCCCACGACCCCCGGTGTCGCGGCGTAGATAACGTCAAAATTGTGCTCATCGCAATACTCAAGCATATCGAGAAAGTGGGGAATATTGACACTTATCTCTTCATATTCGGGCAGGGCAAAAGAGATAATGGGCTCAAAATTTTTGCGGTTAGGATCGTTCACCTCCTCT
This sequence comes from Sulfurimonadaceae bacterium, assembly GCA_050292115.1. GTDB lineage: Bacteria > Campylobacterota > Campylobacteria > Campylobacterales > Sulfurimonadaceae > JAFGUB01. Next base: position 3,070 of record JBNKLA010000096.1, on the reverse strand, counting down.
TTATAGGCCGTTATAAACGTAAGGTTGTAGCGCTCCTCTTTGGCCAGTTTAAAGAGCTTTTGCGAGGTGAGGGCAACGCCGTTGATTTCATTGAAGGTATCGGTAAAATAGGCCACTTTGCCAGTGTAATCTTTTTTCTCTCCCGTAATGGCGCGGTATATCTGACGTGAGCGCTTCTTCTCATGCGAACGTTGCCAGTAAACACTCAAATAATAGGCCGTAGGAATAATCGAGAGCATACTCTGACCCAGCAACATGCTCACTTTGTCCATATTGAGGTTTTTGGTGTCGGAAAACTCTTTGATAAGATGCGGAAAGAGATGCTTGAAAAAGCTGTGAATGAGTTCGTGTCGGTTGGAGTGGTCACTGGCCATGCTAACCCCTGAAATCATCTCCACCTGTTCTACAACCCGTTTCATCCCCATAAGTTGCGTGAGCATGTTGATTTTTGGCTTGCCAAAAAGGTACTCAAGCAGATGCGAGCTGGAGTGCTTTTTAGCTTTGGCCCACTGCTGTGAAATATTCATAATCATATGCGAAAGCCGAATGGGCGAACCGTAATCGCCTTTGGGTTCGGTAGCGCCTTCATCAAGGGCGCGTTTTAGCTCTTCTAGCGTGGTGCCTTGGCATTGGGTGTAAGTCTTGCCGATATCCAAGCCGCCGTGATCGTCACTGCCGCCCGTAAAGCTGATATGTGCGCGCTTGCGGCGGTTAAAACCGTGTTTTTTAGCCAGAGCTTCAAGTCTGCCACCGGTAAACATTTCGGCAATCTCTTGTGTCAGTTTTGCAGAGATTCCCGAGCGCGTACCGTTGATGATCTCCCAATTATCGAACATCAAAAGGCATTTTTCAATATGCGTTTCACTCAATCGGCCGTCCATATCATAAAGCGGATGCGCAAAAACGTGGTAGATGTTTTCTGATTGCAAATAGTCAACAAGATCATAGACGTTATAGCGCTTTTTCTGAATCTGTAGGTGTTGCTTTTCAGTGATGTCGTAGCACAACACATGAATATGACAGCGGTCTTCGGGAAAATACGCCGTGGCCTCTTCGCTGATAAAAACGCCCGGAAGCTCTTTTATCTCAAGGCAACCGGCAATCTCGTCGTGATCCGTAATGGTAAAGAGCGTCATGCCGCGCTCAAATAGCGTGTCGTAAAGCGCTTTTGGGCTCACATAAGATTCGTGCATATCAAGTTTTTTAGAGAAAAATCCGGCAGGTTTGTCGGAGTATTTGGAGTGAAGGTGCAAGTCTACCTTTATCACAGAAATTGCCTTAATTTGGTTTTCGCGATTTTAGATAGGAGAGATTACTTTGAGATTACCGGCTGTTGCCAAAATGTTTTGATATTGTTACATGTAAGCCTTCAATGCTTACATGTAAGCGTATGTTACGCTACTTTTTTAACGGCTTTTTTAGCGACTTTTTTGGCCGCTTTTACTTTTTTAGGCTTCGCTTTTAATACAATTTTAGCCACTTGCTTGGCCACTTTTTTAACGTTTTTCTTTTTTACGTCAGCTTTTTTGGTTGCTTTTTTAGCGACTTTGGATACGGCTTTCTTTTTAAGAACTTTTGCCATTTCGGCTCCTTTTTTATATCTTATTAATTACTACTAAAAGTAATATAATATAGTGATAGTACATGAATTAAGAAAATTTGTCAATTTCCTGAGAGAAAATGTGATATCATTTAGAAAAACATCGGTATTACTATGACATTTATTGATTTTAAAAAGTTGCTTTTAGATGCAGAGATCACCTTGCCAAAATTTAGCAAACTGATTAAAGTAAGTGAAAAAAATTTGCAGGCTTATAAAAAGAGAGGCGAGGTTCCCAACACCATCGCCGTTATCGCACGCAGTTTTGCCACAATGCACCAAAACGGCATTGATTATCGCGAACTTATTGAATCGCTTGAACTTACGGCCAAAACAAAAAAAGGGTCTGGTTTTGCCAAAAAGAAACATCATGAAAACAGAGATGAGAGTCATAGCTCCTAAAGACTAATTTTCCTTTACTATAATGCCATCATGAAAATACAGAGCAATGAACGCAAAGGCGAACTTTATGCGATAATCCTATCGCTGTTTGAAGGCTTTTTCCCTATTTTTTCAACCCTCTGCGTCGCGGTGCTAGGGTCGGTGTACTCCTATTTTTATACGCTACTCATTGCCACTCCTGTTCTCCTTTTTATCCAGTACCGCCGCCGCAAATTCAACGAGTTACGGCTTACGGATGCCTATAAAGACCTTTTGCTCACGGCACTCTTTATCAATCTGCTCTTTTTAAGCATTTTTATTGGCGTGCGCTACACCACACCCGCAAACGTGGCGGTTATTATGATGTTGCAACTCTTTTTTTCGTATCTCTATTTTAATGTTTTAGGCGCAGAAAAGATGACGCGCGTGCATACCATTGGCGCGTTTTTGATGATTAGCGGAGCGTTAATTATTCTCTTTCCGCACGAGTACCGTTTTAACTACGGCGATCTTGTAGTGCTTGTGGGTGCCGCCATTGCGCCTTTTGCCAATCTTTATCAAAAACGTGCCCGTACCAAAGTTTCGGCGGTGACGATTTTGAGTTTTCGCAACGCGGCCGCATTGCCGGTTTTGCTGATACTGGCTTTGACTCTTGAGCCTTTTGTCAATCCGCTTGAGCATCAAGAAGCACTCTTTTACGTTGCGCTCAACGCCATACTGGTTTTTGTGATTGCGAAATTTTTCTGGATCGAAGCACTGCATCATATCAGTATCACGAAACTCTCCGCCATGATTGCGTTTATTCCACTCTTTACCGTGCTGTTTGCGTATCTGATTTTAGGAGACTTGCCGAATGTCAAAGAGCTTTTGGGCATTATTCCCATACTCGCCGGAAGCTACTTTATTACGCGTTAAACATGAATTGCCAATTGAAAAAAAGTGAAAAATGTCTCACTCCACGACACCATACTTTCGAACTTTGGCAAATGAGCGTTCAAGCAAGCTAAGCAACACGGAAAACTCCTTGCTTTTGAGCCTTGAATTGACCAATACGTTCTTGAGCCACTCCAATCCATGCTTGAATACGCT